>JAJZNX010000105.1 GCA_021852275.1 Planctomycetota bacterium | reverse complement strand
GATGCCGTGAAGTGGAAACTGCTGATTGCGCGAAATGGCCGCTTGGTTGTGAACGAAATTCACGCTTTGGCCGCTGATGGTCAGGCTCACGGTTATGTACATGTCGGCGCGATGCCGGACCACGCGGTGTATGTTCTGCGGGCGATTATTATCACTAAAACGGAGCAGGAGATTGCGAGCCGGCGGGAAAGATTTACGCGCAGAGTAATGGCATTTGAGACGGCGCGGGCTGCAGGCGAAAGTGACATCATTGTACCGCCATTTACCGCGCCGGTGGTAGATGGAGCCAATATCTCCTGCTATGCCCGCACGTATACGCATGGGACTGATGCACTTTTGGATCAAATTACCGCCGCGGGACGACCCCTGTTTTCGCGACCTGCCGTGTTGCTGGCGCAGGTGGGAAATCATCCGCCGGTGGAGCTTAAAGGGACAAGGGCGGAACTTGCGCGTGTGGGCCAGGGGGCGGCAGCGTATAGGCAGAGCTTTTCCGGCAATGGGCTGGTGTTGCACGTGCATGGGCAGTTTGACTATGACGGCTTTTATCGGTTTACGGTGCGGATGGCTCCCACGAAAAAGGCTGTGGAAATAAAAAATTTACGGTTGGAGATTCGCTTTCGCGAGTCAGTGGCAGAGTTGATTGAGGCGGCTGTAACGTGGAGACGTATACTGGGGCCGCAAAAGGAGTGCATGGGAGATCTGGAAAAAAGGCAAGGCGTGCTCTGGGATTCTAAAACCTTTCCCAGCCGCAACTGGTTCCGGATCGGCAATATGCCGCCGTATTTCTGGCTGGGCGATAATGATCGTGGCTTGGTGTACTCCTGTGCATCGGAAGAAGGGATGCACAATGATGAAAAATTGCCGGCGGCGCAGTTGGAGCGCCGGAACGCGGAGGTGATTTATACGGCGTGGTTCGTCAATAGTCCGCTGCATTTGAAGGCGGAGCGGACCTTTGAATTTGCACTGCAGGCCAGCCCGTTTAAGGCTATGCCGGCCAACGGGCGGTTGTGGCGCAATCAGGGTCACCGCCAACCGTACAAAAATGGAATACTTTTTACAGACTGGTTTACCAATGGATCTTATCCGACATACGGCCGCTTTCTTACACTGCCGCTTTTGAAAAAATATGCCCAGACTGCCGGTGCGGACCAGGCGGGACCAATGGCGTCGGCGGTGTCGGAATGTGGTGGTACGCCGGAATATCTGCAATTCTGGCACGAATGGGGTTCCGGATTGGGCTGGAATAAACAAAAGCCGCCGGCCCTGCCGGATTGGGCGGTCAAAATGATGGAAGAAGCACATCTGCCGGCAAATCCATTTATCCGGGTAGAGTCTGCCTCCAACGTGGGCGTCACCAATGTTCGCTATCGCACGTGGTGGTATGAGCAGGAAGTTCGGCATGCCGATACCACCTTCATCTACCAGGATAACCCACCGTATGTGTACTATTATGATCCTCCCAACGGGTACGGCTATATCCGTGATGACGGCCGAAAAGAAACCAGTAGTGCTATCTGGAATTCGCGGGATTTCATGAAGCGCATTGCCATCACGGCAATTGAAGCTGGAAAAACCACCAGCCCCTATATCTGGGCCAATGCAATCAGCCCGGTACTGCCGGGGCGAAGCTTCTGTCGCAAGATGCTCAATGGGGAGTATTTGTACACGAAACTCTTTACGCTGGGGCAGATTCGCGTGATGACGTCAAAACAGTGGGGAATGGTACTGGACTGGTATCCATTTCCACAGACGCCGGAATCGCCATATCCCAACATTGGACCGGTGCGTCAGTACTGGCGTGAGGTCTTCAGCCGGTTGCTGCTGCATGATATCACCAATTTTTCCGGCAGTGACGATGACGCCGGATACTGCGACTGCTGGCTTAATGCTTTAGATGTTTTCTGGCTGGACGACCCGACGGTGGATTGGCACCCGTATTATAACAATGATACCAAACCTCGCTTTACCGGGAAGGCCACATATATATCCACCTATACCGCCAAAGGCAGGGTGCTGTTATTTATTTCCAATCAGAATAAAGCATCGGTGGTGGAGGCGGTGCATCCGGGAAATTTGAAAACATTGACCTTGGAGCCCCCGCAGTATTTCTACGATGCCGAAACGGGTGAAGAGATTGAAATGGCAGCGGATGGAACTTTAGCACTATTTATTCCCGGGATGGATTATCGTGTGGTGGTGGGATTTACGACACAGTGGAAATTTGCGGCGGCCAATGCCATCGGTATGCCTGGACTGCCGGCACAATCCAGTCGTGATCCGGAGGCAACGTTGACGGCGATCAGCAAGCGGTTACTGAACTTTCCTACGATGGTAAACGTGCCCGGTGGGAATGATCTATATGAACAATGGATGAAAAAGGTGATGGCGGCGTTGCCGGCCGATTCCGCGGATGTGGTCTACTATGATGCCAAGGCGTGTTCTGGCGTGGACTTTGGCCAGCCCGGCATTCAATGTTCGATGTTTTACAGCAAACGATGTGACGCTTTGCTGGTGAATTATTACAACAGTTCCCGGCAGGCGGTATGTCTGTCGGCAAAAGTTCGCAAGGTGCTGGCCAGGAAAGCCGGTAAGACGAGCTACAATTACATCATTCACCCCGTCTATGGCCTTTCGGAGTGGCAATTTATCGACATTCCCGCACAACGAGGGCTTCTGGAGATATATTACGCTGACAATCCGGATTATTATGGTCCGCGGCGGGGACCTTTTAACGTGGGAACTATGGTGGGAAACATCCGCAGCGCGGTGGACGCCAATCAGCGGAATTTGGGCGGTCGTCCGTTGCCGTAACACAACACCAGTGCCGACCCGTATTGGGTGGGATCGTATGTGGTTCTTGGCGATGGCCGGTACCACTAACAGGCGAACGCATGGAAAGCCGCTATTTAAGCTGGTGGGCATTTTAGCGGTACCGTGTGCAGGGCTGGTTGTTTAGAGCAGCGTCTGGTACCGTGGAGGGTCTGGACGGTGAATTGAAGGAGACAGGTTTTATGCCAACCTCATCTGAAGTACCTATACGTCTAGGATTTATTGGTGCGGGTATGATGGGGCAGGCCGCTCACCTGCGCCATTATGCTTCGCTGGATGGTTGCCGGGTGGTAGCGTTGGCAGAATTGCGGCCGGGTCTGGGCAGTGCCGTGGGGCGGCGGTATGGCGTGCCAAGCGTGTACCGGCATCTTGATGATCTACTGGAGCGGGAACGGGAAAATCTTGATGCACTGGTATGTATCGGGCCTTTTACCCACCATGGTTCTATCTTGCCGAAGGTGCTGGCCTCCGGCCTGCCAGTGATGACGGAAAAGCCGATGGCGGGATCGTTGCCTGTTGGACGGCAATTGCTGGACAAAATTCGGGTGGCGGGCGGGCGGTGGTATGTGGGGTATCACAAACGCAGTGATCCGGCGGTGATGTGGGCCCGACGCCAGATTGAAGCTTGGAAAGCTGCGGGTGCAATGGGATCGCTGCGTTACGTACGCATCACGATGCCACCGGGTGACTGGATCGCCGGTGGATTTGCCGGTGTGCTGCAAAGCACCGAGCCGTATCCGGTAATACCACCCGATGCGGCCCCGGCAGACATGAGTGTGGAAGAATTTCAACGGTACACCAAGTTTGTGAATTATTATATTCATCAGGTGAACTTATTGCGGCATCTCCTGGGAGAAAGCTACCGGGTATCCTGGGTGGACCCGGGTGGAGTACTGTTAGCGGCGAAAAGTGTTTCAGGCGTGACGGCGATGATTGAAATGGACTGCTACCACAATACTATAGCGTGGCAGGAGCAGGCATTGGTCTGCTTTGAACGGGGCTGGATACGAATAGAATTACCGGCACCGTTGACGGTGAACCGGCCGGGAAAAGTCTGGGCTTACAGCGATCCAGGCAGCAGCAAGGAACCAACCACTGTGGAACCGCAATTGCCGTGGATTGACGCCATGCGGCAACAGGCTATAAATTTTCTGGCGGCGGTGCGACAGGAATCTACGCCGCTGGCTGCGGCTGCAGAGGCTTTGGAAGATTTGGAAATAGCCCGGCAATGGCTGGATATGGGCTGCACGGGTGACCGGAGATGACACGATGCGGGAGAGCGCAAAGCAGCCACGGCCGAAGCTGCGGAAAATAGAAAAGGCCAAGTTATAGAGGTTCACATGAAATTATCCCAGATAGCAGTTGCCAGCGTTTCCACCGCACCGGACAAGACGTTAGAAGAAAAACTTGCAGCCTATTCCGCGGCAGGGTTCCGCCGGGTGGAATTGCAGCTTGGTCAAGCCAGGCAATGGATCAAACAGGGCCGGCGGATCGGTGAGTTAGGCCAGTTGCTGGAGGGCCTGCAACTTCGCTGTATCGGCGGATTTGAATGTCCCATTGAATGTTTCAGCGACGCTGGACGGCAGCGCGAGAATCACAAGCTGCTGGTGGCCAATGCCCGATTGCTGGCGGAGCTTGGCGGGGGGGTGCTGGTGGTGGGCACAGACGGCCCGGAGCAAAATTCCCTGGCGGCTCTGGATACCATTGGTAAGGTCATGGGCGAAACTGCCGAGCGCTTTCCGGAATCAGTGGCGCTGGCGGTGGAATTCAACTGGTCGCCAGTGGTTAAAAGCCTGCGCTCTGCGGTGCGTGTAGCACAGGCGGCGCGGAACTCGCGTGTGGGTGTCGTGTTTGATACAGCGCATTACCATTGCACCAGCAGCAAGCTGGAAGATATCGATCAAGTCAGTGTGCCGCTTTTCAAGCACGTCCATATCAATGATATGCGTCCCAAACCGGGCGAGCACAGTAACTGCAATGCTGATCGTGTGCTGCCAGGCAGCGGGCAGGGTTGTCTGGATGTAAAAGGAATAGTCAGGCGAATTGAACGCTTGGGGTACACTGGTTATTTTTCACTGGAACTGTTCAATGAGGAATTATGGAAAGCGCCTTCCGCCAAAGTCAGCGGGACCATGTATCGGGCGATGGCGGGTTTGTTGGCGGGCGGCAAACGTAGTTCCATGTAAGCCATGATTCACGGGCACCAAGTCCGGAAATAATACAAGTCTAAATGGATTGGGCTTGGGTGCCTCAATCAACCGGCAAACAGGTGCGATGAGCATTCTGTATCTGCACAAGGTGAACGATGCCGGTCTTCTGTGATTATCTTTTTCCACCAGATGCAAGCTTGTGGTTGATATAGAGGTTAAATTGCGCCTGAATCTGCCTGGCAAATCGCTGCACGGCGGGCATGGTGTTAAGATGGTTGTCAAACCAGGATTGAACCTGATCCCAGATGGCTGCGGAGGTATTGTTCTGCCCCTGCTTTTGAAGCTGTAAGAATTGGCGCAAGGTAAGCTGTCGGGTTACACGTACCTGATACACGACGGATAGTTTCCAGGGAACGTTGAGCCAGGCGCGGCGAGCTGTGGACAACTGGGTATGGTTGCAGCCAAAGGCCCGGAGTATGTCCGCGGCCATCATCATATTCCCTCGCGGGTTGGGATGGACGCCATCCACAGTGAGCAGGCACCCGGGTTGGCGTCCTTTGGCAATTTCCTTTTTCACTTGATTTCGCATGTCTGCACCGACGTCGGCCAGCAGGCAATGATGGCGTGCCGCGAGTCGCCGAAGAAAAGCGTTATAGGCGACCAGCTTTTGGTTAAATGGATTGTTGGCGTTTTCTCCAATCATGGTGGCGGTGAGAATCATAACTTTGATCCCGCGGTTCTCAGCCCGCCTGACGATGGCGGTCATGTTCTTTTTGAAAAGGGGAAGAGAAACTCCGCCGGGGATATGCCAGACATCATTGACGCCGCAGCTTACCAGCATCCAATCGGGCTTTTTATTAAGCACATCAGTTTGCAATCGTGAGATCATATCGTTGGATGTGTTTCCGCTGACGCCGGCTGGAATGGCCTTGGCATGAATGCCGTTGACCTTCAGGCCAAGTATGACCAGCCGTACATAGCCGCTGCGCTGATCCCAGCCAAACTGGGTGATAGAATCGCCGAGAAAGGCAATTTTTTGGCCACTATGCACCAGAATTCCCGCAGCCTTGCAGGGGCTGGTCATGGTAAAAGCATACAGCAGCACCAGGATGATGGCGACTGATGCACGTGTAGGCCATTGCGCCGGGCGATGCATCGGGGTGGTAATTGACGTAGACATGGAAGGCTCCTTTTTTGTGTTGGAATCATTTCAGCTATGGGCCAAATCGGACGGACACGGATCGTACGGGGGATGCGGTACACGCGGCACCCGCATGCCACCGGTTAAATTCAGCACCGGTGGATGGTTACATTCCAAAGCGAGTACCGTACAGACCGGATCGGGTGGATTGTCGGTCAAACCACGAATTGCCAGACGGTCGGCGGTTTGAATTATATTGAGAGGCCCAGCTTTGGCAGAGTCAGGTATGCCCAGCAGGGTGGCCTTGAGCACGCGGCATTGCAAGCCGCCAAGGGCCATTTCTCGTCCTGGCCACCGGCGCAGCAGCAGATAAAGGGTATTGCCGCGGGCAGTCATGGGGCCATGATGATGCCAATCTCCGCGGTGGTCGCCGCGCTCCCTCAGGCCGTAGGTAAACCGGTCCGTATGAAAGATGCATTCGCCGCAACGCTCAAGCCATTGACCAACTGTTTCCAGGACTTCAATGGTTGACTGGGGAATAGAGCCGTCACCGCGCGGTCCGACGTTTAACAGGAGATTGCCGTGATCGGCAGCAACAGTGGCGAGCATGTCCACAACCTGGCCGGGCGTCTTCCATTCATGGTCGCCCTGATGGTAGCCCCAACTGTTGTTGAGGGTCATGCAGGCCTCCCATGGCCGCCACGGACGGGGTGCCGACAAATGGCCTTCCGGTGTGGAAAAGTCACCGGGCAGGCCATTGCGGCCGTTGACGATGAGGTGGGGCTGGATGGATCGAACCAAAGCATTCATGGTCTGGGCTTGCCAGCCCCGGTCGTTGAAGGGCCACCATCCATCGTACCAGAGGATATCTATGGGAGTGTAGCACCGCACCAGTTCTTCCAGGCGCTGATGGGTGCGGGCGATGAAGGTGCGGTAGGCGGCGGGATTTTCCAGAGCGTCTGCACCATCGGGTTGATCCATCAGATTGGTGAGACTGTGGTACAAGCCGATGTAGAGGCCGTGGCGGCGGGCGGCAGCAATAACCTCGGCGGTTAAATCTCGATGACAGGCCGCGTGCATCGATGTGAAGGGGCTATGGGCCGTGTTGTACAATCGAAAGCCGTCGATGTGCATGGTGGTGAATACCAGATAACGCATGCCTGCGGCTACGGCCAGTTTGCAGAGCCCCTCGGCGTCAAAATTTTTGGCGGTGAACTTCGCCATCAGGGAGCGATACTCCTCCAGGTTGATTCGTTCACGGTTGAGGGCCCATTCGCCTCGCCCCAGCAGGCTGTAAAGGCCATAATGAACAATCATGCCATAGCGGAGATCGCTGAAGCTTTGTGGGGTTAAGGCGGGGTGGAGGGCAGGTTGGGGCTGTGTTGATGGCATAAAAGTATACTCGCTTTCATGAACGGTGCAGTATTGTAAACGACAGGCTTCCAGTGTTCGGCGACAAGTAAAGGCCTGACTTCACTTTGTCATGGCTCAGTTTTGAGCCATGCCGGTGGTCTTACGGCTTGCCCCACCAGCTCGTCCAGGTGCCGTCCGGCGGTGGATCGCCGGGACGCAGCGGGATCGGTCCGGTAAAGGACCAGGGAGCGGTTCCATCATCCTCTGGAGCCTCAATGATAGTTTCGATGGGAAGGTGTTCCTTGGGCACTACCATCAGCGGCTGATGTGGCAGCAGGGTCAGCAGCAGATGCCCGGCATCGTTGCAGACGATGGGCATTAGCCGGTCTGGATAGCACGTGTCTACCACGGCCAGCGAATCAACTCTTTGCCCCGGCCAGGGGTTGCGGAGGCATACCGCCGCATTATTTTCCGCGGAAAGCACCACCCATTGAGTTTTACCACCGCAGCGCCGCGCGGATACTCGTACGCCAGGCCTGGCCAGCAGGTGTACAAAGCCGACATCGGTCCAGGTGGAAGGTAATGCGGGAAAAATCTGGATGATACCGGAATGACTTTGCAGGAGCATTTCATTGATGCCGTTGGCAAGTCCGCAAAGCTGATTCTGCATCCAGCCCATGGTGGAGCGTTCGCCCGGCTGGCGTGCTTGCTCGGCTAAAAAGCCGTTGGTTTTAAGTGTGCTGGTGACCCATCCATTAAGCAAGGCATCAAGAGCGCCATCTCCATCACCCATCCAGGCTCTGGCCGTGCCGATCCAACCCATAGAGAGATCATCATTCCAGCGCAGCCGTTCGGTATCGGGCTGACCGATGCTGACCCGCGACGAGCATCGCCACACGTGAGCCATGGTGCGCTGTGCAACAGGCAACAAAGAGGCAGGTCCAAGCTGGGTTACAAGGCCGGCCGGATAAATAGCCGCTAACTGATAAGGATGGGAAACAGGTACGTCCATGGCCATTCCGGGCGCGATGGAAAATTGGCCGTCGGTAATCGGCAGCGGATTGAGTTTGTCGATGGTAGCGCGGTAACGGGCGGCCTCATGGGGTTGGCCGACTACCTCAGCCGCCTGTGCAGCATCACGCAGATGACTGTGGACAGCGGTCAGGTCCAGGCTGGCATCACGGACCAGCCGTTGCGCGGGAACTACGTTGAACATGGTGTCTTCGCAGAGCTTGGTCAGTGGCAGCGAAAGTTTGCCGGTAGCCGGATCGGCATCGAGATAGGCCAGGTAAAATTCAGCCACAGCCTGAATCAGCGGCCAACCGAATTGCACAAGCATCTTGCGATCACCGGTGAATTCATAATGCCACCAGGCGATCTGGGCGAGCCATGCTGAAACAAAAAGCTCGTATCGCCAGTATCCAACGCCCCAATGATCGATACCTCGACCAATGCTGGCAAAGGGCACCTTGATGCCGGGTAGATTCCAGACACGCCTGGTCTCCATTTCCATTTCCGGCATGACCGACCAGAAATGCTTGAGAAAAGGTTCCATGATATCTGCATGGTTGGCCGCGGCAAGGGGCCAATAGCACATCTGCGAATTGATGTTGTTGTGAAAATCTCCGCCGTAGGGTTGATCCAGGCGTAAATACCAGGCGGACATGAGCGGGGCTGGATACGCGGCTCGACTGCTCGAGGCCATAGTGTAAATGGCGTAGCACCAAAGGCTTTCCAAAATGCGTTGGGGCAGTTGTACTGCGGATCGGCTCCAGCGTTCATGCCAGCAGGTGTGATGATCGGCAAGCAACCGGTCCACGTTGCGCTGCCACGCGGTTTCCAGCAGGAGCGAGGCGCGGCGCTGCAAAAATGCACCTTGGCGTGATGTGGCAATGGTCATCAGAATGTCTACGGTGTCGGCCTGCAGATGCACGGTGGCCTCATCGGCGTCGGATGCACGATAGTCAAGCGTGGCTCCGCGAATTTGCAGCATCAGAAGTGTACGATGACCATCGGCATAGTCCACCTGTAATTGCCCCTGATCGGGTTGCCACTGACGTAATTGACGGCGGAAAATTTCCTTGCGGATCAATTGAGCCGCGGGAGAATCAGGATCACCGGCGCGGCCTGGCTCAATGGCCTCGGGGCCGAATCGCAAACGCAGTTGCATCCCTTTCATGCCGGTCAGCCGAACGACGAGTACATTGCCATCGGCATAAACGAAGCTGGTAACCTGGCCGCCACCAGCCAACTCCATGTTGTGCTGGGCCTGGTATAAATCCAGCACCTGACGTTGAACGGCCAGTTGGCCTTCTTGCAGGGCGCTAAGCCATAGGCCTCCCGCGGGGAGAAAGCAGGGAAAATAGGTGCGAAAATCCCATTCTTCTTCGTTGATCTGATCGGTGAGTAAATGGTTGTGTTCCTTTTCAAAGATACGACGCATGGTGGGATGATCGCACCAGGGAACCACCGGATGTCGCAGATCACGAACATCTGATTTGGTAAGTCCCCAGCACAGGGAGCCGGCTGGTTGAAAAGCCATGGCGGCTAAATCACCATTACCCATGGGCAAGCCTTCAGACCATACCGCAGCGGGACCATTATAGATGATACGGTTGCGGCCGACCTGTTTTTGCATGTCTATGGCCACCGGCACACCGGGGTACCGGCAATGGGCTTCACAGATGCCGGCGGCTCCGGTGGGGGCGTGTTGCCAATGGGTGACTATGGTACGAGGCATCGGTTCCCTTTATTTACATAATATCCACAAGCAGATGGTGGCGGGGCAGTATGTTGGCGGTCAGCAGACCGTTATCAACCTTCACCGGGCGACTGGTCCAGAAGTCCTGCACGCGAAGTTTAGAGCCTTTGCGGCACCAGGTATCCAGCGCCACACTCATGGCCCGCGGGTGGGTGTCCCAGTTAAACAGGCCAACTGTGGCCTGCACGCCGAAGCTACGGCGAGTGCGGCTATCGGCGGCATGAGGGCGCACGAGAATAGCAGGCAACGGCCGGCCATAAAAAGCTTCCCGATCCGGCACCAAAACCTTGCCGCCCTGATCACAGCGTTGGCAGAGTCGTCGGTAATCCCGTAACGCGGCATGGTCCAGTTGTTCAATAGGACCT
>JAJZNX010000190.1 GCA_021852275.1 Planctomycetota bacterium | reverse complement strand
TCCCGATGCGTTAGGGAAAAAGCCATCGGGATTTCGGCGTCCATGCCTTAACGGGGTGTGAAGCGATCAGTAGTAAGCGGTCCAAAATTTTTGCGCCGTAAAACACGAATTTATTTTTGCGCAGTTTCCAGCCTGCTTGAGTCTGGCGAAAAAAAAGGCGGGGCGCTGCTAAGCAGCGGCCCCGCCAGGGGTTTGCATCAATTGCCTGAAACCACCAAGTCCAAGGCGTTGGTGGTTACTGGAGTTCGACGGTTGCGCCTTCGGCTTCCAGCTCTTTCTTGAGCTTTTCAGCCTCGGCCTTTTCTACACCGGTTTTAATGGTCTTGGGAGCGGCCTCCACCAAGTCCTTGGCTTCTTTCAGGCCCAGGCTGGTGGCGGTACGTACCACTTTAATTACCTGAATTTTCTTTTCGCCGGCGTTCTTGAGAATCACGTCAAACGTGGTTTTCTCGGCGGCGGCGGGTGCAGCACCACCGGCAGCACCGGCTCCGGCGGCGGGTGCGGCCATCATGACACCACCGGCGGCGGCCTCAATACCGTGCTTTTCCTTGAGGTACTCGCTTAGCGCACGGGCCTGCAGCAGCGAGAGGGCGACGATTTTGTCGCCAAGTTCAACGATTTCAGCAGCGAATTCTGCCATGGTAAAAACCTTTCCTTATCTGCTCGCGACCACCAGCCAGGGCAACACGCCCCGTTTTAACTGCTCCAGGCAGGCTCATGACCAGCGAAAAACAAATCGCAACATTAAAATTCGGTCCGCCATTTAAGCCGCGGCCGGGGCTTCCTTTTCCTTTTTCTCCGCCACCGCCTTGATCTGGCCGGCAATCTTGCGGCCCGGTCCGGCGAGTTGCCCGGCCAGGGTTCGCCCCGGCCCGGAAATCTGGCTGGTGATCAACCCCAGAAGTTCGCGGCGATTGGGCATCTTGGCCAGGGCTTCGGTGGCTTTTTTATCCAGCAATTGTCCTTCCACCACCGAACCCTTGATGGTGAGCTTCTGGATATCCTTGGCCTGGGCGACTATTTCCTTGACCGTATCGACGATGGATTCGCCGCCGTAGATCAAGGCGTTGGTGCCGATCAACAGACCACTGGCCCCTTTAAGGCCGACATTATCCAAGGCCTTGCTGCCAACCGTGTTGGGGATAACGGTCATGCGCACCTGTTTGGCCCGCAATTTACTGCGCAGGTTGTTGGTGTCTGTGGCACTGATGCCCACATAATCTACAATCACCACGCTATCGCTGCCGCGCAGGCGCTTTTCCAGTTCTGCGGTTATCAGGTTTTTTACACGTTTGCTCATGGTTTACCTCAAAGTAAGGCCCGCTACGGGCATGGTACGTTAGCCGATTCAGGCTTGTTGTTCCGCAGTGTCTTCCACATTCAGATGCGCCACATCCAGGTGCAAACCCGGGCTCATGGTGCTGTGCAAAGTGACTTTGCGGACATATTGACCCTTAGCCGTCGGTGGTTTAAGCCGGCGGATGGTATTTAAAAACGCATGCACATTGGCTGCCAGATCTGCGTCGTTAAAGCTCACTTTGCCCACCACCGCATGCACGTTGCCGCCCGCATCGTTGCGGAATTCCACTTTGCCGGCGGTATATTCGCGGACGGCGGTGGCGACATCCGAAGTTACCGTGCCGGCCTTGGGGCTGGGCATTTTACCCTGCGGGCCAAGTACCTTACCCAGGCGGCTGACTTTGGACATCAGGTCTGGCGTGGCAATGGCCACATCAAATTCCATCCAGCCGTCGTTGACTTTCTTAATTAGATCATCGGCTCCGGCATCAACGGCACCGGCGGCGGTGGCTGCAGCCACATTGTTGCCCTGCACAAAAGCGATAACGCGGCGGGTTTTGCCGATGCCCTTGGGCAGGCTGACCGAACCGCGAACCATTTGATCCGCCTGTTTGGGGTCAATGCCCAGATGCACGACGATATTCACGGTTTCATCGAACTTGGTTTTCTTGAACTGCTTTAATATCGGCAGCGCCTGTTCAACGGTTACCGGCTGTTGAGGCAGCAGTTTGGCATTTTCTTTGTACCGCTTTCCGCGCAACTTTTCGGCCATGATGCACTCCTGTATGCCGCCCGGCCAATTCATGCCACCGGGGCACAGTATCAGCCGGAAACGGGTATTTTGCGTTAAGGATTTTGCAGCAATGCCCACAGGCCCGGGAGAAAGTCCCGCATATAGACTGCCGGAACAATCCGACCATCGCACCGGAACGGTTGAAGGTGTTCCAATGCGGGGCACATGCCCCGCCAAAGGCTTAGCGGGTATGGGCAGTCCATTTCGCCTGACGCAAGTTGCGTCCTTAAAGCTCCCACTATTCTGGTCCGTGGTCCGACCGCCTCTCGGCGAGGCTTAAGTAAAATAACCGGGGCCGGGGAATATGTCAATCTCCTGCCGAAGCTCCGTAACGCGTAAGTGCGATACCCCATCAGGATTTCTCCGCCGGTGCATGCTATCATTCTGGCAGAGATGTAGCACCGGCACGCCAGTTGCTCGGCGCTATGGCACAGGTGTTGCACCGTGGAGTTTTTACCATGGCCGAGTTAGAACGGGCTGATTTTGGGGCGGGCTGCTTTTGGGGGGTGGAGGCTACCTTTCGGCAGGTGCCGGGGGTGGTTGATGTGGCCTGCGGTTACGAAGGGGGCCATTTGGAAAAGCCCACCTATGGCGAGGTGTGTACGGGCCGCACCGGCCATGCCGAAGTGGTGCAGGTGCTTTACGATCCGAGGCAGATAAGTTACCAGCAGCTTTTGGAGGTATTTTTTGAAAATCACGATCCGACCACGCTGAATTCTCAGGGGCCGGACCACGGCACGCAGTACCGCAGCGTGGTGTTTTATCACAACGCGGAACAAAAAGGACTGGCGGAAGCGGAAAAGCAACGTCGTGAAGTCAGCGGGCAGTACGCATCGGCGGTGGTGACCGCCATTGAGCCGGCCGCGAGATTCTATCGGGCCGAAGAGTATCACCAGCGTTATTTTGAACTGCGCGGCATCAGGCATTCATGTCATCTGGGAAATGGAAAAAAGCCCGGCCAGGTCGAGGCACCCATTACGGCCAAGCAGGTTTAATGAGGGCATCTTAAAAGGAGTTTAGCCGATGAACGTTGATCCTAAGCCGCAGGTCGCGGCATCCGCATGCAAGACCGATGCGTCATCTTCGTGCGGCCGCACCCATTGGCAAAGCCGCAGCGAAGCCCAGTGGCGGGCGCTTCTTACCCCGGAACAATATCGCATCGCCCGCGAGGCCGGGACTGAAAGTCCTTTCACGGGCAAATACTGGAACACCAAGACCCCGGGAATGTACCGCTGTGCGTGCTGCGGGCAGGATTTATTTGCCTCCGAGACCAAGTTTGATTCGGGCACGGGGTGGCCGAGTTTCTACGCCCCCATCGCGGCCGCGGCGGTGACGGAGCATGTGGATGATGCCCACGGGATGGTGCGTACGGAAGTGCGCTGCGCCCGGTGCGCGGCTCATCTGGGGCACGTATTTGATGATGGTCCAGCGCCCACGCATCGCCGGTACTGTATGAATTCCGCATCGCTGAACCTGGTACCGCATGGCGAGAAACCGTCCTGATTCGGTGCGGACCGACGGACGGCCTGGCCCCAATCGTCGCGGAAGGTCAGTCCCTTTACCACCTGTTGAGGCTTCCTCCGCCATGCTTATCCGCTGTACATGTTCCAACGGCGTGGTGGTTTACCAGTCACCCCGGCTTTTGGAAATGGGTGTGAAGCACGCATTTTCTACCCGTATCGGTGGTATTTCTTCCCCGCCGTTTGATTCGCTGAACCTCGGCAACCCGATGGAGAGGGACTGCCAGGATAACGCCGCCAACATCAGCGAAAATTATCGCCGGCTGCTGGCCGGCGTGGGTCTGTCTGTGGCGGTGCGGGCGTGGGTGCAGCAGGTGCATGGGTGCGGCGTGGCGGTATTGGAGGAGCCATCCGGGGGCCAACCGCATTCGCCTGGCGACACCGCCGCCCCGGATATTCCACCGGATTTTCAAGGCACCCTGGCCGTCGATGCCATTATATGCTGCCGGCCCAACGTGGTCGCCACCATACGTATTGCCGATTGTGTGCCGATACTGCTGGCGGCAGAACACGGACGGGTGGTGGCGGCGGTGCATGCCGGCTGGCGCGGGGTGGCGGGCAATGTGGTCGCAAGCACGATGGACAAACTGGAGCAGATGGGCATTAAACCGGGGGAAGTGATTGCCGCCATTGGGCCGGCGATAGGGCGGGACTTTTTTATGGTGAACAGCGATGTGACCACGGCCTTGCTGCGGGCGGATCTGGCGGAAGCGATTGTGCACGATTCCGGCCGCCAGGATCGCGTGGACCTGAACCTGGCGGTGCGGCGGCAACTGGCCCGGCGCGGGGTGGCGCAAATTGATTCCGGCGATTATTGTACGTATCGCGATAAAGAGGAATTTTTTTCGCATCGGCGGGAGTCCGGCCGCACCGGAAGAATGGCGGCGGTGATTGCGCCCACGTGCATGCACGGTTGATGCCGGCGGCAGCGTGGCATTCAATGGGGAGGTGGAGATCGGTCAATTCGCGGGGCCATAGCGGCGGAACGCAGGAGGTTTCGTCTACAGTTGCAGCCAGAGCCGCAATTGTCCGGGTTGCAGATGGCTCAAATCGGGCAGGGCAAAATCCGCCCAGGTTTTTACCTTTTCCAGCGGGCTGGAGGTGGCCAGGCCGAGGACGCGCAGGCCGGCATCGTGGGCGGCTGCGGCACCGCCGGCGGTATCTTCAATCACCAGGCTGCGCGCTTTATCCAATTCGTCATTGGCTGGCAATTGCAGGGTGTCAAAGGCCTGCTGGTATCCTTCGGGATCGGGCTTGCCATGGCGGACATCTTCAATGGCCACGATGGCCTGAAAAAGGTCTTGTAGATGAAAAGCCGTCAGAATGCGGAGAATTTCCACCCGTCTGGCTCCGGAACATATCGCCAACGGCACGTGCCACTCGGTGAGACTGGCCAGGGTACTGGTGACGCCGGCCAGCGGGGCGCTGATCTGGGAAAGCTCGGTGTCCATGATATGGTCTTTAACGCGGCAAAGCTCTTCCAGCAGCGGTGGCGAAACCTGAACCTGCGCATCGCTTAAGATACAGGCAAAGCCATCGCGATTGCCAAAGGCGATGTAACGCTGGTAATAAGAGGCGGGGGCGATGCGCACGCGAGTGCCGAGCTTGTCGGCGAGGCGCAGCAGGGCTTCATTGTAGGCGATAAGGTGCTGGGCTTCGGTATCGGCGATGACGCCGTCAAAATCAAATATTACGCAACTCTGAACCATGGCCATTTCCCCAAACGGGTTTTATAACCGCACAGTGCGGTTATGAAAACCCGGGGAAAATCCACTCTCCCTGCTTTGGCCACCGCCCGGTACAACCCTCGCCTCGCGGTTTTGGTCCCTTAATGCTTCCCCCGTCGCCCACGGCGCAAAACAATGGTGCCGGTATCGGTTGATTCCCCGCTGGAAACGTGAATGGTCTTGCGCAGCCTGCCCATACCCACCCCGCGCAACATGGCCAGAATGCGATACCTGCCTGCAGGTGCGTTATTGACGGTGAAGGTGCCGTCGTCGGCGGTGCGTGTGATGCCGGTAACGGCCCAGATGGTCTGGCCGGGCTGGATGTCTTTGAGTACGCGACCCAGTGGTTTATGCCGGCTCACATTATGGGGTATTTTGATCAGCCGGACGATAGCGCCGGCCACCGCGTGGCCCTGGCTATCCACCACTTTCCCTGTAATGCTGCCTGTACGGGCCTCATTTACCGCCGCCTGGCTTATGGAACCAACCGCCCATAATCCTATAACCGCCGCCAACACCACCACCATCTTTTGTCCTGACATACTGTGCATACTGCAATACTCCGTAAATTAAATCTCGCGGTCATCAAGGAGAACCGCATCCCCATGGCCGGTTCACGCTTGACCGTCTTACCGGGCCAAACGGCTCTGGCTTTACCAAGTTGCAGCGTGGCTTGTGCAAGGCGTGCCAAGTCGATGGATGTGCTCTACAATCTGGACCCAGGGTTTGACCTGGCGGAAGGACCATGAGGAAACTATGCGACCCAAGCTGGATTGTGATGTGTGGAATGGATGCCGGATGTCGTTGGTCGTGGCCATGCTGCTTACAGCCGGCACGCTGGCGGGTTGCAGCGGCTATTGGGCGCGGCAGCAGGCGGCCCAAGCCTTAACCCATTTATCACTGATTCGGACCGCCCATTACGCTATTTTCACCTCCATCCACAATACCCGTGAGCGGAGGATGCTGGGAGAGGTACTGGAGGCGGATTACGCCCGCTTTAAGCGTCTGGTGCCGGGGGCGACGCCGGCGCTGCCGCTGCGCGGATACGTATTTGCCAATAGAACCCAATGGGCAATGTACACGCGCCGGGCGCATCCGGTGCTGGCCCCAATTTATCTGCGAATTATCGCGGGTGGCTATACCCGGAAGCGCATTTTTGCCCTGTACCGTCTGGACCGGTGGGAAATGTTTTCGGTGGCGGCGCACGAAGCCTGGCACCAGTTCAGCTATGCTTCGTTGAAGGATCATTTGCCGGCCTGGCTGGATGAAGGTTTGGCGTCGCAAAATGAGGCCATTGCCTG
The DNA here is from genome assembly GCA_021852275.1 of Planctomycetota bacterium. Classification (GTDB taxonomy): domain Bacteria; phylum Planctomycetota; class Phycisphaerae; order WQYP01; family WQYP01; genus JABEVA01. The sequence continues at coordinate 4,049 of JAJZNX010000190.1, read as the reverse complement.
GCATGATGGCCAACCGGTGTTTGAACCATGGCTCAATTATCCACGGTGGCATGCGCTGAAGCAGGCCGCCGCAGCCCGCCAGTTGTGGCCGCTGAAAAAAGTCATCACCACCCAGGCAGGTTATGTGGTGACGCGCGGCCCGCAGCGCATTGCCACCTATTATGGTCAGATATGGTCGCTGTCCCTGTTTTTGGAACACAGCCGCTACCGTATGCGGCTGCTGCGTTTGCTGGAGGCGGCGCGGCGGGGTCGCTTGACGCGTTTGCTGCGGCAGGCCGGCCTGACCGCGCAGGATATTGCCGCGGGTACGGTGCGCTGGAACCAGCGGGCCGGGCCTGTTTTCATGCGAGCTTACCTGACGCAAAAAATCAGCACGCTGGATAAGGCCTATCGGGCGTTTGTGCGGCGTCTGGTATCCACGTGGCCGCCACCCCAGGCCCGCCGGCGTTACCCCATTCATTGGTGGAAAGGTGTCGGCCCGCAGGACCTTACCTCCCAACTCCATCAGCAAACCCGGCTGAATATGCTTACCGGCGGTCAAGTTGCCGGTAGCGGGTAAATCGTGCGTCCCGGTGTTATGGCATAGCTTTCTTCCGGTTCACCCCCATCCATGAATTATTTTTCCAGCCACACCCGCCATATCGGCGTGGCTGACAACCCCCTTTAACGTGCTAGTCCATCGCTAACGGGCCGTGGTTCAACATCATTCTTGTTGTGGCCCTCCAGGCTGCCGCTGCCCTTGGGTTTGGAGGATGTGCCTGTCTCCCCAACGATAAACCGGATGGGGCGTCGCTTCGCGCCGTGCCACGTGGGCGGCGGAGCGATACTCCAAACGCCGTGCCACGTGGGTGGCGGGCCTATACTCCAAAGCAGATAACCGTTGCCTTCTCGGCGATAGCCGATAGCCTTGCCGGTAAAAGGATCCCGTGGCACATGGCTTAAAGCTTTTGGCACAAGGCGCAAAAGCTTTCGCGGATACGTGCCGTGCCTGGCATGGTACGCCGCCAAGGCCAGAGCCACAGTCGTAATGCGGCTTTGCACGGTGTGGCGACCGGCCAGCCCCGCCAAATCCAGAAACACAGAGTCGTACCCACGAAGCAGTTCATCAGCGATCGCTACCGTCGGCGAAAGGGTGAAATTGGATTGCAACTTCCGGCCGCTTCGCACGATCCTGGTGACGGCTGCCGCCTGCGCAAGATACGTCGGACGATCAAGGGCCTTGACCATGCGGTCACACCAGTGGTTTATACGCCGGGCGATGCGACCGTAATTGATAGGCACGCCGATGCGGATCGCTGGTGTAATTTCGATTTGCGGTACCACCTGTGGCGCTCGGCCGGAGGCGAAAGCGGCAACCATATCAAGCTGGTCAAACCGCCAGCCAAGGTTAATGGCCGCCGCCAGAGATGGAAATGGCGGAAGTGCCGCCAGTGCTTTGTGATAAGCCTGGGCCTGCGCCCGCGTCAACCGACCATCCGCCGCCACTGCCTGGTCTCCCCGCTGGGCTAACGCATCAACCGACATTGCCACCAGGCGGGCTATCAACCGCGGATCGCATGCCTCAAGCCGCGCCAGGCGATGCAGCGCCAGCAGTATATGCTCGCACGCCGCCACATGATGTTGGCCCAGGTCTTCCATCGCACGTGCCACCATCAGCGAACCAAGCTCGCGGTATTCCGCCAGCCACGGCATGAGGCCGGACGTCAGCAGATTTCTGTCTCCAATATCTGGATCGCGGCTCGGCAGGGCCACCGGCATGGCATACTGCGATCTGGTACTGGCAATCAGCGCCCAATACATCGCCCGCCGGTTCAATTTAATCCATTCTGCTGCATGCGGGTGATCCACCGGCCGCCAGGGCATACGCTGTACAGCGTCGGGCGGCCAACTGTGCTGCTCCATCCGGTTTCTGATGACACGGCGTTGCGCCGGCGCGGCTGTTCCGGAGAGCACCTCCTTAGAAAAGTTCCAACAGTTGACGAAGCGCGTGGCCTTCGCCGCCAGCGGTTTCATCCCCAGCCGCCGCAGCGCCGAGCGACGATTCGCCGCCACACCAAGCACCTCTCTTCCCGTTCCCAACGCATGCAGCAGCGGAATAACCGCGTTGTTGGCGGGGGTAACGCCCCGGAACTCAATGGCATCCAGAGCCAGACGGTAATTAACCGTGCCATCCGGGCGCAGTGGCCCTGTGACGCGCGTCGTTGCATATCCAATAGGAATACGCCGCTCTACCCACATTTGCCAGATGTTGTCCAGCGTCAGAAATAAAGCCAGCACCACCACGATGCCTAATGCCCGCTTTATGTACCGTTGCCAGGCCATGGACGCCAACTCCGCTGATCCAGTGCTTTGGCATTATAACATTTCCGCAGCCACCTGCCCGCACAACATAGGTGCCTATTTACGAAAATATATTTGGACATCTCGTATCCAAATAGGTAAAACTTTTCTGCTGCGGGTTACAACCAATACGCAGTGCGCCAATATCCGTCGTATTTTCGCAAGAAGCCCGACATTAACATAACGTCTTTGACCATGGCGCACCGACTTAAAGGCGGGTTCCAGCCAGGGAGCGGGAAATTTCCGACGCCTTCTATCTTCCGAACTGTAAAATGCAACTCCATTCCCAAACCAGGGCCTTGCACCTTTGCGCAAAGACCTTCTACGAGTGCCGGCGGCGCAAACTGCTTGTGCCTTTTGGTCGGGTGCACCTGCCTCAGGCCCGCCCGGATGCCCCGCTGGACCTGGCCAGGATGAACAAATCACTGCCTCTTTTAATTCCTGTATCAGGACGGGGTACTGCCCGGTAACTGCCGAACGCTGAAGGCTCAAAGCCGAATCCCAAAACTCTACTGGCCAAACTATCTTGGCTCCTGCCGCACTGCACATGCCGACCCTGCCGGGAGTGCAGGCTGCAGCCCTTCGCTGGGCAGGCATTATCTACTGGCTGCTATTGACGGTAGCGTTGTGGGAAATGTGGGGCAGAGAGTATGGCCCCGATACCGGCGGATCCATCGGCTGGAAAAGAGTCGGCACCGCTCAACGCCAAGGAGCATTGAAAGGAGCATTGAAAAGTAAAAAATGGCCGATGGTGCGAGCGGCCTTTGCGAAGGCGGGCGGCCAAAAAAAGTGCAAATTTTTCCCCAATTTATGCTGGCGATGTATACCAGAGGATGGCACAATACTTGGCACCTGCATTGTGGTTGCAGGTGTCGGCCATGTGCATGCACGCGGCCGGTTTTTACAGGCACAAAGGAGTTTTCATGTTGAATGTTGCGGTGGTTGGAATGGGCGGCATCGGCAATACCCATGCCCGTTGCTATCAAAATAACAAAGCGGTCAAGCTGGTGGCCGTTTGCGATATTATCAAGGAACGGGTGGATGCGGCGGCGAAAAATTTTAACTGCCCGGGTTTTAATTCCATTCAGGAGATGCTCTCGTCCGGGGTGAAAATTGATGCGGTCAGCATGACCACGGCCGGCAAGGAAAATGGCGGCGATCATTATCAGGCCACCATGGAACTGCTGGCCGGCGGCTTGCCGGTGCTGGGCGAAAAGCCCATTTCCAATGAAATACCCAAGGCTCGGGAGATGGTGGCGCTGGCCAAATCGAAGAATTTACCCTATGCCGTCAATCTGAATCATCGCTTTACACCGGCGGCCCGCCGAGCCAAGGATTGGCAAACCGAAGGGCGATTGGGCGAAATCAACATCATCAAAATGACCATGTGGATTAACAACCCCAACGAAAGCAGCCCCCATTTTCATATGCGGGCGTTGCATCCCCATTCCATTGATGTGATGCGTTATTTTGGCGGCGACATTGCCAAAGTGCAGGCTTTTTTCAAGAAGGGGCCGGGGCGAAATATCTGGTCCAATGTGCAGATGAACGTGCAGTTTGCCAGCGGAGCCATCGGTCACCTGACCGGCAGTTATGATGCCGGCGGCGGCTACGGGCTGGAAACCTGCGAACTGGTAGGGTCGAAGGGGCGGGTCGTCATTGAAGAGGCCTGCGAACGGCTGCGGTTCCACAACCGCAATTCCAAAGAG
>JAJZNX010000122.1 GCA_021852275.1 Planctomycetota bacterium | reverse complement strand
CAGTCATCGGTGGCACGTACTGTGCATGGATCTGCCCGGCTACAAAATGCCTGGCCGTAACGTCGCCACCCATCGCACCGGATTGTAAACACTGTGCGATCAATACCACGGCCTGGCGCACATCGCGCATGGTACATACATTGTACAGCCGCAGGGCATTATTCAGTGCCCGGTTGGGGTGCTTGGCCGCAAGCAGAACCTGCGTTCGCACCACCAACATGAATTGCAACCAACCGGTATTGGCTGGATCCAGCAGAATCGTTAAACGAGTCATGCGCAAGGCGGTGCGGTAGTGCCCTGCACGCAGTACGGCAGGCAACAAAGTTCGTTGAATCGGCGGGTAAGCCTTCCAGCGAACACGTCTGATCCAGACCGCAAATTGTTGCAGTCCCCGGACACGACGACGGGCATCGGTGCGACATAATGCTTTGAGCAAGCCAGACACCAATGGATTGCCTGCCGGGGCAACATGCACTTGCGTCCACCACCAGGACTCGGCCATTCTTGGCGAATAGCCCGGTAACGAGGCGGTATATAGCTGCATGCGTATTGGGCGACACGGATTATTGTGCCAGGGAATTTGCGCCAGCGCCGGTACGACTGTTGGCTCCTTTTGCTGACCCTTGGCCGACCGCACTGTGGACTCGGTCCCCACCACGCTCAAAAGCCAACTGGCTCCGAACAGCAGCAATCCTAGAAACAGAACCGCACCGACGAAGATGCCCACCCGGCGGACCATTCGGACTCGAACATCTGGCACGTTTGAACGATTTTTAGGGACCGCACAAAAATAAATTCGTGTTTTACGGCGCAGAAATTTTGGCCGCCAGCGAGGCGCGAGTGAGGCGCATACCCCGGCAGCGGGTCTGAAACGAGCGAACAACGAAGCTGGAGGCCAAAAGGGCCAGCCGAAAAGTGCGAAGTTATTTTTGCCCGGTTCCTTACTGCTGGTCATTCATACCTGCCTGCGTGTGATCACCGTTATTGTCCGCCTTGTAAATCGATTATACTCGGCGTAGAGTGCGATGATACCGGCACAGGCCTGGTTCTGTCTGCCGGCCGAGAATACGACCTGGCTGCGCAATACGCAGGTTTCACAGACGGCGCACGCAGATTGAGCCGCTACCTTTTTATTTTACTTTTTAAGCCTGCTTGGGCGGACGACCAATGGGGTGTAGCGTCTGCAGGCTCCCGATCTTCCTGGCCATCGTTGTCACCCAGCGATCTTCGCCGAGGGGTCGAGATCGCTTCAGGCTGGCCACCACAGCATCCCGGTCGTATTTTTTGAGCGATTTACCGACCAACTTTCGCCAATGTTTTGGACGATCAGCAGGCCATGGATCCAGGAGTGCGGATGCCACTTTCTTATCGCATCCCAAGCTCGACCAAGGCCAATTCTCCGCCCTTTTTTTCAGATTGGCTCGTTGCGGATTGCTTTCCACATAACGCATCAGGTTGACGAAAGGCCGTCCATTTTGCACCGGAAAACTTTTGTACCGCCCCTGATACAAACGCCCCCTGGCATGAGGATGTCGCACGCGATAACGCTTGACATGGGTATTGGTTACCCAGGAAAGATACGTAGATAGATCGCCATCATGTCGCGGACGAACCACCAGATGCCAATGGGTGGGCATCAAACAGAATCCGAAGATTTCAATGGATGCCCGCTGCCGACCGGCCACCAATATTTCCATAAACATCTCATAGTCCTTCCGCTTACGAAAGACCACGCCGCGACCATTGCCGCGGTTGGAAACATGATAAATGACGCCGCCTTTGGCAGCCCGTGCAGTTCTAGGCATAATTTCACAGCCTAGCCATGTTTTGGCAGTCTGTCAATAACAGGAATTGGTCATGGAACTACCAGAATATCATCGATGCTTTTAGGCTCTTCCCGTCCCGTGAATGGGGGTGTTGAATCTCCCTGCACGGTCCAGATATTATCGTACTTAGGTCCAACATCTGGTGTTGTTACCCAGCGCACACTGCCATCGTCATTCAGGATATTTTCACCTCGCTGGTTATGATTAAAAGAGTTGGAAGTCTCGCAGACTTGGCGGGCCTGGGCTTGAAACAGCGGGTTATAGTCGGCCATAATGACCACATGACCGGTGCTCCCCCAATGATGATGATACGGGGCAAGCTGGTCAATATAAGAGTAGCTGATATCGCCTGTAGGCAATCCATGCGACAGATTGGTGCTAAGACCAAGGAGATGCTGGAGTTGGCAACTCGGACAAATCAGCCGCTTCCATGTAGCAAATTCACCACGAACCAATAATGGCCTTAAATTCGCCAGATTGCTATGCGCATTGGCCGATCGCGGTTGACCAGGAGTATCGATGCGCGGCAACCAGTTGTCGTCCGTAGGCGTAGCGATGCGCGGCAACATGCCGGCATCATCGGCAGCATAACCAGAAAACGCACTGGCCAGTGCAGTAAGATTTTCGGCACAGGCTGTACGGTCTGCCACAAAGCGGGCATGATGAATCCCGGATATTAAAACCATAAAGAGCAGCCCGGCCGCGACGCTCATCGCGGCCAAGTCTATTTTACGTCGATCCCAGCCGATGCGCAATCTCGGCGATCTCTGGCCCGCATTATTACTCCAGGCTTTTGTACCAGATGACGAAACCTGCCGGGCTAAGGCCATGGTGCGATGCGCCAGCCCGGATGGAACATCTGGCTCCCCTGCTTGGCCAAGCAGCTTAAAAATTTCGGCCAACCGGGGAGAGGGAGCATTTTTTGCGATCTCCTCCGGCACCACATGAAGGCCCGGTAAATCTTGACCAAGCCAGCAGCCCACATAGGCTGCTTCCGCTTCCGTTAAACGATAATCCTCAAAAGAAACATTCTCTTGACCGTCAGGATTAGAATGAAATGTCTCGCGGGTCATGCTGGTTCCATACTCACATCAAACTGATAAACGCCGTCTTTCGCCATCCCTTACAATACCCACGTGCCTGTTCACAATCGCTGCGCCGTCTGACGTTGTTTCCATAAGCGACCAAACTGGCCCAAGGCCGAATGCAATCGGCTCTTAACCGTTCCCACCGGAACATTGAGCACTTCAGCAATCTGTTTATACGAAAAATGGTTGAAATAACTCAAGAGCAGCACCTCGCGATAAATATCCGGCAGCTTGGCTATCATCTCGCGGACCGCCGCCGCATCTTCGCCGCCAATGAGCAAATCCTGCGCGGAGTAACCATCGGCTTCTAACATGTCCGCAAATGCCGTTTTATTGTTGTCAGGATCAAGGCTCGCATCAAGGGACTGCGTCGAACGGCGATGACTCGATCGCAAATAATCGCGGGCTTTATTCGATGCAATCGTGAAAAGCCAGGATCTAAACCGCCGCTGTGCGTCAAACTTATCGGCATTGCGGTATACTTGGATAAAAGCCTCCTGAAATAAGTCTTCTGCGGCCGCGCCGTTATTGACAAACCGCTGCAGAAATATATACAGCTCGCGTTCATAACGCGATACCAACTCGCCAAAAGCCGATTCACTACCCGCGATAAAATCGGCCATGAGTTGTTCATCACTGGCCATCCGGCCCTTCCTTTGTCTATACGCCGCCACCACGGCTTGGTTCACAGGCTGCTGGCATGCTCCCCAGCATAATGTAAGTTTCCGCCAAGAGCCATTGCTTTTCAATTAATTTGCTTTTACGAATACGCTGAACCAGCCCAGTCCCATAAGTTTTATCGATCCTGTGCAACTCCTGTTATGAATCAATCGCCCGTCACTCACCAGCCAGCGAGAGCAATCGCATCAGCACTGGTTCACACGCCGGATCAACGCGCATTGCTCGCCGCAGCCAGTCCATTTCCGCCCACCGCCTGGCCCGTACCGGATGGCGAGACTGCCACTTGAGAGCCAATAATTCGTGTGCCGCCAGAAGTGATTCGCCCGCCAATGTCGCTCCGGCTGATCCAGGTGGATAGATGCCCGCGGACGGCAGCACAATCTCACCGGCATTGGACCTGTTGTCAACCCCTTGGCCTGATGGGTGTTGCACCCACCGCACCGGCAAACCTGCAGCAAATGTTGCATCGGCCGCAGATGAAAGTCGCCACTGGTTGCCACATCGCAATAAAACTAATATCTCCAGAGCATGGCCACTTTTTCGTGTCGCGTAACCTACCTTCTCCAGCATTTTCAACACCAATCGATCACCGACTTTCCCCCCAAACAGCAGTGTGCCTGCACGCTGGCGAAAAAATTCCCCAATCAACCGCCGCTGCAAAATAGCATCGTCACCAGTGCTGATGACGATAACACCTTCGCAGGCCTGTTGACGCAGCAGCCGAGATGCCTCCAGAAGAGGCAAATAGACTTTAGCCAACGCTGTCCCATCGCGTTGCCGCCACAGTTGAGCCTCAGTCTGTTGTAACAAACGCTGGGCCACTTTGTACTGCCCCCCCGACAAATAGCGCTCGCCGGCCTGGCACAACAGCGATATATTCCCTGCCGGTCGCGGTTCGGTTTCGGATAAAGGCTGCTTCATCAATGCCATAAAAAGGATCATGGCCCAACCTGGCCAATGCGTCAATGTTGGTGGATGGCCGATTCCTCGCAAACACGCTTTTTTTTTACTACTCCTTTATAATCTTTCGGCTGGATGGTTAAAAATCCAGGTGTTCCATGGGCTTGGGGTGCTTCAAATGAAAGTGGCAATTGTAACTGGTGGCGGCGGCGGCATTGGACGAGCCACGGCGCTGGCGCTGGCGGACCTGGACTACGCCCTGGTGCTGGCCGGGCGCACGCCAGGCCGCCTGGAGGAGGTGGCGGAGCAGATCAAGCGTGCGGCTGGCCGGGCCATTTGTGTGCCGACCGATGTAACCAAGCCACAAGAGGTGGATCGCTTGGTGCGGTACGCCACGGAAGAATTTTCCCGTATAGACGCATTGATCAACACCGCGGGCATAGCTCCCATGATCCCCACAGCCGATATAATGCCCGACCAGTGGCGGGAGATACTGGAGGTCAATTTATCGGCGGCGTTTTATCTGACCCGGGCCATCTGGCCAGTGTTCCGCAGCCAGCACTTGGAATCGCAGGCGAATCTGCATGAGCAGGGACGGTCGGGTACAGAACTGGCATCTGATTCCGGCGGGGTCATTGTACACATTTCCAGCGAGTCTTCCCGGGACCCATTTCCGGGTCTGGGGGCCTATGGCGTAGCCAAGGTGGCGCTGAATATGCTGACCAAAGTTACCGCCCAGGAAGGCGAACCCCTGGGAATTCGGGTTGTCGGTATTGCCCCAGCCGCCGTGGAAACGCCCATGTTTCGAGCATTGATGACCAATGAACAGGTACCCACCAGGGATATTCTTGCGCCGTATGATGTAGCCGAAGCCGTGGTTGGAGCCGTTACCGGAGCCATGCGATATGCCAGCGGAGAAACCATCTTCATCCACCGGCGGATATGAATTGGCCCCGGTCGTGGCCATCGCGCCCTGTAACCGCATAGTATCCACACTAACGGCAAATGCTGCCGGGTGTGCATCAGCAAAGCCATTGCACCTCGATCTCAAAGCCCCGGCGGTATTGACTCGCGGCTGGTGGTTACGACCCTTGCTGGCTTGGATCGTGGTGATGCTATGCGTAAATTTAGCGGCGCAAATTGCTTTTCATTCCCCGCAGCGATCCCCGTTTTTACCATCGTGGGCGTACCATCCAGGATGGAGCCCGCATCAACATGCGCTTATTCGCTGGGATGGCATTCGTTATTGGCAAATAGCACATTGGTGGTACCGCGTTAAAAATGTACCTGTGGGCACCGCCAACACCGCCAATTATCCAGGCTACCCGGCACTGGTACTGCTGCTTTCACGCTTGATCCCGCTGCCGGTATGGGTCTGGCTCCTGCTGGTATCAAATGCTGCATCGGCGGCGGCCGCGATTTTGCTGTACCGCCTGGCGGCAGAATTATTTCCTGATCTACCGGCCGTGCCCATGCTGACAGTGCTGGGATTTCTGCTGCAACCGGAGGCTGTTTTTTTATTCGCGGCCTATACTGAACCACTTTTTGATGTCCTGATGATACTGTTCTTTTTTGCCATGCTGCGCCAGCGATGGTGGATAGCGGCCATCATCGGAGCCGTTGCCGATCTGGTACGGCCCACTGGCGTAGTTTTTTCCGCCACATTGTTTTTTGTTCTTCTTGGTGTAGCCCTGGCCGCATGGAAAACCGCTCGCAACCACCCCAAACTGCAGCATATCCAGACCTCCACCGCCGCCATCACCATCCTCAGGGCCGTTGGTCAGGCCATTTTCTGGCCCGCAGTAGCCGCCAGCGGTTTTATTCTCTGGGCGGCGTGGTTGGCATGGCAAACCAGCAACCCGTGGATGGTATTAGACATTCAACGCTGGGTTCATGTGGGGCTTACCTGGAAGCACACGATGCTGGCCCTGAATCTGGGTCAAACCTTTCACCGCATCACGACGGACGTAACTTCGTCAACAGATTCCGCCCACATTACCGCACTGGAAAATGCCTGCGCCTTGTTCACGCCTCTGGTGGTGCTGGCCATGCTGCTGCCCAAAGTACGGCTGCCCGTACCACTGGTGCTCGTGTCCCTGTTTCTATGGTTGATTCCCTTTTTTTCGCATAGCAAAATTCATTACCAGGGTATGGCGCGATACCAATTGGCTACCAGCTTGCCCCTATGGATTTTCTTCGGGGCGGTCATGGCCAGGCTACCGACACGCTGGGCGTGGCTGTATGTGTCCCTGCTGTCGCTGAGTGCTCTATGGATGGTCATGGTGACCATGCGCTTTACGCAAGGCTTTTGGGTGGGCTAAGGGACCGCGCAAAAATAAATTCGTGTTTTACGGCGCAGAAATTTTGGCCGCCAGCGAGGCGTGAGTGAGAAGCATACCCCGGCAGTGGGTCTGAAACGAGCGAACAACGAAGCTGGAGGCCAAAAGGGCCAGCCGAAAAGTGCGAAGTTATTTTTGCCCGGTTCCTAACCGGAGACCTTCAATGAAACTCTATTTGTGTCGCCACGCCGTCGCCAAGGAATTCGTTCGTGGTGGTGATTCCCAACGGCCGCTGACCACGGCAGGTAAAAAAAAATTCGCACGCGCAGCCGCCGGACTGGCTACCTTGAAACCTCCCATTGCCATTATTTTCACCTCGCCCTATGTGCGGACACTACAGACGGCGGAAATTCTGGTTAAGACGCTGGGTAGACCGGCGGGCGCGGTCAAAGGTGCTCGAGTTCCTGTTATCGCAATTGCAGAGTTGGCCCCTGGAGGCACACCGAAATTGTTGCTGGAGCAGTTGAAATCCCAGAAGCGCCGGCCTCCAGCCATCTTGGCCGTCGGACATGAACCGGACTTAAGCCGCTTTCTCGGACAATTATGCTTCGGCGAGGCGGGACGGGTGCGCTTCAAAAAAGGGGCCATAGCCTGTGTGAACTTGGACCTCAACCTGGCTCAAGGTGAACTTCTGTTTTTAATGCAGCCAAAGCAGCTTATGGCGTTGGCACATTCCGAAGCGATTTAAGGCATCATTCGCCGGAGAGGCCTGAGACCAGCCATCATCATACTTGTTCCTGCTCTACAAGCATCCAGGGCCTCTCTGTTTACCAACCTCGCACCAGCGATTATGCTACCACCATGATAAAACGCACCGGAAATATTTTTCTGCGACTCTGGATGGGAGTGCTGCCGCTGCTGCTCGGAGGATGCGGATACTTTCGTCCGCTCTCTATTCTTCCCGTGCAGTCCCGGACCGGCCGTGCACTGCAACCACATTTTCAGCAGGCCTTTTACTATGTTACCCGCGATGGTACTTACCACTTTATTCTAAAATCCAGGACCGGCGGTAACGCTGGCGTTACGCAAATGATGCTTATACGGGTATTTTGGAAGCCGGTGCCGGGCATAACGCCCATTTTATCCACTGCCATCAATGCCACGTTTGAATATATTGTTATGACCCCCAGCGGTACTGGGCGATATTCAGGAGCGGGCTTCATTCGCCTGCACAACGGTAAACATGCCGCGATCATGCACGCCACCATGGTGGATGGAGATTTACGCTTAACCGCCAGTTCCGGTTACTTTCAAAATGCGCTGGGGCCGTCGCGAATTCGCGGCGACTTTACCGCAGATCGTGATCCCCGCCGCGCTATCGCCATGTTACTCCAGGCTCGACGGTCTTATTTTATTCACGCCTACCATACACGACTGGCCGTGCATTAGTCGGCTGGACTTAATTTTTGAGGATGATCCGTGCGTTGTCCATTTTGCCATGTCGCTGATCAAGACCGCGTCATTGATTCACGCCCCGTTGAGGGCGGCGATGTCATCCGCCGCCGCCGAATCTGCGAAGCCTGCAATCGCCGCTACACCACCTACGAACGAGTAGAGCAAACCACCCGCCTGACCGTCGTAAAAAAAGATGGCAGCCGCGTGCCCCTGGATCGCACCCGCATTATGGAAGGTATTCAAAAGGCCTGCTATAAACTGCCGGTACCAGCCGAACACATTGTCGCGATGGTGGATGCCGTGGAGGAGGAAATCACCCAGCAAGGCACACGGGAAGTTACCAGTTCCTTTATCGGCGAAGCGGTGATGAAGCAGTTGCGTACGGCTTCGCCGATTGCCTATGTGCGTTTTGCCGCGGTTTACCGCCAATTTAAGGACCTGGGAGAATTGGTCAGTGAAGCCCAGGACGTGCTGGATAATCCCTCACGTCACGATCCAGCCCAGCCGGATTTATTCCCGGAAAACCGCCCGATCTCCGGCAATAAACCCGCAAGCTGAATCGCATTATCCGAGTAACAAGCTCGTCCTGATACATCGTTGTTGGCGGGGTATCGGCGGCGTTCATTATTCTGGTTGCAGCAGGAGTGTTACCCTTGAGAATTTTGGTTACCGGTGTCGCTGGTTTTATCGGTTCACGTCTGGCCCGCAACCTCCTGGATCGCGGCGATCAGGTGGTGGGGTTTGACAACCTTAATGATTATTACCCTCTGGTTCATAAGCAGCGACACCTGGCAGACCTTTCTTCACATCCTCATTTTACCTTTGCCAAATGTGACCTGTGCGATCTGCCCGCCCTGGTGGAGTTATGCCGCACCCACCCACCAGACGCCGTGGCCCATATCGCCGCCATGGCTTCCGTGCGCTACAGCGTCCAGAATCCTCATGTTTACAGTGCCGTCAATGTGCAAGGCACCATGAACTTACTGGATGCCGTTAATCGCATCGGCAAGCCGCACTGCCTGCTAGCTTCCACCGGCTCCGTATATGGACGTTCTACCCCCACACCATTTGTCGAAACCGCACCCGCCGATCGCCCCCTGGCGCCTTATCCCGCCAGCAAACGTTCCATGGAACTTTTCGCCCATAGCTTTGAACATCTCTGGGGCTTACCCATCACAATTTTGCGTTTCTTCAATGTCTATGGACCTCACGGCCGACCGGATATGATGCCCTGGCAGTGGACTACAGATATTCTCGCTGGACGCGAACTGACACTCTATGACGCCGGCCACCTCAAACGTGATTGGACTTACATTGATGATATTATCGCCGGTTTCCGCCTGGCCTTGGATCGTCCACAAGGCTATCAGATATTCAACCTGGGCTGCGGCGAACCGGTGGAGAACATCGAGTTTGTCCGAATTCTCGAAAAGCTTCTGGGCCGCCAAGCCCGAATTCGCAACGTTCCCGCCCCCGCTTCTGAACCGCCCGTTACCTTTGCGGATATCACGCTGGCCCGCCGCATTCTGGGCTACCAGCCTCAAGTGCGGGTACAGGAAGGACTTTCACGATTCATCGCCTGGATGCGGGCAGCACAGATCATCAGTTGAAACGGCTCTTCGGACAAAGTTTCACGCGGCAGCATTTCCAATCAACATGCCACGGTCTGCACATGACGGCGCCGTGATAACAACAGCACTCCTGAACTGCCCACGGCCAATAGCAAAGCTGGAATCGGTTCCGGCACCGGCGCCACCGTGGAATTCCAACTGACTTTCACTGCATCCCCAGGATTGAGCGTTACCGCCAGATCATTGCCAAAACTGTAACTGCGTGCCAACGTACCCAAAGGCGTTGTCGCCCATGGAAGATCGGCGGAAAGCGAGCCGCCCAAATTCAACGCCGCAATCGTGGTGGCATAGCCGATACCCTCTAGAACACTAACCTCGCGTACCAGATCCTGAGAGTTTTGTACATCCCCGGATGCCCACTGCACCGATCCGAAACTGCTGACTTGCAGGCCCGGGCCGCTTGGAGAGCCAAATCCGCTGTCCAGTAAATTCACATCCAATGTTTCAACAGAGGTGGACGTATTTTTCATTTGCAGCGAACTGCCCATCACCACCGCACTGGCACCAGCCCCGACGCTGTTGGAACTGGCAGTGAAATTTTCCAGCGTAAATTCGGACACGCTGCTGTTGGGAGAATTAATCGTTACATTGGTCGGCCCGATAACTAACAGACCGCCTGAGGTAGCCAGCGTCCCAGTGAGCAACGTGCTGCCACCGCCGACAACGCTGATGTTGGCGGTGAAACTCGCTTGCGCCGCTGCGCTGGTCAAGGCCAAAGCCGCCACCATGACTGCCGCCTTGGCCGCACCCGCCGAACCCGTAATCCCGAACCTGATTTTCATGAGTGTTCTCCTGTCGTTGGACTCAATACACCAATCACAACCGCCGGCGCGGTTGTGATTG
>JAJZNX010000111.1 GCA_021852275.1 Planctomycetota bacterium | reverse complement strand
CGTAGTAGTGGCTTGCGCCTGCAGTTTTTGATCTGCCATCAGGTGGTTAAAGGACTGGATAGTCACATTCAGTCGCTGCACCAAGGCACTCATGTTGCCAAGGTTGGCGGAAGAGGCGGCATGTCCGGCGGCCTGAGCGGCGGTTAAGTGCACCGGCTTAAGCAGAGCGTGAAGATCGTCGGCGACGCGATCAAGTTTGGCACTAAGCCGGCCGAAGTCACTTTTCAGTGCGGTAAAATCCGTCACCACCGACTTGGGAATAAGACTGGAACTGGCCGTGGAACCGTGAATAATGGCGGTACCGTCTTTAGGCAAATTGGTGGTGGCGGCGGGCTGGGGCACCCACAGGGCCACGTAGGAGGTACCGATGGTGCGTGTGCCTATCTTGGCGCTGGTATTGGTGGGCAAGGCGTACTGTTGATAGATGGATAACCTGATGTCGGCGTTGGCGTAATGCGGCGGCAGCAGGACATCCGAGACCGTTCCGACCGTTACGCCGTTGAGGGTTACCACATCGCCGGAAGACAGCCCGGCGGCATTGGGAGCGACCACAGTTACACGGTAGGGTGCGTTTGGCCCCAGAGCCGGAAGTTTACCCAGGAAAAATATTCCCAGAACAAAAGCCGTCGCCGCGACAATAAAGGTCAGGCCAACAATCATGTTTCGGGTTTGATCTTTAAGCATGCCGCCACCTTTAACCGCTTTTGCGCTTGGTCTCATCGACCGGCCAAGCTAAGCCAACATAGTATATAGTTTCGCCGCAATGGCGTTTCAAGGCAACAGATGAGGCTCTTGTCAATATCTGATGACGGCTTTAGCGGCTGTCAGGAAATACAGTGTATGAATACGGCGCAGGCATTTTGGCGGCCGGCGAGGTCCAATAACGTGGCCCGTTCAGGGACGCAACCGGTCCATTGAGATGGGGATGATGCGGCGATCACTAAAATGCCGATGACACCAGCAGCAGAGAGGTCGCGGAAGAGAGAGTCTATGGCCCTGTTTGTTGATACCAAGATGTTGGCCACCATCATGCCGCATATTCAGTGCTGGTTTGCGGACGAACAGCGATCCATTCTGGATAGCGGCGTGCCGCTTTCGGCGGCGCAGACGCAGGATGCCTGCCTGGTGGGAATCCGCCGGCCGGAACAGATTCGTCTGCAGTTGGTAGACCAACTGCGCGTCCATGGCGCAAGATTGATGAGGAAACTTGCGCCGGACCTGAAACTGATACGTCCCAACACCGTAGCGATGACCTTTGGTTACGGAATTTATCTTTTGCGCGAGCACCAGGATGATCGTGCCGCGCTGGTGCATCACTTTGTCCATGTAGCGCAGATGGAGAAACTGGGAGGCGTAAATGAATATATTGACGTGTATATTAGAAACTGCATTTCTTTCGGCTACGCCAACGCCCCGCTGGAGATACAGGCCCGGGCGGTGACTGCCCGCATTCTCAAAAACGCACGACGGGGGCATGTTGCCTGAGTGAAAATTGGAGAGATGCCCCGGATCCCGTGGCAGCTTGGACCACTACTGGCACAGTGGCCGGCGATGCGACTTGCAACTCTCCTCCCTCATGGATCCGGGCAATAACTGCGCATGGGCCACCGATTGTTTCCCCAAAACCCACCGCGCCACGTCCATCCAAAGCGGACATTTTAACTTTGGTGTGACACAGGTTTTTGGCCAGTTGACCTGACTGGCTTTGGCGGGTAACATGACTGGTCTTGGCTGGATGTCGGCAGAGTTCCGGGGCGTTGCCCGGATCGCGGCATAGCTTATTTTATGTGTCGGCATTTTGTCGCCGACACACATAAGCGGTGGTAAGAAGCTTCGCCAGCCGGCTTCCGAGATCGCTGTTATAACCCGGGGGTTTTCTAATGACCAACCAGCAATTGGTTCGGGAACTTGTTGATTCGGGCATTCACTTTGGTCATCGCACCAGCCGATGGTGTCCGAAAATGAAGCCGTATATCTACGGCAAGCGTAATTTAATTCACATTATCGACGTTCGTGAAACGCTCAAGGGAATTATCGCCGCACAGCGGTTTTTAGGGCGTCTGGTCGGTGGTGGCCGGGACGTTTTGTTTGTAGGCACTAAACGTCAGGCGCGGGCGGTGATTGACGATGTAGCCAAACAAACCGGGATGCCAGTGGTTACGGAACGCTGGCTTGGCGGTACGCTTACCAACTTTCGCACTATTCGTTCGCGGCTGCAACGGTTGCAGGAACTGGAGCAGATTCTGGAATCGCCGGATGTGAGCAAAAAATATTCCAAGAAAATGGAATCGGGCTTGAAACGGGAATATCGGAAAATTCTCCGTAACCTTGCAGGCATTCGCAACATGGAACGATTGCCGGGAGCCTTGTGCGTGGTGGATGTCAAGCGCGAAGCCAACGCCATTTTGGAAGCCCGGAAGCTGGGCATTCCCGTCATCGGTCTTATCGATACCGACAGCGATCCGGACATGGTGGATATTGCCATTCCGGGCAATGATGATGCCATGCGTGCGATTGACCTGGTGATGAAAGAACTTTCGGCGGCGGTGCTTGAAGGTAAGGCCGGTCGCATAGCCCAGGAAGAACAGGACAAACTCCAGCAACAAAATCGGCCTGAGCGGTCAGACCGCCGGCGTCGGACGACATCGTCGCAAGCCGCCGAGGCCTTGAATGCGCAAAGCGATGAAAAGTCGGTTCCGCAAGCCACTACGACGGAAGGGATCGGGGCTATGCCGGTGCGTGGCGGCGCAACGGGCCAGTCTTCGCTGGCTCCCGCTGCTCCAGTGGGATGATGTGGACCGCACCCAGAGCGGTGATCGGTCGTAGCAGACAGTGGGCATAAGGATTGAATGCGGCCCGATCCGGCAGAGGCGGGTGTGGGCAGCCGGATGGGGCCACAAGATCGGCATGGCCGCACCAGGCGTGATGTTAACAAGGTATAGCTGCATGAATCCACAGGTTGCACAGAAACAATCGTGGTCGCTGCGGCATCCAGTCCTGAAAAAAAATCTGATCATCTTAGCTCTTGTTTTGGTGGCGGAAGTAGCACTGCTGAGTTTTAACGCCCGGTTGGATACCATGGCTTGGCGGGCCACACGCTGGTTCATGGGCAATCAGGCACCGTACAACTGGGACAAAGTCAAGGAAAATCCGAAGCTCCATCCGCACGCGCCATGGTGGAGAACCATAACGCCGCCGCTGCATTCGCACGTGTATCATAACAGTGAAAATCTCTGGCGGATTTTGCGTGATGTCGGCGAGCCGGAGGAAGTAATTTTTGTCGCGGCTGTGCTGCTCTGGTACGATCCGGCCGGCTGGAAGGCCGCGGTGATGCTTATTGCCGGAGTGCTGGGGGCGGGCGGGGTTTCCGCGGTCATCAAACCACTGGTGGGGCGTTTGCGCCCGATTGGGTATTTGAATACGGGCATATTTGTCCATGAGCATGGTTTTTTATTCCACTGGACTCAGCAGGGCTGGAAGCTGGTGCACTCTAGGGCCCATCTTGGTGCAGCCGCCTTAAGCCGGCTGGCTACCGCCTGGCAAAGTCTGCCCACAGGCCACACCAACAACGGTTTGAGCTTATTTGAACCTATGCGCAATTTCATCAATCAGGTGGACTTGAGCTTTCCCAGCGGGCACGCCACCGCGGCGTTTGCCATGGCCGCCGTAATGATTTACCTTTCGCCACGCGGACGGATTTTGTTTTTGATCGTGGCGTGGGGAACGGCATTTTCACGCATGGTCATGCAGGCCCATTTCTACAGTGATATCATCGCTGGTTCCACCATCGGCTGGTTTGTGGGTTTTGGCATTACCATTTGGCTGGGAGAGCGCCTGGGAGTACCACAGCGCCACTGGCCCACAACAGGCGAAAAAAGTTTGGCCTGATCTGCCACCGGCGAATCCGCAATCCGTATCTGTTGCAACGATACCCGCCGCACCGGCTGGGCCAAGCCGAAATTCTTCCAACTTTAATAAAAATCTCAGGCAACCGGGGGAATGCCGATGTGGCGGCGATACCATTCGATGGTGGTTTTCAGGCCGTCTTCCAGGTTGGTGCGGGCGATAAAGCCGAAACGATCCCTGGCGCGAGCGGTATCGAGGCAACGACGGGGCTGGCCATCGGGCTTGGTGGGATCCCAGACGATTTTGCCGGCAAACCCGCATAATTTGGCGATGAGTTCAGTAAGCTCGCGGATGGTGATTTCCCGTCCGGCACCCAGATTCACCGGTTCGGGCTGGTCGTAGCGGGTGGTAGCCAGCACAATGCCTTCGGCGGCATCGTCCACGTAGAGAAACTCACGCGAGGCGGCTCCAGTGCCCCAGGCGGTGATGTGGTCCGCTCCAGCCTGACCGGCCTCCACAAATTTACGTATCAGGGCGGGAATAACATGGGAGCTCAGCGGATCGAAATTATCGCCGGGGCCATAGAGATTCACGGGCAGCAAGTAAATGGCGTTAAGGCCATATTGCTGGCGATAGCCCTGGCACATGGTGAGCAGCGATTTTTTGGCGATGCCATAGGGGGCGTTGGTCTCCTCCGGAAAGCCATTCCACAGATCATCTTCCTTAAACGGTACCGGGGTGAATTTCGGATAAGCACAGATGGTACCCACCTGCACAAACTTGCGTACCTTGCCCAGGCGTGCGGCTTCGATGAGATTAATGCCCATGATGGCGTTGCTGTAAAAGTACAGGCCGGGATTTTCACGGTTGGCACCGATACCGCCCACGCGGGCCGCCAGATGAATGACCACCTCGGGGCGAACTTCGGCCATCATTTTTTCAGTCTGATCCTGGCGGGTGAGATCGCAGTCGCGGCTGCGCAAGACGATGATATCGGCTTTTAGTTCAGGGCGCTGGCGCAGCTTCTGACAGACCACTCGTCCCAGAAACCCGGCTCCGCCGGTAACAAGATAGCGCATGAGGTTAACCTCCGGATTGACCCTGGCGGGAGTGGTGTTGAAGTAATTTCTCGCTTTCGGCCAGGTGCATATCGGCGGCGATCATCATTTTGGCCAGATCGGCAAAGCCGACGGCAGGCTTCCAGCCGAGGATTTTGCGTGCCTTGCCTGCATCTCCCAGCAGCAAATCCACTTCCGCGGGACGGAAATACTGGGGGTCAATTTTCACGTGTTTTTCCCAGTCCAAACCCAAAAGCTGGAAGCACAGGGCAATCCATTCGCGGACGGTATGGGTTTCGCCGGTGGCAATGACAAAATCATCGGCCTTTTCCTGCTGGAGCATCATCCACATGGCCTGCACGTAATCGCCGGCAAAGCCCCAGTCGCGTTTGGCGTCCAGGTTGCCCATGTAAAGGGTATCCTGCAGGCCAAGCTTGATACGGGTGGCGGCACGGGTTACTTTGCGGGTAACAAATGTTTCGCCTCGGCGCGGGGATTCATGGTTAAACAAAATGCCGTTGCAGGCGTACATACCGTACGCCTCACGGTAGTTGATGACCTGCCAGTAGGAATAGACCTTGGCGCAGGCATAGGGGCTGCGTGGATGAAAGGGCGTGGTTTCGGTTTGCGGCGTTTGCGCCACCTTGCCGAACATCTCACTGGAAGACGCCTGATAGTATCGCACCGGCAGGCCCAGATCGCGAATGGCCTCCAGCAGCATCAGGGTGCCCAGGGCATCGGTATGCACGGTATAGACGGGTTGATCATAGCTGACGCGCACATGGGACTGGGCACCGAGATTGTACACTTCAGTGGGACGGGTTTTCGATAGCACATCGCGCAGGCCCGCGGCATCGGTTAGATCGCCGTAGTGCAGGTGCAGCCGACTGCCGGTCACATGCGGATCCTGATAGATATGGTCGAGGCGGCCGGTGTTAAAGCTGCTCGAACGGCGGATAATGCCATGCACATCATAGCCTTTGCCCAGCAGAAACTCCGCCAGATAAGACCCGTCCTGGCCGGTGATACCGGTAATTAACGCTCGGCGCGGGTTGGAAGATTGATTCATAAAGGTAACTCAAAACAGACCATAGAAGCAGACACCCTGCACACGATACCGGCTGGTACTATACGCGGGGCGGCAGTCATGCTCAAGCGGGCGATGGCAGTGTTACGGGCCAAATGTGCCAGCGATTCTTCAAGCCTTCCGGTAAGGGTAGTTGTAAGCGCCGTTTAAATATGCCTATAATGCCTTCCTGTTGGCGGGATATGATTTTCGCCAGGCGTTAAATGACCCGCAGGATTTTTACGTGGAGCTTTGATTTCAGTGAATACAAAATTGCAATGGGGTTTAATTGGTACGGGTGGTATTGCCAAAACTTTTGCCAAGGGCGTTTTGGCATCGCAAAAGAACCAGTTGGTGGCGGTGGGTAGCCGCAGCATGGAAAAGGCTGCGGCCTTCGGCCAAGATTTTCTAGGAGACGCGCAGGTGCGCCGACATGGCAGCTACGAAGCGCTGCTGGCGGATCCGCAGGTGCAGGCGGTTTATATTTCCACCCCCCACCCGATGCACGGGCAATGGGCGGTGCTGGCGGCGCGTGCCGGCAAGCACATCCTCTGTGAGAAGCCACTGACGCTCAACTATGCCGATACCATGCAGGTGGTGGAAGCGGCCCGGCGGCACGGGGTATTTTTGATGGAAGCGTTTATGTACCGTTGCCACCCGCTGATTCAAAAAGTGGTGGACTTGATACGCGAAAAAGCCATTGGCGATGTGCGCATGATTGAATCCTCCTTTGGTTTTCGCGCCGGCGAAAACCTGGAAGGCCGTTTGTTCAAAAATGAGCTGGGCGGCGGTGGCATTCTGGATGTGGGATGCTATCCGATGTCGATGGCGCGGCTGGTGGCGGGAGCCGCTGCAGGAAAGGACTTTCTGGATCCGACGGAGGTCAAGGGCTGCGGTGTGCTGCACGCCAAGACCGGTGTGGATGAAACGACCTATGCAGTGCTGAAATTTGCCAACGGCATTGT
The DNA here is from genome assembly GCA_021852275.1 of Planctomycetota bacterium. GTDB lineage: Bacteria > Planctomycetota > Phycisphaerae > WQYP01 > WQYP01 > JABEVA01. The sequence goes on along the minus strand of JAJZNX010000111.1, from coordinate 3,774 downwards.
GGCATCGGTGGGTACGGCCATAGGGTCCGGTATGACCAACGAGGTGGTGATTTTGGGGACCGCAGGCAAGCTCACCTTGCCCTGGGCCTGGATACCCAAAGAAAAAGATAACAAAATTATTCTTCATGAGAATGGCAAAGAGCCGCGGGAAATTCTGGTGGATGGCATTGCCAATGTTTACACGCTGGAGGCGGATGTGGTGGCCGACGCGGTGGCGGCAGGTCGGCAGGAGGCCGCAAGTCCGGCCATGAGCTGGAATGACACCTTGGGCAATATGGCCGCCCTGGATAAATGGCGAGCCTCCATCGGGATGGTCTACCAGGCGGAAAAGCCGGAGAAAATGCGTATGCCGATTCATGGCGGCCCGCTGCGTGTGCAAAGCGGTGCAGGTCTGCCGGAAATGCAATATGGCCGGATCGCCGGTGTAGACAAGCCGGTATCACGGCTGGTGTTTGGTGTAGACAAGGTAACCATCAAAACGTTCCCACTGGCCGCGGCCATGATGGATGATTATTTCCAGCGCGGGGGCAACGCTTTTGACACGGCCTATATTTATGGCGGCGGCGGCTGCGAACTGGCCCTGGGTCAATGGGTGAAAAACCGGCGCATCCGGGAAAAAGTGGTGTTACTGGGCAAAGGAGCGCACACGCCGGATTGTAATCCGGAAGCGCTGACGCGACAGCTCATGGAAAGCCTTGACCGGTTGCAGACGGATTACCTGGATATCTACATGATGCACCGGGATAACCCGGACGTTCCGGTGGGCGAATTTGTTGACGTGCTCAATATGCATCTTCGCAAGAAGCGTATTCGGTCCTTCGGCGGCTCCAACTGGTCGCTGGCGCGGGTGGATGCGTTTAATCGTTACGCAGCCAAGAAGGGTTTGCGCGGATTTGCGGCGGTCAGTAATAATTTCAGCCTGGCGGAGATGGTGGATCCGGTATGGGGAGGCTGCATTGCCGCGTCGGATGCCCGATCGCGGGCGTGGTTCACCAAAACGCAGATGCCGCTGATGGCCTGGAGCAGCCAGGCCCGGGGATTTTTTACGGATCGATCCAGTCCGACCAATAAATCCGACGCGGAGTTGGTACGCTGCTGGTACTCCAAAGCCAACTTCGCCCGCAAGAAACGGGCGGTAAAGATGGCCGCGGACAAAGGTGTTTCGCCGATCGTTATTGCCCTGGCCTATGTTTTATGCCAGCCATTTCCGACGTTCCCGCTGATCGGACCGTGGAACATCTCCGAGACCGCCGGTAGCTTCGAGGCACTGAAGATTCAGCTTACGCCCGATGAAGTGCAGTGGCTTAACCTGGAAAAATAACCGGTGCGGCTTCCGGATCAGCCGCGGTACCGGGGGTGGAGGAGGCGGTGGAGGGGCGTCAGGCGATACGGACTCCGGGCCTCGTCGCACCGGTGCCGCGGGGGGGGGGGACGTGTCTGCAAGCTGTCCGGCTTGGCCTGTTGGGGACCGCGCAAAAATAAATTCGTGTTTTACGGCGCTGAAGCTTTGTCCGAAATTTTGTTACCGCCGGCCAGGCGTGGCGGGGGTGTTGGTCGGCTGGGGGCGCCGCTGCGCCGGGTCCGATTGTGGCTGGACCGGGGCGGGCGTGGTTTGCACAATCAGAACGGAGCAGGCGCTGCGTTGGGCCACGGAGGTCTGAGAAACGCCGAGCAGTTTTTGTTGCAGTTGCCACTGTGGCGAAATGCCCAGAATAATTAGATCATAATTGTGCGATTCCTGAACAACGACTTGCGCCGGCGAAGCGCTTTCCATCACCTGCATGTGAATGTGGCTGGCGCTGCCGGCGGAAGGCAGGTATTTATCGACCAGGGTTTCAACGCCGGAGGAAAAAGCCGGTTTCGGCGCTGTGCCCGCCCGCGTTCCGGGCCGCACGACATGAATGATGGTGATTTGAACGTCGGCACAGGCCGCCATGGACTGGGCTGCCAGCAGAGCACCGGCATCCTGCGGTTCGCCAATATAGGGCACGAGAATATGGCGTGGCCGGGCGGAAAATTTATGCACCAGAATAGCTACATTACAGGGAGCGTGGGTCAGCACCTGCCCGGTAATACCACCCAAAGATGAACCATAAAAAAGTCCGGTGTGCGATCCCATGATGATCCAACCGACCTGCTTGTGTGCAGCGGTGCGGCAGATATCGCGAGAGATCGTCCGGCTTGGGAAGGTGGAGGTGCCAAGCTTAAGATTCAACCGCCGAGCTTCTTCAACGGCGGCATCGAGCGGTTCGCGCTGGACCTGGGCCAGCGAACCTCCCAGAATGTGCCAGGAATCGGGGGACTGCAGTTGCAGAGCCTGAACGCGGCCGGGCTTTGCTCCCAAAAGGAGCGAACCAATCTGCACCAGAGGTGCTGCGGTTTGGGTTTGCGAAAGGCACAGCAAAATGCGCTGCTCGGTCCGCATTTCCGGAGCCGATTCATCGTCATCTTGAGTGTTGGCCAGTTGCCGTCGCCGCCATGGTGTCGCCAACAGACTGATAAACGGGGTAGAAAATACGGTAGCGGCCAGCAGTGCCAGCACGAGCATGGCCATGGTTTTAGAGTCGATGGCGTGCATCTGCCAGGCCAGGTTGAGGACAATAAGTTCCATCACGCCGTGGCAATTAACCAGAAAACCCATCAGTGTCGATTCACGGATAGTAAGGCCGGCGAATTTGGCGGCAACACTGCCCACAACCACTTTCAGCAGTACCATGGCCAGCAGCAGCCAGGCCCAGGTTTGCCAGAGACTACGGCTGTCCATCAGGGCGATGTTGGTGTGCAGGCCGATAGTGGTAAAAAAAATGGGCATCAAAATCAGCAGGGTAACATCTTCCAGCTTTTCAGTGAGGTGTTTGACAAAGCGGGCTTCGGATGGAAGGATGGCACCCATCATAAATGCCCCGAAGATGAGGTTTATTCCCAGCAGTTGGGTAAAGGCACTGCTGATGAGCAATAACAGCAGCAGCAGGGCCAGCACATCGCGAGTAAGCTGGCTGCGCGATTCAAAATGGGCTTGAAATCTCCAAAGGAACCGGGGCACAAAAAACATCATGACAATGGTATAGGCAACGGCCAGACCCAGCGTCTTAAAGCCTATGAGCAGGGAGAATGCGATGGAGGTTCCATGGCCGGAAATCTGGGTCTGGGCAATATCATACACCACCGCCAACAGGCACCAGCCGGTTACGTCTATAACCGCGGCGCTGGCGATGGCCATTTGCCCAACACTGGTGCGTGTAAGCCCTTGGTCGCTGATAATGCGGGCCATGACGGGAAAAGCGCTGGCTCCGATGGCGGTGGCGGTTATTAAAATAAAAGCGATATTAGAAGGTCCGGCGTTAAGGTGAGCGCGATAGACCAATGCCGCCGCCACACCGATACCACCTGCAAAGGGAATGAGAATGCTGGAAAGCCCCAATCCCAGGGTACTTTTTCCGCGTTTGGCCAGTGTTCGCAGGTCCAGTTCCAGCCCCACCATAAACATAAAAAACATAAGCCCCAGTTGGCTGATGATGTTGAGATAGGGCATGGCGTGAGCGGGAAACAACCAGTGTAGAAGCTGGCCATGACGGATCAGACCCAACACGGAGGGCCCCAGCATCAGGCCGGCGAGCATTTCGCCGATGACTTCGGGCTGGCGGAGCAGGCGCATCACAATGCCCCCGAGCCGTGCCACCAGTAAAATCATGGCGATTTCAACAACCAGCAGATATATACTCAAAGGGCCTAACTCCATCTGGCCGCGGACAAAAACCTCATGCGCTTTCATCA
>JAJZNX010000164.1 GCA_021852275.1 Planctomycetota bacterium | reverse complement strand
CGACTGGCGATGCCGATCTGAGTATGTCCTTGCTGAAAAGCTTACCACGTTTAGCGTTGGTGGTGGTCATAAGTCAAACCTCACTGATCAAACAAATGGATTCTCTGTGCTGTCCTGAATGTTACTGAAAACCGTTGTTCCTCAGTTCATTCAATGCACAACGTGGGCCAGCCCTTCTGCTATCGGCCCCAATGCCAGCGCGGGCAAAAATATTAAACCGCTGATGAGCGCAATCGTACCGGCGAGAATGACGGCGAACAGAGGAGTGTGCGTTGGAAATGTTCCCACACTGGGCGGTGATGGCTTACGGTTTGCCATGGCACCGGCCAACGCAAGGGTAGCAACAATCGACCAGAATCGGCCCGCCAGCATCATCACACCACCGAGAATGTTGTAAAAGTTGGTGTCGCCATTGAGGCCCGCAAAAGCGCTGCCGTTATTGTTCGACATGCTGGTCATGGCATATAGAATTTCTGAAAATCCGTGCGAACCGGGATTGGCCACGCTGGCTATGGCCGATGGCGTCACCGAAGCAATGGCTGTTCCGATAAGTACCAAAGCGGGCGGAATCAGAATCGCTAAAGAAACCATTTTAATTTCAAACGCACCGAGTTTTTTCCCAAGGTATTCGGGCGTGCGACCAACCATCAGTCCGCACAAAAACACCGCCACCATCGACGTAATCAGCATGCCGGTAAGCCCCACTCCGACGCCACCGAATATCACCTCGCCGGTCTTCATAAGCCACATTGGAATTAACCCGCCGAAGGGCGTATAAGAATCAAGCATGGAATTGACGGCACCGGTGGAGGTACCTGTTGCCACGCATGTCCAGATGGCCGAATTCGCCGGGCCAAAGCGAACCTCTTTGCCCTCCATATTGCCGCCGGGTGCCAGCCCTGTATGGTGCTGATTGACGATGCCCGGCAATATTGGATTGGGCTGCTGCTCAAAGGTGATACATAGCGTGGCGCACAGCGCAAAGATTACCGCCATCGTCACCAAGATCACGCGCCCTTGCCGCTTATCGCCAATCATCCGGCTGAATGTAAAACAGGAGGCGGCGGGAATCAGCAGCATCGCCAGCATTTCAACAAAATCGGTCAGGCCGTTCGGGTTCTCAAATGGATGGGCGGAATTCGCATTAAAAAAGCCACCCCCATTGGTTCCGATCTGCTTTATTGCCTCCTGTGAGGCGACCGGTCCCATGGCGATGTTTTGGATGCTGGCCTTTGATGCCTTCGCTTGGGCGGTCATCGTCGTATTTGATAATGTATGAACTTGCCTTGTGGCATGGAAGGTTTGCACCACCCCCTGAGACGCCAGCACAAGCGATGTGATAATCGCCAGGGGCAGCAGGATATAGAGTGTTGACCGAACCAGATCAACCCAAAAGCTTCCTAGCTTTCCAGTGCCCTTTGAGGCCAGACCCCGCAGGAATGCCGCCATGACCGCTATGCCCGTTGCTGCCGATAAAAAATTTTGTACCGTCATACCAAGCATCTGCGTCAGCAGGCTCATGGTGGTTTCGCCGGCATAATTTTGCCAGTTGGTATTGGTGACAAAACTCGCGGCCGTATTAAATGCCAAAGCCGCCGGCACATGGCTTTGATGGGCCGGGTTTAATGGCAAATGCTGTTGCAGCAGTTGCAGCAAATACAAAAATATAAAACCCACGAGATTAAACAGCAGGCAGGCGACAGCGTACTGTATCCAGTTCTGCTGGTCGTCGCACCGCACTCCCGCCATGCGGTAGATAGTGGCTTCCACCGGCTGGCCTATGCGCCCGATCAAAGGCAGGCGACCCTTTGTAAAAACCCGCGCTATGTATTCGCCCAAAGGCTTGGCCAGTACCAGCACCGCCGCCAATAGAAAGGCAAGCTGCATCCATCCATCGTACAACATTAAAACTTCTCCGACCAAAGCATCGCGACCGTCAGGTAAATCAATAAGCCGACGGTAATCACCAACAACACCCAGTCCCAAAAATTCATCGTTCAATCCTCGCTATCCGATCGCAGAGCCAAACCATGGCCAAGCTGCTGCTGAAGAACAAAAGGCCTAGTAAAAGCAAAATCCAGATCATTCGGCTTTCTCCAACGCCATTGAAAAAGTCGCCAGTCCGCCACCACCTTTATGGTTGGTGTACTTAATTTCTATCCGGTGGCGTATAAAAAAGGTGTAAAGATGAGAGTGTTTGCCGAATTAATTCCCGGTGTGGCGTTTTTTGTCTTACCGGCGGCGAGCCCTTATAGTATTTTTGTCAGGCTTTTCAGGCAATAGCGATGAAACCTCAAACTTGGCTGCTACCGACAGCGCGATGCTTATCGGTGGGTGGCCCTCAGGATGCAGTTGCATAGCCTCGGAATTAACATTGATTTCTTTTACGGTGATGTTTGCTCGTGGCACCAGCCCGCTTTGGCTCGCAAATTTAAGAAATTCGCGGCTCTGATCCAATATTCTTAAAATGGTTGCCTTGCATCCGCCGCCCATCTCCGCCAAGTTCAGGGTGTTTTGTACGACCAATGTGCCACCTTTGGATGGAATCGGATCCCCATGCGGATCGACCAGCGGCTGGCCCAGCAGGCGGTCTATGGCATTTAATACGGATTCCGATATGGCGTGTTCCAACTCTTCCGCCTCTTCGTGGGCGTGTCCCCAATCGATGCCAAGTATCTCCACCAGAAAAAGCTCAACCAGACGATGACGTCGTAGCACATGTAATGCCAGTTTCTCACCGGACTTGGTAAGCTGCACGCCAGCTCGGGGCGCATAGCGGGCCAAACCAGCATCTGCCATCGCCTTGACCATAGTCGTTGTGGTTCCAGCCGTGACGCCCACAGTCCCAGCCAGATTACCCATCGACACCCACGGCTTGGGCCGCCTTCCCTTACCCGATGTTGCCTTGCATGCACTGGCATGTTCCAGCAGCCACAACTGCTTGAGATAATTTTCAATGGTGCGACTGGCCATCACATTCTCCAATCACAAGACCTTAATCGGCCTGAAATGGCAAGCATAACTTAAACGTTTGATCAATCAAAGTGTAAAGAATGATAATTCAAACAAATTTGACTTTGCCGTCAAAATGTCTATCCTCAAGGAGTCATGGCGGCGGGTAATCCACCGTCGTTAACACGGCCGTTTCGGGGGTTATGGCGTTTGACAATGAAGATGTTTATGTGGCATGTGGTACGGGTCTGAAAGTGATGAATCGTGATGACCACCTTTCATCAGTGCCGACGGAGTCGGCCCGCGGGGTGAACACGGACGCCGACGGCCTGCTGGCCGAAGATATCTCGCGTGCCAAGGATCGCCTCGCAGTCGCTAAGGCGCGAGGGCAAGGCCCAAAACCTACAAGGTGGGGGGGCATAAGACTGCTATGGTTGCTTATTGGCCCCGGGGTGCTGGTATTTCTGGGCGAGAATGATGCGCCCAGCATGCTTTCCTATTCCGCCACCGGTTCACAGTTCGGTATCGGTTTTTTCCTCCCATTTATCGTCGTGACATTCCTGGCGGCCTGGGTCGTGCAGGAAATGACATCCCGGCTCGGTGCAGTCACGCATCGTGGTCATGCGGAAATGATATTCGATCGTTTCGGCCCCTTCTGGGGCTTTTTTTCCATGGCCGATCTGCTTTTAGGAAATTTTCTCACGCTCGTAACCGAATTCATCGGCATCCGCGCCGGGCTGGGATATTTTGGTGTGCCGCCGGCAATGGCGGTGGGGGGGGCGATTATATTCATCCTCGCCGTCACCATGACAAGGCGCTATTGGACGTGGGAACGCATCCTGCTGGGTGTAGCGTTGCTTAATGGGCTTTTCGTTCCGGTGGCACTGATGACTCACCCCCATTGGAAAGCCATTGGATGGGCCTTCGTAACGTGGCATCCACTCCCGGGTGGTTTTAATAATCAAAATCTGCTGCTTATGCTGGCGGATGTTGGTGCCACCGTCACACCATGGATGCTTTTCTTTCAGCAGGGTGCCACCACAGATAAGGGCCTTCAGCCGCGCGATGTGGGATATGGTCGTTGGGATACCACCATCGGCATGGTACTGGCCATGGTCTTTGGCTTGGCGGTGGTGGTTGCCACAGCACCATTGTTCGCGCATGGCATCAGCGCGGTTAATTATCGCGGTGCACAGTTTGCCCAGGCCCTTGAGCCATTTGTCGGTCGTATCGGTTCCAGCCTGTTCGCGCTGGGACTGGTGGAAGCTGGTCTGCTGGCGGCCATCAGCATTTCAACCTCTTCCGCGTACGCCTTTGGAGAGGTACTCAAGCAGGCCCATAGTCTCAATCGCAGCATCCGAGAAGCCCTGCCATTTTATCTTACCTTGCTGGGATCCGCCCTTGCCGCCGGAATTTTGGTACTCATCCCCAACGCCCCCTTGGAATTTATTGTATTGATTGTCAATGTGATCGCAGTTCTCGCCATGCCGCCGGCGCTGTTATTTCTATTATTGTTGGTAAACGACAGGGAAGTCATGGGCGAATATGTCAATGGGAAGTGGCTTAACATCGCCGGAATCACCGTTACCGTGCTGCTGGTGCTCTGCGGCATCAGCTATGGCCTGACGAGCGTGTTTCCGCGTTTACTAAGCGGGATGTGACGAAAATGACTCAACCGACAGACGAAACTCATAAAATCAAAAGTCGCGAACTCGCCGCCAAACCCGAATTGGTCCGCACTCTGCTGGAAGAAGACCAGCTTGTAGCCTTTAAAAAGCGCAACCGTTTCCCACGTCGCAAACTTTCCTTCGGTTTGCAAATCCTCCTGTGGTTACTTCGTATTTATGTGGTGGTCATGTTGGGTATCGTCATCTGGCAGGTTGTAAAGGTGCTTAAATAATTCATGCCATGCTGCATCGCCGGGCATATTCCCGATTGCAGGGGCTTAAAGACCATAAATTCAGACCATGCGGATCAAAACATGGGCGGTACACTTGATAACGCGGTGATAAACCATAAACTTATGGGCAAGCACCAGTAGCTCAGTTGGCAGAGCAGCTGACTCTTAATCAGCGGGTCCTAGGTTCGAGCCCTAGCTGGTGCAATATAAAATACCAACGCGGCCGATGTATTTACGCGCGGACGAAATCAGCCGCCGTCCGGTGCCGTGTCGCCATGCGGTGTGGCGGCAAGAGTGAGCAATCTCAAATCGCCGCCATCCTTCTTGCCGACAGCGTGGCGACATGCTGTTCACAACCTTTTAATTCGACCGTCCTGCCCATCATGGAATTCCCCAATGGCAATGAGTATTAAATCCAGCATCATCCACGGGAGCGTAATGATAACGCCCATGCCCACCATGGTAAGGCACAGCATGATCAGACCACGAACCGCATGGCCTGCATAAAACTGGTGAATGCCAAACAACCCCAATAGCAAACACAGGCAAAATGTAAACAGGCGGCTCTTATCTGAGATGCCGTTTGACGGCGCGGTTTGACCATTGCTGAATTGCGGTGCAGAGTGAACGCCGGAATGCCAGCCATGATGCGAGGTGTAATAAACGCCCGTGCCCGGCAGCCCCACGGTCCGCCGTACACCGGTTCGCCCAACGGTAACGTGCGCCCCACGGAAGCCAGCCGATACACTCGCCCCGTGCTTGGAAAGGTTCAAGGTTAACCCTGGCGCTACCCTCACACGCCGAAAGAATCGAACATAACCCAATGCGTCCCTCGCTTTCTTTGATGCAATTCTAAACCGCTGTCCGGAAATGGCCAGTCATACCAGTCGATCAAATGCCTAAAACTGACCGGCAGAGTGAATGGCTGACCGGTCGGCAATTCCCATATTCCAATAGGCGGTTCCATCCGGTGTAAGCATTGCCGGGTGAACCATCAGGCAAACCAGGCATCGGGACTATCTCTCCTGTTCAGGCTGAACCAGTACAACATTATCACACATTCATTTTTGGGTCATCCAAACAGTGCGTTCGCAATAAAACGCTTCCCTCGATAAATATTCAGCCGGTGAATTGATTACCGCATACTGGTAGAGAAGCAGGGCCAAACGGATTAGCCTAAGTTTTCCTGCCGTAGGTATGAAACATAAATTAAGGCGATGCCCAATGAAAAACCGGCTGAGGTAGACCTCAGCCGGTTCAATAGGCATCACTCTTGGTTAATTCGATCGGCCCGCGTTGAGCCTTTATCCCATCGCCAAGTTTTTTATGCGCGTTTGCGTCGCGCAACCAGCAGCAACACCCCACCCATGCCCAGCAGACTTATGGCTGCCGGTTCGGGCGTGACTGTTCCGCTAAGATAAAATGGATTGTCTCCCGATTGCGCCGCGTACGTTGGCAACGGTGCAGTCAGGGTACCGCCACCATAGAAGAACTGGACAAGCCCTGATGTGCCCTTCGCGTCGAACTTGACATATAGGTTAGTAGCGCCAGATATTCCCGGTAGCGCGAAATCATTCACCTGCAGGTTCGAACTGGAGGTGGCCCCGCTGTTGGTATAAAAAGTTGTGAAATGGGTGCCATCGGTGCTGTACGACCCATCCATTATTGACGAACTGCCTGCAGCATTATTCAGGCCACCCGCAGTGATGGTGAAATTACTGCCGAAGGCGAGGCCGGGTGCCGTCTGAAAATGCCAAGTTAATGTGCCGGTTCCAATGTTGTTCGTGGACAGGACATTGTATGGCCCGACGCCGTAGTTGTAGCCTGCCGACCCTAAGAGAGATTCCTCCGAGGTTGGGTTAGCTGCGAGCGGAATTTCCTCCTGTCCGGTCTGTGCGCCGCCGTTTATCGACACACCCCAAGCTGCATCATACAGATAACTGTAGGTACCGGCCGTGCTGATGGTGGTGACTGTGTCCGCACGCAGTGCACCTGCAAAACCACAAACGGACACCGCTGCCGCAGCAGCAACGAGGATGGATGAAACTGATTTGGAAAACATGGAAAGGCCTCCAAAGAACGTCAGTCTTGGCAGGCGATCTTGCTCTCGCCCGGGGGGTGAACATCGCCCTCCCTCTTACATTACCAAGCCTATAACTCCACTAAGCTTATTATATGAACGCAGGCATGTCAACAAAAAAAAATAGAAATTATTTAGTGTCGATAGCCGGATGTTCCGATCGGTGAGATCGCCTATGCCCATAATTTAACACGGACAAACTACATTTCTATCGCTGGCCACGTTGCTTCGATCGGGAAACGACGGAATGTTCTCCCCGCGATACACTTCCCTCACTTGTGTCTGTTAAACCATGGCAACGAACGCGATACGGCGGTGAGGAATGTTCCCCGATGGCTGCCTCCACGCACCTCGATCGCATGGATGGAATCACTTCCCATGGCACGCTGGTAATGTGCGGCAAGTGTGCCGAGAGGCACCGGAATTGCCTCGTCATCCGATCCGTAATACATCCGTACCGGTGACTGAAACAGATATCGAATCGTCTGCGAACGCGCCAGCAGTTTGCCGTAGAGTGAATCGGCAAAATAAGCGGGGTTGGCATAGCGTTTTCGCAGGTAAGCCAGCAATGGCACCCGAGGCTGAACCAACGATTGAAAAATCCGGCTCAGTTGTGCTGCGCTCTGATATTGCCGGTCGTAAATGGCACGAAAACTTTTGTAATACTGCGGCTTTAAAACCGATTTAGCCAATCCGGGCCGGTCATCATAGTGTTGATATGAAAACAGTGTTAAGCCCAACAGCGTGTTCTCCCAGATCGCCTCATGCTGGCGGGGGTGATAAAGCCATGTGTTGAGTCCGGCAAAGGGATCATTGGGAGATGAGGCAGTAAACGTCGCGGTCACCCTGATACCCTGCGATTGAAGTTTAGCAAGAAATGCCGTTGTAACCAATCCACCTGCCGACCACCCGGCGAGAAATAATTTTGATTTTAATATGCCATTCTTTGCTAAAAATACTTTCGCCGCTTTGTACAAACCCAAGCAGGCCGCCTGTTCGGCCCCTTTAACTGTGTAGGCTTCCGGTAGTGGGGAATCGCCCATGCCAAGATAATCCGCTGCCTCGACCACGTAACCCTGCCCCGCATATTGGGCAACCATCAAGCGCGTTTCATAAGCGCCGGCATATTGGGAAAAACCAGAGGGGTTGGACCGGGAAAATGCGTACGATGGCACCTCATATTTGCCGTAAACCGTGCCATGCTGATAGCACACGACCGGCAGGGAATGTGCATCCACCACTATGGGGATAGCGATCAATCCCGATGCAAAAGTGGATTGGTTGTGCCATTCCGGCACGACGGTTTGATAACGCACACGGTAAATATTAACTGGATATTTGGCCTTAATAGCGGCCGGCCACCGATATGCTTTGGGGCGGCTATCCGCGGGCAGGAATTGCGCCCGGCCCTTTTTCAGTATGCCATCAAGCCGCGCTACGCTTATCCTCCCCAATAAGGTATAGGTGGCACTTTGGGCTTGGGCATGAAGCGTCATAAGCAGCACGGGCACCAGAAATAATATTCGTCGCATGCGATGATAACTCCTGCATAAAACGCGGATTTCCGCACCTGCAAAAAGCTGATGCGGAAGGTATGGGGTGGGGCAGAGTTTGTAAAGCATAGGCTTGCGTGTTTATGGCGGTTTGAGCTCCCCTTCGGAAAACGTGCCGCGCCATTCTCAGTTCGCGGCCCGGCACAAGTTGCGATTACGATAAATTTCAATTACGCTTTTAACTCGGGTGGTGTCGGTGACTGCCGAGGTTTCGGCCTTAAGTGCGTGTCGCCGGAGGATAGTCGTCATGTGTCGTCGCATCGGGGTTTATCAGCTCTCGGTAGTGTTGGCTTTATTGGCGTTTTCCATCCCAGCGTTTGGCAGCACGCCAAACGGCCGGCGCTTTGTCGGTACCACATGGAGTGGGTTTAACTCCCCTTATTTTGGCTCCCTTTTCAAACAGATAACGCCGGAAAATGCCGGCAAATGGGGCAGTGTTGAACCACGGCCGGGTGTCTTCCACTGGTGGGCCTTGGACAAAATGTACCGACTCGCCGCCCGACGCCATTTAATTGTCAAAGAGCATAATCTGATCTGGGGTGAGCAGCAGCCCATTTGGGTGAATCAGCATAACGCCAAAAGGGCGGTGGAAAAATGGTTTGCGGCTTTTGCACGCCGCTACGCCAGCCGCACTGTACTGATGGACGTGGTAAATGAACCGTTGCAGCACCCGCCGGCCTATCGGGCCGGCCTGCCGGGTGGAAACACGCGATGGGGCTGGGTTATCTGGTGCTACCGACTGGCGCGACGGGATTTTCCGCATACTAAACTTTTGTTGAATGATTACAACATCCTGAATTCACCGGCCAACGCCCGCACCTATGCGGCGCTGGCACGGCGGCTCAAAACATTTGGTGTCATTGATGGCGTGGGGTGCCAGGCCCACGGACTCGAGCACACGCCGCTTAATACCATTCGCCGCTGCCTGCGGATAGTTCAAAGCGCTGGCGTGCCGGTCTATATCAGCGAATTCGACCTGAATTGGAAAAGCAGCGCCCGACAACTGTCCCAGATGCGGGCGCAGTTTCCACTCTTCTGGAATGACCATCATGTGGCGGGTATCACCTTTTGGGATTTTCTCCAGGGTCACACATGGCTCCCCTATACCTATCTGATGTCATCCGATGGCAAGCCACGTCCAGCACTTAAATGGCTGGAACGTTTTCTCAAGTCAAAGCATTATTGGTCGGGTAATCTTTACCACCGGTAAAATGTATTAATTGTTATACGGAGTTATTGATGAATTTGCCGCTTAATCGTCGACGCTTTTTATTGGCCAGTGGAACGCTGGCCGCGACTGGCGCGCTATGGAAGCCGTCACTTGCCGGGGCTGACCGCGAGGCTGAGGTTGGTGCCGTGCTTGGGGCGATTCCCTCCGAAAGATTCTCCGAGGCACGACGTCTCGCGGCGGCGATTGTGGCCAAAATGACTCCGGCAGAGATGGCGGGGCAGTTGGGCAATACCGCGCCGGCGATCAAGCGGATTGGCCTGGCGGCGTATCAGTATTGGCACGAAGCGCTGCATGGCTTGCTGCGCGGCGGGCCGGTAACCTGCTTTCCCGTCCCACTGGGGATGGCGAATACCTGGAATCCAGATCTGCAGCATCGGGTTTATAGCGCCGTTTCGGATGAGGCGCGTGCTTACCATAACACCCATGGAACCAATTTAACCTTCTATTCGCCGCAAACGCTTAACACGGCCAAGGACCCCCGATGGGGCCGGGTGGATGAGACGCTGGGTGAAGATCCGCATCTGATTGGCGTAATGGCGGCGGCTACCGTGCGGGGCATGCAGGGCGATAACGACCAATATCTGAAGACCGCGTGCTGCGCGAAACATTTTATTTGTAATGAAACCGACGACGACCGCCACACCGTTTCTGAATCCGTCAATGATCGCAGCTTCTGGGAGTATTATCTACAGCCCTTCGATGCCGCTGTTAAAGCCGGAGTCGCTACCGTGATGGCGGCGTATAACGAGGTTAACGGCATTCCGTGTCCGGCGGACCGGACCATCCTCACGGATATTCTCCGCAGCCGTTGGGGATTTCGTGGTTACGTTACATCCGACTGCGATGCAGTGGCGGATATCTATCAAACGCACAAGTATGTTCCCACCGGTCTGCAGGCGGCGGCGTTGGCGGTGCAGGCAGGATGCGACCTGAATTGTGGCGACACTTATCCCAAATATTTAATGCGGGCAATGGAACTTAATCTCGTTACCCGCGAGCAGGTGGCGCGATCGGTCACCCGTCTTTTGACGATTCGCGCACTATTGGGCGAATTTGACCGCCCCGAAAATATTCCGTATCAGCAGATTAAATTCAGCGTGGTTGATTCGCCCACTCACCGCCAATTGGCGTTGGAGGCGGCGCGGCAGTCGATCGTTCTGCTTAAGAACGACCGTCAATTTCTTCCATTGAAGAAGGAGACAATTCGCCCTGTGGCCGTGATCCGGC
>JAJZNX010000170.1 GCA_021852275.1 Planctomycetota bacterium | reverse complement strand
ATGGAGCCGGGCAATAACTGCGCATGGGCCACCGATTGTTTCCCCAAAACCCACCGCGCCACGTCCATCCAAAGCGGACATTTTAACATTGGTTAAGTAGAAAACATTTTAACTTTGGTTTGACACACTCTGGTAAAATCTTGCGGTGGTCGGCATAATTGGTTACGTTGCAGAGCCGGTCCGGTATTAGCGCAGGAGGTGAACGCGGTTGGGGGCAAGATGCTGGGGGCGTTGATGCTGGCGCGGATGGATGGGAAATCGCCGGTGGAATATATTGTAGATGGTGAGGTGAAAGAGCAGATCCGCCGGTGTGGCCGGCACCTGCTGACATTTCCGGATGATTCGCTGGATGCGGCCATTGACGAGGCGGCGTTGTATTTTTAGAGGTGGGGGGGGTGCAGCCAGGGCTTAGATGCTCCGGAAGCCAATTTGCTGCAGATAATCGAAAGTGGAATTGTAGAATTCGGGGTTGCGGGTGGGGTCAATCTGGTCGCCGGGTGGAACAACGATGGCCATGCCCTGGCGGGCGCGGGTAAGCAGGACGCGGTAAGCATTTTTCAGGTACATTTGCCGTTCGGGCTTTTTTATACGATTCCAGCGGTCGCCGCGAAAGGACCAATGCTGCCAACCTGACAATGTGTGGCGGAAGTCGGCGTCCCAGGCTACGCATGCCCAATCCAATTCCAGCCCCTGCACGTGGAATTCGGTGGCCACGTCTTCAAGATAATAAGAAGATCGCACATCGGCCTTGCCGTCCAGAAACCAGTGAATGGGGTCCATCGGTGATTTTACGTCGATTGCGTGTGGCTTTAATCGTTGGGCCCGGGAAGATACGACTATGCCATAACGTTCTGATCCGCGTGCTTGCGCCCGAAGCCACGCTTTTGCAGCGGACAAGTCGCGGGTAATGACAATTGGATAGCGCTGGGAAATACTGGGCAAAACGTCACGGGCGGCGGATATATCCAAATCCAGAAGTTGTTTAACCAGCAGCGAAACATTTTCTGCTCGGAAGGATCGCATGGAAATGCCCAGGTGCAGTTCATCCTTAAACTTCACGTGGGATAATGTTGCAACCCGTTGCAGGGCATAGCCGGCAGCATATTCACTGTCAGTCAGGCGAGGGGAGATATAAATATGCCAGTTGGGGAAGCTGCGTTGCAGCGAGTCGATCCATTCGCCAATGCCGGCCTCGCCAGTGTTGATTTCCTGGCCACCACCGACCAGACACACAATGACCGCCCAATCGGGGTGGCGGTCCATGCAGGAAATAAGGAATTCGGGTTCGGACTTGTCGAAATCGGTTTTTTTCTTTTTTTGCTGCATGAAACGGGAGGTTTGCGTTTGGTTCCAAGCCCGTTGGGCTTCGTCGAAAAGAGCGACATGTTCAACCGGCGGGCGGGTGTCATCAATAAGACATTCATCGCGGAAGTGGTGAACATTTTGTACAAACGCTTTGACTTCGCTGCGGACACGTGTTTTTTCGGAGCTTTGGCCTTTTTTAGGTAAACGCTTTACTTTATCGCGAGCAAGCGCCTCCCGCAGGACGGCAACCAGGGGGCCGTTGCCGGAAAGGAATACGCTGTAGAGGTGGCTCTTGCTGTCAATGTACTTGGTGGCGATATTCAGACCGACGAGCGTTTTACCTGCGCCGGGAACGCCGGTTACGAAGCAGATGGCCTTTTGTGAGTTCACCCGGGCTGAGTTGATGATGTCTGTGAGCAGATCAGACGTTTGGCTGAGGTTGATAGCGCCGGCATCACTGCGTGAAATTTCGGCGACAGAGTGGCCGCGGTAGAGAGCCATGGCGGCCTCGACAATTGTTGGAGTGGGGCAATACCGACCCTGCTCCCACTGGATGCTTTCAATGGCCGGGGCTTTTGCGTTGCGGAGTACCTGGGCCACTGTTGTTGGTAGTGCGGTGACGGTGCTTTTGATGGGAGCAAGAACACCGTCTGAGTAGGGTGTGGGAGGGGCTGGCAGCAGTACCTCTGTGGCGGCGGTGGCGATCAGGATCGGAGCGATCATGCAAAGGTGGCTGGATTCGTGGAAGTTCTTGAGGTCTAAGGCGTAGTCGCAAACCTGATCGACGCTGTGCGCGGTGAACTTATCGGCACCAACCTTGAATTCGAGCACAAAAATCACCGGGCCGATGAGAACGACGGCATCGATTCGCCGGCCAAGCCGGGGGATAGAATATTCAAGATAAATTTTGGCATTTAGGCGATAAGGCTCCAGCGTCTGGCGGAGGATGTCTATTTCCTTTAGCCATGCGTCTCGTTGGGAAAGATCAACACCGAAATCGCTATTTGTGGTTAACTCCCCGAGAATGGTCTCGTTGGTGCTGTCGAGGAAGGCGGCAGCCGATGCGCTATAGTACCAGCGTTTCATGGGTGGGATTATAGCACAGCAAGGAGTCTATTTGTGTTTCTCTTTGCGATTACACGGGCTGGGTGGTGCAGGTTCGGCGGGCGATCTTTGTTGCGCCATGGCGTAGTGGTAACGACCATGTGGGAGGGGACGCCTGCGGCCAGGCTAAACGGGTTGTGCCGGCGCAGGGTGTGATGGCAAGGCGCCGTGGGGGGGGGGTATTCACTACGGCTGGAGAGGCCCAGCCGGCAGCGGAAAAGCGGACTTGCGATGGTCTAGATGACCGCTGCCGCAATGGTTTTTACAGCTTGTATTGTAATTTGTGGCCAATGGATTCGATATTGTACAACCTGCGTATGCCCATCCACGAAGTGTTCCGGTCGCTACGAATGGCCGTGACGGATCAAAATGATCTTGAATGGCCATTTCAATTTGCTCCAGGATTGCTCGGCCGTGTATACCACGGGCACAATGGCTTTTTCTGTTGCGTGCTGGGCCAGGGCCAGGCATGCCCGGTCTCCGAGTGAAGCGTCAATGGCCCTGGTGGGGTTACGCAGGGCTGCGGCCCGGCTGGCGAGTTCCTGATTAAAATCAATAATGTCCGCGCCAAAATCCTGCATCACCATCCGAGCTTCCGGCGGCGGCATACCTTTTTCCAAAAGCTTGCTGACAATTTCGCAATAGTTGACCGCGCTGATCCATGACGGGCATTGGTCCAGAGCGTCGTCCATGACATTGGAACCACTTTCACCCTGCAGGTATGCCAAGGCGGCGGAGGCATCTACGATATTGATCTTATTCACGCTGCACATCCAACTTTCGTTGGGCCATCAGTTCGCGGCTGAGGCTGGTCGTGCCCTGCACGTAGTGGCGCACCCGGCGCTGGGCCTTATGGCGGGCAGCCCGGGCCTTCATCAGTGTGGCGTGATCAGCCTGGATGTTCAGGACTATGGTGGTGCCAATTTGCAGGCCCAGTTGCTTTCGCGCCCATGCCGGGATGATGATCCGTCCACCCTGTTGTACCCGCAGTGTAGTCGTTGCCACGGTAGTCATGACACATTCCATATACCATGTCAAATCATTTCAATTATGACATAAAATTAGCAGAATGTCAAGATGGTATTTTGTGGCATTAGAAGCAGGAAACGGTTTTTCACCGCAGGGGCGGCAATGCGGGAGGCAGGAGACGGGAGTCGGGGGTATTTACGGTTCAACACGAAGGCGCGAAGACACGAAGATAAGGCGACGGGGATTCACCGCGGAGGCGTCCCGATGACTAAATGTTGTTATAGGCAAGCGGGATAAACTCCGGGCGCAGAGAATGACAGGGCGCGGCTACGTCGCGAAACGGGAGAATATTTCACCACAGGGGGCATCCCGATGGCTAAATGTTATTAAAGGCAACCGGGATAAATTCCGGACACAGAGGGCTGGCCTCACGCAGAGGCGTCCCGATGACTAAATGTTGTTATAGGCAAGCGGGATAAACTCCGGACGCAGAGGACGGGGCGCGGCTACGTCGGGAGATTTCGGCATCCATGCCGCAGCAGGGAGCAAAGCGATCAGCCTTCAGCGGTCAGCTATCGGTCCCGATGCGCTGGTCCTCCAGCATCGGGATTTCGCCATCCATGGCTCCACGGGGAGCGAAGCGATCAGCCTTCAGCGGTTAGCTATCGGTCCCGATGCGCTGGTCATCCAGCATCGGGATTTCGCCATCCATGGCTCAAACCCGATGGCTTTTTCCCTAACGCATCGGGATTTCGCCATCCATGGCTCAACGGGTTGCGGCCTGAAGGAACTGTTCGGCATATTCACCAGCCTTGTGCTGCGATATCTGTTTACCTCCAGGATTCCGTGCCGGCATACGGCCATAAAACGTCATTTAGTGGTGCATTTTTACCACCAGTAGAGCTATTTTTACGATTGCCAGTTTTCCGCTCTTGCCCAGATAATAGTGCGTCATCCGCCCGGCTCACACCAGAATGTCTGCGCCGGTCGAACCATTGGAGAAACGATGACCACCGCCCCGTTACAACCAGATCAACCCGAGAGGCTCGAACCGCGGGACAGGTTCATTGCCGCCCTGAACCGCCAACCGCTGACCGGGCTGGTACCCCATTTTGAACTGGTGTTTTATCTGACCATGGAAGCGCTGGGCAAGGTGCACCCCGAACATCGCAGCTATCACCAATGGCTGCAGATGGAGCCGGCGGAACGCACGTTGCATCGCCGCGATATGGCTGATTTATATATTGCGGTGGCCGAACGATTCGGACACAGTGCCATTTTTCTCCATCCCAATCCGGGCAATGATGACGAAACCATGGCCCTGGTGGATATCATCCGGGAAAAAACCGGAAATCAGTATTTTTTAATGCGTCATGGTGACGCAACATTTTCCATACCGGACGGCAATCACATGATGGAGTTTGCGTTTCGCATGGCCGACGAGCCGGAAAAACTAAAGCAGGAAGCCCAGGCCATGGTGGACCGGCAACTGCGTTCAGCCGATCGGCTAAAAGCCCATGGCGGACTGGACGGATTCGCCTTGTGCAGCGATTACTGCTTTAACACCGGCCCGTTTTTAAGCCCCTCACAATTCAGTGAATTCATCACGCCATACCTGCATCAATTAATCCGTGCATACCGCGACCGGGGCTTTTATGCCATTAAGCATACCGATGGCAACATCATGCCCATTATCGATCAACTGATGCAAACACAGCCGCATGCCCTGTATTCCCTGGATCCTCAGGGTGGAGTGGATATTGCCGAAGTGAAGCGCCTTTATGGTGATCAGGTGTGTCTGTGCGGGAACGTAAACTGCGCCGCACTGGATACGGGTACAGATTCCCAGGTCATTGAATCCGTACGTTACGCGCTGCGCCATGGGATGCCTGGCGGCGGCTACATTTTCTGCACCAGCAGCTGCATCTACACCGGTATGCGCCTGGCCCGTTATCAATTGATGTTGGAAACCTGGCGGAAATACGGCTGTTATCCCCTGCAGGCCTGAACCACCGCCATGAGCGACCTGGTGTTGGAATAATCCTGTGTGCTGGCCATCCGTGAAATTGCGGCCGCATATTAAGACATTGTAAAGATTCAGCCATAACCTTGATAAGTTTGCGCTAATACCCGCAAAAATAAGGCAATTCAGGTTATTTTTCCTTGCAACGCCTGCATGCTCGAGCTTATGCTGAAACATGTATGACAGGTTTTATACGGCTTCATCATTACGCCGCTGCCAACCTGCACTTTACGGAGGTACTGGACATGATACTCGCGGATACATCGACCGATATATCCCAGAAAGCGCACGGCGCAGGAACTCACGGCCTGAGCGGAACTGTTCCGGTTACCACATCGGCAACGGCCGCCCGGCAAGCCGTGGAAGTGCAGAATCTCGAGGTGTTCTATGGCCAACACAGAGCCGTGCACAATGTGAATCTGAAAATCAATCATCGGGAAGTAACCGCCTTCATCGGACCTTCCGGTTGCGGCAAGTCGACCATTCTGCGCTGCTTCAATCGTATGAACGACCTGGTAAAGCATTGCCGCGTGCAAGGCACGGTTAAAATCCATGGGGCGGATATTTATGCCCGCGGCACGGATGTCATGGAATTGCGTAAACGCACCGGCATGGTGTTTCAGAAGCCCAATCCGTTTCCAAAAAGCATTCACGAAAATGTTGCCTATCCGCTGCGCATTCACGGCGTGCGCGGCAAGGCGGTTATTGCGGAAAAGGTGGAAAGATCGCTGCGCCTGGCGGGTCTTTGGGACGAAGTCAAGGACCGCCTGCATGCTTCGGCGCTGTCGCTTTCCGGCGGACAGCAGCAGCGGCTGTGCATTGCCCGGGCGATTGCCGTTGATCCGGACGTGCTCTTGATGGATGAGCCTTGTTCCGCTCTGGACCCCATCGCCACCAAGACCATCGAAAGCCTCATTAATGAACTCAGCAAGACCATCACCATTGTCGTGGTAACGCACAATATGCACCAGGCGGTGCGGGTGGCCCACCAGACCGCATTTTTCTACATGGGAAATCTGGTGGAAACCGGGCCGACCGATAAAATCTTTCATAATCCCGTGCAGCACCAGACCCTCGCGTATGTTACAGGGCAATTCGGTTAATCGGGTGGACTGACAAACATATTTATTCGCTCACCTTACCTTAGCGCAGGTCTCATAGTGTTTGATTCAAATACCGCATGTCACCTGATGGGTGCGACGTGCGGCTGAATGTTCAGCCCGGTACCGCCAGGGATATGAACATGCAATGAAAGGATCAGATATGTTCAAAGCGTTTCACAAGTTCCTGATGGTTGCGGCGCCGGCTGCGCTACTGGCCATTGGCACCGTGGGCACCAGCCGGGCGGTGGAAATTTCGGGAGCGGGATCCACGTTCGTGGCCCCGATCATGTACAAGTGGATAAAAATTTTCCAGAAGAGCCATCCGAACATCAAAGTTGATTACGAAGCCATCGGCTCCGGCGGCGGCATCAACGGATTGATCGGCAAGACCATCAACTTCTGCGGATCGGATGCGTATATGAGCAATGCCCAGATTCAACAAGCCGGCGGTGCCGTACTGCACATGCCGGAAGTGGCTGGTCCGGAAGTGATGAGCTACAACCTGCCGATGGTACATAAGCAACTGGTGATGAACGGCAAACTGATTGCCGACATTTATCTGGGCGAAGTAACACGCTGGAATGACCCGGCAATCAAAAAACTCAACCCCGGCGTTAAACTGCCGGACCTGCCGATTCTGGTGGCCCACCGCTCCGATGGCTCCGGTACTACTTTTATTTTCACAGGCTACCTGTGCAAAGTCAGCCCAACCTGGAAAAAGCAGGTTGGACAATCCACCTCCGTCAACTGGCCGGTCGGTCGCGGCGGCAAGGGCAACCCCGGCGTTGCGGCACTGATTGAAAAGACCCGCGGCGGCCTGGGCTACCTGGAATATGCCTACGCCATCACAGGGCATTTTCCCGTGGCCCGCTTGATCAATAAAGACGGTTACGCCATTCAACCTTCCATGCCGTCGGTGATTGCGGCCCAGAAAGCAGTCGTGGAAAACCTGCCTGCGGATCTGCGTCTGCACATCATCAATCCGTCGGGGAAAAAGGCTTATCCGATTTCCGGCTTTACCTACCTTATCATCGATCGCGATTTAGGTTATATGAGCAAGGCCAAGGCCAAGGCCACACTGGAATTCATCCACTGGATTCTAACCAAGGGCCAAAAGTACGCCAAAACGATGCAGTACATCCGTCTTGGACCCGCGATGCAGAAAAAGGTACTCGCTCAGTTGGCCAAAGCCACCTGGAAGGGGCAGCACCTGAGCTATTAATCAACGACTCGATTGGATAGCAGCGGCAAGGCCGGTTTCGACTTTCCGAAACCGGCCTTGTCCATCCGATCTGCATACTCTATCAAAGCATCGCCAAACCACAACAACGTAACAATGGACGCCCGGAGATTTCCATGACCGACCACAAGTCGCCCCAACAACCAGGCACCGTTGCGGGTGCGCGGCTTTCGCCCCGGCCTTACTTTACATCGCCCGAGAAAGATGATGTCTGAACCGACCATCCGCAGTCCCATCGCATCCGGATCCAATCCATGGCATCGCTTTTTTCGTGGTGTGCTGGATCGCCTGACCATTGGAATGTCGATGGGCGGTGTAATCATGATGTTCGGCATTCTGCTGCTGATCTTTGCGGTACTCCTGAACGGAGCCTGGATGGCCATTGGCCACATTGGCTGGAAGTTTTTCACCACCTCCACCTGGAATCCCGTCCCGGGAATGGATAAGTACGGAGTGCTGGCCTTTGCCTACGGCACTGCTGTTACCACATTGATTGCCCTGTTGCTGGCCGTTCCGCTAAGCATCGGGTGCGCGGTGTTTATCACCCGCATCGCACCACAGTGGCTGGCCGGTCCAGTTTCTTTTCTGGTGGAACTGCTGGCGGCTATTCCCAGTGTGGTTTATGGCTTGTGGGGCGCTTTTGTCATGTCGCCATGGCTTCAGACCCATTTTGAAATGTGGATGTGGAAAGCATTGCGAAATATCAAGTGGATTCCCGTCGGCCATTATCCCGGCCACCGCACGGAATATTTTCCCGCGAATCTGGTGCATGGCGGACCATCTGGAAGTGACTTTCTCGCAGGCGGTCTGATATTGACCATCATGATCCTACCGATTATTACCGCCATTACACGAGATGTATTGCAGCAATTTCCGGAAGAACTGGAGCAGGGTGCTTACGGACTGGGGGCCACCTGGTGGCAGACCACGCGGCTGGCACTCACCTACTGCCGGGTAGGCATATTTGGCGCAGCCGTTTTAGGCATGGCCCGCGCCATAGGCGAAACCATGGCTGTCGTGATGGTCATCGGCAATACCGACCGCATCAGTTCGAGCCTGTTTGCCGGCGGCCAAACCATGGCGGGTGTATTCGTCAATGAATTCCTGGAGGCAGATCACCCGATTTATCTAAGCGCCATGATGTACGTGGCCCTGACGCTGCTCGTGAGCGCATTGTTGACCAATCTCGCCGCCCGGGTGCTGCTTAACCGTATTGCTCCGGCCTGAGGTAAGGAACCGATTTGATGCCATCCGATGCCACCACTACGCCACGCAACTTTCAGCATCATGAGTGGGGGCCGCGTCTGATCAGCGGTCTGGCCAAAATTCTCTGCACCGCCGCAGCCGCCGTCGCTCTGCTGCTGCTGTTTGTGATCCTCGGCTACATGGTCTGGAAAGGTATTGGTGGTCTACACTGGAGCTTTTTCACAAATTTGCCGCTGGAAGAGCCGATGGGAATGCGCAATTGCATCGTCGGCACCATCATACTGGCCGCAATCGCCAGCCTGATCGGCGTCCCTATCGGCATGCTCTGTGGCATTTATCTCGCTGAATACTCGCCCAAGGGATGGTCCACCGCGGTGATTCGACTTACCCTGGATGTACTGGCCGGAACTCCAACCATTCTTTTCGGGGTCGTCGTCTATCAGATTGTGGTTGTTCGCCCGCAAAATTTTAACGGCTGGGTGGGACACATCTCACTCTGGGCCCATCGGGTGCAGTCCTGGCTGGGCATTACCAACGGCTATTCGGGCTGGGCCGGCGGGTTGGCTCTAGCCCTGATCATGGTGCCGATTATCGCCCGCGCCACCGAGGAAATGTTGCGACTGGTGCCCCTGGCGCACCGGGAGGCTTCGGCTGGACTGGGGGCGTCCAAAGCGGAAACGCTTTGGCGCGTGGTGTTGCCTACCGCCAAAGCCGGCATTATCACCGGCATCATGCTGGCCATCGCCCGCGTTGCCGGCGAAACGGCCCCGCTATTTTTCACGGCCTTTGGCAATGATACCATGGTGTACAACCCGAACCGGCAAATGCCTTCCTTGACCGAACAAATCTATAACTATTCGCAGTCGGACGATCCGCACTGGCGGGCCCAGGCGTGGACGGCATCTCTGGTGCTGGTAAGCATGGTGCTGGTGTTCAGTGCCGCGGTGCGCATCGCCACACGCAAGCGGCGGATCCGCACGCACTAGCGCCAGGTTCCCTGTGCCGGAGCGGCTACTGTTCGTGAGGCTCTTCGAGGTACGTATAGCCGGAAAGACCGGATTCATAAAAATTCATCAACAGCGTGGATTCTTCCAGCGAAATAGTTTTCTCCCGTACTGCCCGTTCCACATCCTTGCGCATCCGGGCCAGCAGTTCGTCGGCACTGAACTGCACATACTGCAGCACCTCACGCACGGTATCTCCGCGCACCACTTCCTCCACGTGCAGGTCGCCCTGCTCGTCAATATGCACATGCACCGCATTGGTATCACCCAGCAGGTTGTGCAGGTCGCCGAGTATTTCCTGATACGC
Source organism: Planctomycetota bacterium (assembly GCA_021852275.1). GTDB lineage: Bacteria > Planctomycetota > Phycisphaerae > WQYP01 > WQYP01 > JABEVA01. The sequence goes on along the minus strand of JAJZNX010000170.1, from coordinate 818 downwards.
CCCCACTAAAAAAGCCCCCAGAAAATAGTCCTCGCCCGTGTACTGGTGCAGTTCCAGCGTGCGTTTGACATCTCGCAGGTCTATAAAGCAATCCACCTTGCCGTCGCTATCGCAGGTAATATCCGCCAGCACCGCCCGGTGCGTCGGCTCTTCCTTCAGACGATGGATGGGCATGATCGGGAATAACTGCTTGATGGCCCAACTGTCGGGCATGGACTGAAAAATCGAAAAGTTACAGAAATACGTATCTGAAAGCTGGATTTTCAGGGTTTCCAGATCCTCTCCAACGTAATCAATTTCCTCCAGCACCCGCAGAATTTTCCCGCAGATACCCCAGAACAGCTTTTCCGCCAGGCTGCGCAACTCCAGGCTCAAGTAGCCCAGGTTAAACAGATTCAGCGATTCATCCCGCTGCTGCATGGCATCATGATACACTTCCAGAAAATTCTTCTTGTTGACATCGCGGAAGGCATCGAAGAGATCTTTCACCGGCTGCGGCACCTCCTCGCCGGCCGGCAGATCCCTGGGCACATCTGAAAACTTAAATCCGCTGACTCCCAGCACATTCATCACCAGGGCGCTGTGATACGCCACCATGGCCCGCCCGCTTTCACTGATGATGGTCGGATGCTTCACCCCGCATTCATCGCAAACGCTTTTAATGCGAAACACCACATCACTGGCATATTCCTGCAGGGTGTAGTTGATGGAAGATTCAAAATTGGTCTGGCTGCCGTCGTAATCCACCCCCAGGCCGCCGCCGACGTCTATGTATTCCATGCCTGCACCCGCACGGGCCAGTTCCGCGTAGATGCGGG
>JAJZNX010000034.1 GCA_021852275.1 Planctomycetota bacterium | reverse complement strand
TCCCGCAGGGGTGAACAAATCTTTCCAACATCTTCTTTCGCCATCGCTTTTCTCCTTTCATTTGCGATGGCTACAGATTCTCATGTTCCTTTCATCATTGGAAGACGGGGTTCGTGGGACGGACACCGTATTTACCGGATTTGGCTGTGTCCACATGCATAGTGGCCACATAATAACAACAATAAAATTAAATGCAAGGAAAATGAGGAATATTATAAACAAAATTAATGGCTACACGCAAATGCGAAAAACAGCATGTAACATATTGTAAATAAATTACTTATGTAATAAATGGCTCTGGAACATCCGATGCAAAAAGACTCGGAAAGCTTTGCGGTGCAGTGGTGGTTGGAGAGTTTAGGTTCACAATTAGTCCCCAAGAGTATGGTGTTGGCGGTATAATGATTTCGTCAGTCAGGTTTGCGATCTATTAAATTTATCTGATCTTGCTCCAAGAAATCGTATTCAACTTTTGAAAATAAACTGCTCGGCAAACCCCTTAGCCGTTTTTGGGCAACTTTAATGGCCGACCTTGATTTGTCGATGCCAATCCAATTTCGATTAAGTGTCTGGGCGGCAACAAGCGTTGTTCCGGATCCCGCAAAACAATCAAGCACTAAATCTCCATCGTTCGATGACGCCGCAACAATAAATTCTAACAATTCCAAATTTTTCTCCGTGGGGTACTGCGGATACTGGGGGTCTTTAAACTCCCAGATGTCCTGCATTTTCTTGCCCTCCTTTTCATCAAGAAAGATTTTTTTACGCGGAATACCGCTTGTCGACCACTGTATTAATCCCTGTTTGTTCCATTCCTCCAGAATTACCGGATCGGTTCGCCAGTGGCGACCCTTGGGCGGCTTAATTCCTTTCCACTCTTTGCACGTATTACCATGGGAAGTTTCACCCGGTGCGTGGAGCGGTATCGTTGTGTAACGCCGCCCATCCTCATCTACTTTTTTGAAAAGGCGTTCCTCGTCAGCTTCGGAAAATGGTAATCGTGGATCATTCCATGTCGGTGCAGTAGATTTTGAGTAAAAAAGTATCAAATCCTTTATATTTCCGTAAGCTTTGCGATTGAAATTTTTGGGATTGCACTTTATCCGTGTAATGTCGTTGCGAAAATTGCCTCTGCCAAAAACCTCGTCCATGATAAGTTTTACGTAGTGGCCGATCTTATAATCAATATGGAGATAAATGGACCCGCGCTCCGACAACAACTCACGCAGGAAAATCAAACGTTCTCGTAAAAATTCTAAATAATCCGCACCCAGCAATGTATCACTGTAGGCTACGTCGTCGTCGTTGCCGCTGCTGATGGTATTTGCGCGGTCCTTGCTAATTTTGAAATGTCCATTGGTGGCAAATGGAGGATCAATGTAGATCAAATCTATCTTGCCTGCATATTCATCCAGCAATGTCTTGAGCGCAGGTAGATTATCGGCGTGAACCAGCTTGTTCCTCGTCCCTTCGCCGGAAATAGCCCTCAGTTTCGCCCTCGGTGTATTTTCAAGAATGTCTTGCTCCCGTTTTTTATTGTCATAGGTGATAAACATGATCATTATACCTGGTATAAGAACTCGCGCAAAACGAGTGCGCTCATAATATGTCCATTTTGGAATTTTTGGCTGGTGATTGCGGTGTACATCTTATTTCTGCCCTTGATGTATAGAACGCCGTCAAGGATGGCCACCTTAATTGCCTTTACTTTATGAGCACGTATCGTCGTAATCGCGTCGTTGAATTGGGCATTTTGGTGGCCACCAAAGTCAGTGAGGAATTTTGCCTCGCCGATAACATACTTGCCATTGAACCTGCCAATAAAATCTAATCCCTTATTCACTCTGTAATTCAGATATGTTTTTGCAAACAGCATCATTTCAGCATCACCGGCATCCAAGACGGCATTATCGTCTGTTGATAAAAAGTCCTTTTGATTTACCGGCAATATACCAAGAGACGGCTTCTTCAGCCACCGCCTGAATAGAGGTCCAATTTGTCGATTAGTTTCCTTGGGCTCGGACGAACGATTATAGATATTATCAATCCCCATTTCATACAAACGTCCACAAAGACGATCGACCGTGGCAGGGTTACGCATCAGAGCATCTTTATCACGTTTGAGATAGGCGACATAGGAATCTTTAATTGGAAACAGGTCAAATTGTAAAAGAGTTTTGAGGAGCGCGGTATTGTTACGTTCTGCAAATGCCTTTTTGACGTTTTTCCAGAGTCTACTGTCAATATCCCGGATGCCTTCGGGAATAGTTGGATAAACTTGAAAAAGATCATCCAAGTAACTCTTTTGGTTAGCGTACTCAATGCTTAATTTGAGCCAGTCCATGATTATATTTTTTCCGAAATTATTTTGCACAACCATTATAACTTTTACGCTTATCGTGGTGAAAACGCAAGGGACTAATACTACAACGCTACTTTGCGGTTGCGCCGCGCCGATTCAACGGCCCCCGCCAAGCCGGCCCCGGAAACCCCGGAAACGGAAACCTGGCCATTGTCGAGAGGTTGCATATTCTTGATGGGATGCGGTAGAATAAATGATGGTTTTCGCGATCGTGCGGGAAAATCCCGGCCTGCCGGGACGCTCGGATCGCGGATGACCAAACGCGCTGAAACCGGGAAGCCCCTGTTGAAAGAAAGGGATTTGCAAAGGTGAAGCTGCTGGTAGATATTCCCTAAGCCCATGCCGAGGCCGATGATTGACCCGGGCATGGGTTGAAACATCGGCACGCGGTGCGGCGAAGTGTGTACGCCTGAACCTGTGCCCGCGAGAAACGCCCATCGGTTGCTGCCGATTTGCTGGACGCTTCTGGCGGGCATCGTGTTTACAGGCTTCAAGGCCGCCAACTGTATTTAGAGTTAGATCAGGCTGTTTTTTGTTACGAGGTTAACCTTCATGGATCGCGACTTAAAAAAGTTCCGCAATATTGGTATCGCCGCGCACATTGATGCGGGCAAAACCACCGTCTCTGAACGCATTTTGTATTACACCGGCAAAACCCATAAGGTAGGTGAGGTCCACGAAGGTACCGCCGTGATGGACCATCTGCCGGAGGAACAGGAACGCGGCATCACCATTACCTCCGCAGCGACCACATGCCCGTGGCATCTGGATGGCAATCCGGAAAATGAGGAATACATCATCAACCTGATTGATACCCCCGGACACGTGGATTTCACGGTAGAGGTGGAACGGTCTTTACGCGTGCTGGATGGTGCGGTGGCCGTGTTTGACGGTCGTGAAGGCGTGGAAGCCCAGTCGGAAACGGTGTGGCGGCAGGCCAGCAAATACCATGTTCCGCGGCTGTGTTTCATCAATAAAATGGACAAAATCGGGGCGGACTTTAATTTCTGCGTGGGCACCATCCGCGACCGCCTGGGGGCCAATCCGGTGCCCATTCAGATACCCATTGGTGCGGCGGAAACATTTGCCGGGGTCATCGATCTGCTTACCATGAAGGCCTATCAGTGGGATGAAGATTCCAAGGGCATCAAGTGGGGTGAAATTCCCATTCCTGACGACCACAAAGCCGCCGCTGATCAGGCCCGGGCCTACATGATTGAAAAGGCCTCGGAGTGTGATGAGCAGATGATGGAAAAATACCTTAGCGACCAGCCGGTGAGCAACGACGAAATCAAAGCCGCTTTGCGCAAAGGCACCATTTCGCTGATGATCAATCCGGTGCTGTGCGGTTCGGCCCTGAAGTACAAGGGCGTGCAGTTGTTGCTCAACGCGGTGGTCTATTACCTGCCCAGCCCACTGGATAAACCGCCGATTGTCGGACATGATCCACGCGATAAAAACAAGGAAATTGTCCGCAAAATCGACAACAACGAGCCTTTCTGTGGCATCGTGTTTAAAATTGTGTCCGATCAGCATGGCGATCTGACCTATCTGCGGGTGTATTCGGGGCGGTTGCAATCTGGAGCGCGCATCATCAATTCCACACGCGATAAAAAGGAAATCGCCAGTCGCATCTGGGAAATGCACGCCGCGGACCGGCTGCCCCGCGAATTTGCCGAGGCTGGCGATATTGTCGGCGTGGTGGGCTTCAAGTATGGGCTTACCGGCGATACCGTCTGCGACCCGGACCACCCGGTAGTGCTGGAAAAAATGGAATTTCCCGAACCGGTCATCAGCATGTCCATTGAACCCAAGAGCGCCAATGACAAAAACAAACTGGGCGAAGCGTTGACCACGCTGCGCCGTGAAGACCCCACCTTCCGCAGCAATTTCGACCCCGAAACCGGCCAGACCATCATCCATGGCATGGGTGAATTGCATCTGGAAATCATCGCCAACAAGCTCCGCCGCGATCTGAAGGTGGATGTGCTGGTGGGCAAGCCCAAGGTCGCCTACAAAGAAACCATCACCAAAAAGGCCGAAGCCCAGGGCAAGCACGTCAAGCAATCCGGCGGGCGCGGCCAGTACGGCGACTGCTGGATACGTATTGAACCCTACGAACCTGTGGAAGGCGACGATTCGGAAGATACCATTCTCTTTGAAAATGAGATCAAAGGTGGGGCCATTCCCAAGGAATATATTCCGTCCGTGGAGTACGGCTGCCGGCAGGCAGGCAAATCGGGCGTGCTGGGGGGCTTCCCGGTGCTGAATGTGAAAATCGCACTCTTCGACGGCAGTTATCACGATGTCGATTCATCGCAGATCGCTTTTGAACAGGCGGGTATTCTGGCCATGCAGGCGGCCATCAAAAAGGCCGGGCCAGTACTGCTGGAGCCTATCATGAAACTGCAGGTTACCACGCCGGTGGAATTCGCCGGGCCGGTGCAGGGGGATATTTCCAGTCGCCGGGCCATGATCGAAAACACGGAAACCCGCGGCAACACGCAAATTATTGACGCCACCGTGCCGCTGGCCAGCATGTTCGGTTATTCCACCATTTTGCGTTCGCTCACGCAGGGCCGGGCCAATTACACCATGGAGCCGCATAGCTATGCCCAGGTGCCCAATCATGTAAAAGACGAGGTGCTGGCCAGCCAGAAGTAGTGCCCGCAAGATACAGGGCCTCGACGTCGGCTGTGGGAATTGAAACCTTGTGCAAGAATGATCTATGAATCGACCACACGGCCTTTTTGCGCTGCCATCGGCAAACTTTAACCTCATCTACGGAGAGGCTCTCTGCCGGGAAATTCAATCCATGGTGGACATTGCTCCCCACGCCTATGACCCGCAGGTGCTGGAGAAAAATCCAGCCTTGCTGGCCCCGGTCGAAGTGCTTTTTTCCGGGTGGGGGGGACCGCGCATTGATGAAGCGTTTCTGGCTGCCGCACCCAGGCTGAAAGTCGTCTTCTACGGTGCCGGCTCACTGCAGGGGATTGCTACCACTGCGGCCTGGAAGACCGGCATTCGCTTCACCAGTGCCTACGCCGCCAATGGCCAGCCCGTGGCGGAATTTACCCTTGCGGCCATTATCTTCGGTCTCAAGCAGGTGTGGCCACTGGCTATGAGTATTAAACGCACTGGAGCCTATCCAAGCAGCACAACAATGCCCGGATGCTACGGCACCACCGTCGGCATTATTTCCATGGGGGTGATCGCCAGGCAACTATGCCGCCTGCTGGATGGTTTTGATATGCGGCGCATCGTCTATGACCCGTTTCTTTCGCCTGCGGAGGCGGCAGAGTTGGGAGTGCAGCAGGTGTCACTGCCAGAGCTATTTTCGCAAAGCGATGTGGTTACGCTGCATACCCCCTGGCTTCCCGAAACCGAAAAGATGATTACCCGGGAACATCTGGCAGCCATGAAGCCGGGATCCACCTTTATCAACACCGCACGAGGAGCGGTGGTGGATGAGGCGGATCTTCTGGCCGTGGCCACGGATCGACCCGATATTCAATTTTTTCTGGATGTTACCCATCCGGAGCCGCCAGTGGCGGGTTCGCCGCTTTATACCCTGCCCAACGTGATCCTTACGCCCCATATCGCCGGCTCAATGGACGGCGAATGTCGCCGTATGGGCCGCTACATGGTGGATGAACTTCGCCGCTGGATCGCCGGGCAGTCTTTGCAATGGGAAATCACCGCAAAAAATGCGGCCCACAGCTCGCATCGCCCCCCGGCCGCCTGATGCGCTGCGGTACCACACTTAACCCATCCCTTTGCCCCGCCATTCAAAATTTCAACTGCAACTGCACCATGGAAATGAGATTCTGCGCATTGAGTACCACGTTGGTGCTGCTGCTGGAAAGAGCCGCGGCGTTGGGTATGTATATCATGGCGGTCTGCAGCCTGGCGCCGCGGCCATAGATGTACCAGTTTAAGCCCAGGCCGTATTCAAACATCTGCTTGTCACCACTTTCGGTAAGCAGTTCCCCGGCCCGGCTGACGATTTGCCATTTGCCCGGTACCAGGAAATAACCCAGTTCCCCATAATACGCCATTTCAAAAAGACTGCGTCGTCCAAAAGCGGCCACAAAGTTATCCGTGGACGAACCCGCCGGAGGACGATCGTTATACTGCTGAAAAAAAATGGTGGTGCTGGCATCGATACCTTCAAATTTGAGATGGGCATCGCCGGTGGCCCGATACAACGAGCCATTGGCTGAAAACTTTGGATAAAACCCTGCGCCATCAGGTGTGGATAAGCCGGCTATTGATAAGGATGTCTGTGGAGATGGAAATGCCCCGGCCGAGGAATTTTGTGTTTCATACCCCAATCCGGCACCGATCATCCAGGCCAGATGGTGACGCGGGTGTATCGCCCCTTCATTTTTGAATCGCGCCACCCTTCCTCCGCTGGAATATTGTACACGCAAATAATACCCCAGGCGGTTATCAATGGCGGTGCCCACATTGCTGGCCTTGGACCCATTATTCACCTGCACATCGTACGTGAAATGATCCGAAAAAAACTTACCGGAAACATCAAGCCCCAGCGAACGTTCCGCATTAAACGGCGTGGAAAGCAACGGAAAAGAACCGAAATCGTCGCCCGTTACCGGGTAGTCGCTTAGATACGTAAACGGCACGCGCAGCACTCCCGCCCGCAGCAGAACGCCTTTCATCAGCCGGTAGCCCGCATAGGTTGTTTTCATCTGCAGATAACCGTTGGTATTGCTCGAACCGGCAAAATCACCGGAGACTTCATAAATGAAACGCGGGCTGAAGGCATGACCTGAAAAGATCAGCCGGGCACGCCTCATATTGAACTCGCTGGCGTCACCCACCGCCGGCGGTCCCGTGGGCTGGCCCAGCGTGTTGATATTCTGGGCGTTGCCTACCGTGCTGTAGCCAAAAATATATCCGACCTGAATATACCCGCGGATATTCAGGCGGAAATTATTTTCCGGCGAACGCACAAAAAATCCGCGGTCGTAGCCGGCCGTCACTTGCTGTTGAAGTTGTTGGGCGTGCCGGGCGGACGCTTTAAGAACGCCCTGGACAATGCGTTTAATCTGGGCCTCGCGCTGCCGGCTCATCCACGTGCGGTTTTCATGCGCCCGGATGGTTTGCACTTCGCGCCGCAGGGCGGCAATCTGGCGTTCCAGCTCCCGCGTAGTAGGGACGCGACGCTGCACCGGCTGCTGCACGTGGGCCGACGGCGGCACAGTGCCCGCAGCAGCCTGCCCTGCCAAGGTCAGTAACACCAGCAAAAAGCCGTAAAGACGCCCGTATCTCATGCGCATATTCCGATACGCACCACCAAGTCCAGAAAGACCTTTCTGCATCCTGATGGCACCGCATTTAACATTCAGAGTTTACAATAAAGTGGCTCCTTCAGCCAGACGACTGGCAAAACCAGTCAGAGACTTCAGAAAACGCCGTTTAATTAAAACCTTATCGCTATCTTAAAGCCGCATGGCCAGAGCTTCAAAAAAAGGCTCGCCCGGCAACAATTGCCGGGCGAGCCACACCTGCGTAACTTCCAACTGCTCCTGAATCGCTACGGAGCTAAGTTTGACCCGCGGCAGAGTGTCAATTGAGTTTTTTCCGGCGGCCCACCAGCAACATTGCGCCCAGCCCACCCATGCCCAGCAAGGCCAGGGCCGTGGGCTCCGGAACCGCAGCCACCGAGCTGTACCACACCACATTCACCGCGTCGCCACCGTAGAGCTGCACCGTCAGGTTACTGCCCAGGGAATAGGGCGATCCCAAAGTACCCAGGGCACTGCTCATCGTCGGCATATAGGTAGAATAATTGAGCAGCGAGGTGCCGGGGTTCAGCGTATTGCTGGTGACGGTACCCGAAACCGGATTTCCCTGAATTGCGCTTTCCGCGGTAACCACATCGTTGGAATTGGCGTGGTTATTTGTGTTCCAGGTCAGCGTGCCATGCGCGGTAATCTGCAGATTCGAACCCACCGGTGCGGTGAAACCGTTATCGGTAAGGTCAATGGTCAAAGTTTCCAGCGAACTGGTGGTGTTGGTAATCTGTATCGAAGAGCCAACCTCGACCGCTGCACTGGTCGAACTGGGGCTGTTGGATGTGGCGGTGAAGTTGGTGATGCTGAACGAATTCACCGTCTCGGTGATCGGTCCAATCTGCAACGTGCCGGCAGCTGCAGGTGCCGCCGACGAGCCGGTCAGCACCAGCGATCCACCACCACCGCTGCTGGTGATGGTGGCGGTGAAACTGGCTTGTGCGGCTGATGCCGCAAGGATGGAAGCGGCCACCGAGGCCAAAGACAAACTGAGTTTTTTTGAGAACATAAAATTCTCCCTTTCAAATAAACTCGTTCCACAAGAACCGATACATAAATATGTGCCTTGCAGCCACAAGCTAAAAGGCAATTTTTTCAGCGCTAAGGCCGCAGTGGCAAAACAACATCTCCATACGCATACACCAACCGTCTACGTGTCAATTGCCGCTACAAGCTAAAATTGTTCCCCAAGAGCCTGAGGCAATATCTTTACCTCTTTGGCTCACAGGCTAACCTTGGGGTCAGCCGCGTATCCTGGCCACGGCCAACCCAGACCAGATAAAAAATTACAGGATTTTGCGGCCCTTAGGCCACGCCTGCAATCTTCATATATAAGCTATAGTCAGAATTTGGTGGATGGAAAATAAATTACCGCAAAATTTTATATTTCGCTTACGCGAAACTCAAGTTCAGGCCAAGTCCAAAACACCGCACCATACGCCCATAACAGCGAAGTGCCGAGGCCTTGCCGGTGGCCGCACCCAACCATACAGTTGAGAAAACGTTAATACCCGCTGACCGCCGAGCCTATCGGAATCGGCATCTGATCCTGTTCATGCTGCGACTGGGCATTGTTCCACACACTATGCTGCTCGCCCCAGTAAAGCGATCGTTGATTGGCCACGTCATCCTTTTGGGTAAAAAGCTCGCGTTCGCAGCCACCCATACCAGCCAGCATAGGCAGCAAAATTCCCAACGCCACCCACGTCCGGTTAAGTTGATTTGTCGTGCTACGCATGGCCGCATCTCCTGATTTCTGATGGCGTTAACACCGCCGCTCCAGAAATATGCCCTGCATCATACAAACTTTGGCCAGCCAAATAAAGCTGGGCGGCCCCTATGAATCAAAATGACAGAAGTGCAACGCCGCTTGTCCCGTGAGCTGCCGGCGACGCGGACCCTCCACACCGCATTTTTCCATTCCAGTGCCGTGCTATGATGCTGATCACCTCGCTCGATACGTACATCCACGACGCTTAGGGACCGCGCAAAAATAAATTCGTGTTTTAGGGCGCAGAAATTTTGGCCGCCAGCGAGGCGTGAGCGAGGCGCATACCCCGGCAGTGGGTCTGTAACGAGTGAACAACGAAGCTGGCGGCCAAAAGGGCCAGCCGGAAAGTGCGAAGTTATTTTTGCCCGGTTCCTTAGGGGCAGTCAGGCAATAACCTGTACCATACGCGAAGAGTACATTTTTCGGATCGGGATGGTAAACTCCATCCACAATCAGGTTCGTGGCCAGCCTGGCCGGTCGAAAGGCCGTTAGCGGTTGTTAAATTTCCGGGGTCGCCAATTCCATGGAGTATATACAAAAATGTCCACTACACCGCCATCCGTAACTGCGTCTGCCAGACTGTGGCTGGTTCGCCACGGCCAAACGGATTGGAATGTGCAGCGCCGCATTCAGGGCCACACGCCCACGCCGCTGAATGAAGCCGGTGTTCATCAGGCCCATCTACTGGCCGCTTTTTTTGCCAGGCGGCGCTTTGCCGCCATCTGGGCCAGCGATTTGCCACGGGCGGCCCAGACCGCAGCAATCATTGGAGAAAAATTATCGCTGCCAGTGCAAACGACCGAGCAATTGCGAGAGCGTGAATTGGGGGAATTTCAGGGCAAAACCTGGGATGAAATTCGCCAGATGCGCGGCATTGAGCCGGGGTCGCCACTAGCCAATGGCGATCTTTCGGATTGGACCGGTATACCGGGCGTAGAAACAGATACTGCGTTATGGCATCGCATTCGGCGGGTGCTGGTGAAAATATCCGCCGATTATCCGGGGCAGGATGTGCTGGTGGTAACGCATGGCGGGGTGGTTAAGCATAGTGTGTGGCATGTGCTGGGGCTGCCGACAGGTGCACCACGGCGATTTCCATTGGCCAATGGTATCACGGTCATTTTACAGCAGCGGGGAGAAAATTTTTACCTGCTAAGCATGTTGGACATCGCGATTTTGGATGGCCATGCCAGCGCCGTGGACACCGCCAGTGCGTCGGGGATACCCTCGGCGTAGGGTGGCATGGTGCGGGCGGCCGAGCTGTCGGCAGTCAGGCGGCTGCGATGCCATTGCAGGTTGGGCTTGTGTTCCCAACCAACTATAAAAAGTAGATTCCTATCCAGAAACACTAACGGAGAGAGCGGGATTCGAACCCGCGGTACAGGTTGTAACCCGTACACCGGTTTAGCAAACCGGCGCCTTCAGCCGCTCGGCCATCTCTCCAAGGTTTGTCAACCTTATCGGCTGGAATCGGGAAAGTCAATGAAAGACGCAGTTTGAAGCTATGCAGCAGCGCATGGTAATTGGAAACAAAATGGATGATAATCAAAAGAAAGCGGCGGGGCTTTTGAAGGCCCCGCCGCGTAAATTTACGGTTAGTTCAATTCCGGCTTAGAACGCGTAAACCGCATCCACAGCGAAGAAGGTCTGCTGGTTTTTACCCGCAGAACCGCCGCCTTGGAACACCCGGTGATCCGCAACATCCTCGCGAATTTCCGGGCGAATCTTCAGGCTCTTGAGCAGATTGGCATTCGGGAATGGCGTAATGGACGCACCAACTGAAAATTCGCCGTAATTCACAGTTGTACCGGGATCGCCTTCCAGCATGCTTAGC
>JAJZNX010000068.1 GCA_021852275.1 Planctomycetota bacterium | reverse complement strand
GAGCCGTGGGAGGGAAGTTCCATCGCCATCCGCCGGCACGGTAATGTTTTGGGTCATAGTGGTGACGTAAGCGTGTTCCCAACTCAAGATCCTGCCCACCAGTTTCACCGGCAGAGGCAACCTGTCAGGATTGTGCAGAATCACGGTAAACCCATGTTCCTGACGGTCGGTTATCAGTTGAGGATGGAGCCTTGGCGGCGCGGCGGGCAAATCGGCCCTTGATACGGATGCTGTCAACCATCGCATAAGGGATACTGCGGTGTCCGGGTCATGCCAACACGGCTCCAGTGCCCTGGCCGAGGATGCAAATACAATGACATGCCCGGCACCGTACCGGCCGGCCAGCATCAACGGCACACGGTCAAAACGATCACTGCGTACGAGCACGCGCCAGTCGCAATCCAACAGCGGCCGAGTCCAGAAGTGCTGACCGGGTTTCAATTTCAGATTCAGATAGGGAATCTTGCGCGCAAAGATGTCGTACCGCGATTGGCCTCTTTCCCTCGCCGCTACACGATGAATACCAAAGTGATAATCCACATTAAGCATCGGCGGCACCACGGTTCCCCAGAACGCCGGGGCCCAGCGAGTGGCGGTGGTTGGGCCTTCGGGACGGTTGTCAACCGCGGTCCAGCCAGTCGTCGGCAGCATGAAAGCAAGCGCCATCACACTGCTTCCCGGTCGTCGGCTCATCGTCAGCAGCAGACCGCCGCCGGTTCTGACAAAACGGCCCAGTGCCTTTGCCCGCTCGGGAGTTATCTTCAGCCGCGCTGCATTGGCCTGCCAAATCACCACACGTGCCCCCGACCAGGGGCCATCCGGAGAGGCATTCACCACCGTCCACTTGGCGCGTTGGGCGAAGCTCTGAAGCACTGGCAACTGACGGGACTTTATCCCTGCGAGAGCTACGGTGGCAGCGTCCACAAACCCACCAAGAGAGAGGGTTGTGGCCAATACCATCAGGGTACAGACAGCGCGCCACCGTGTGACAGACATGCCTTCTGTCATACTGCTACCCAAGGTGGCATACTCCTGAAAAAGAAACCGTAAGAATTCATATTATTCAGGTTATACCGCTCAGTTCAAAGATCGCACATCTCCCCATGCGGCCATAAACGGCTACTCCCAACCAAATACCAGCTCATTGGCCCAGTGCGGTTCCCATTGGGCATCCAGAGCCGGCGTGTTGACCCGCGAAGCCAGCCGATGCATCGGCAGTTCCATGAGGGGACCGCCTCCAACCCGGTTGACCCGGCAGGTAAATTTTACGGGTTTACGCGCGAGCATCAGCTTGTGTACATCCGGTATTTCCTTCCAGGGAATCGCACATTCCACCAGCCGCGTGTTGCCCACGTACTTAATGACCAGCTTGCCGTCCGTAACCGCCCCATCCCAGGGACTCTTCGGCTGCCGCGGGTAAAAATTCTTCGGTGGCATCCCCGGAACCAAGATCCGCCAGATTTCCGTTCCGCCGCCATATTTTTCCGCCACCAGATTCAAGGAGTATTCATAATCGGTGTCTTTATACCAGATAAACTTCGGCGGACGGCCCGGCAAGTTGGTAATCCACTGTTTTTTGTCCTCGTCAGGAACCGCATTGAAAGCAATCTGGATGTTGTCCATAGGCGATCCGCACCCCGGTGTTACTGGATTTTTGCGGTAGGTAAATCGCCGCACACCCTGTGGCCAATGTAAGGCCTCTACATCCACGTGTTCGGGTACTGTCACCTGCACGTGCAATGGATACTTCGGCCTGGTTCCGATCACGTTGTAGCCTGCGGTTCCGTAGGTCCCCTTCCAATTACCGCTGGTTTTGTAATCAAAATGAACAAAACCCACCTTCGCATCCGGCCGGGCCGGATCAAAGAAAAAGCCGCCAACGCGCGAAGCATACCAGTTGCCCCATGCCTCTATCAACAAACGCATCTTTCCGCGCATCACATACACAGCGTAAACACCGTGGTAAAGACGATGAAGTGATTTACGGCTGATCACTTTGCCGGATGACCTATCCAAAAGCTCCAGCACCTGGCCTTGTGGTGCGAAGTGGCCCGGAGGCACATAAACAGCAACCTGCTGGGGCGCATCGTCTGGAATATCAAAATCAATGGCGAATGATTGCACATTGACCCCGCGATCGTCGGTCCACCGCCCATTGATACGTCCCCGACCATCCGGCCGCTGCAGTGCCCAGGTTTCTCCTGCGGCTGCCGGCGCAATTTGCTCCTGCATTTTCAGCGATTTATTGGATTCTACCTGGTGCGCAATCTCTGGATAAAAGCACTCGTGGGCATATTTTTCCTGCTCTGCAAAGCGCCAAGTTCCGACATGTTGGGTATCACCCGCCACCTTGGCCGCAAAATAAAAATAGTCATGGTCATACGCCAGGTACGTTGTGGCCAGGCCGCCGGTCTGGCCTGCCTCAAAAGCCTTCATCGGCAGCCACGCCGCTTCCGTAAGCGATTCTTTCGCGGCTTCGTGCGTTTGAATGGTCTGCGGAAGCACGCCATCCCAATCGGCCAGATCTCCGTCAATACGTATTGTTCTGCGGCTGATCTGGTTCACCCGCAGGGTATCGTACCCGACCGCAAGGCCGTCCCGGCCGGCATCAAACTTGATCGCCATTGGATACAGATTGGCCGGGCTGGGCGTACCCGCCACCACCTGGAGTTCCACGGTCTTTTGCTCGTGTGCCGCCAGATGGATATGTTGCGGACCGCTTAATTTCAGGCCTTTAATCTCCGCCTGCAGCGTCCCCGCAACCGACCGATTGAGCACATTGGCAATGACCACTTGGAGAACCGGGTGCGTCTCAATCGGTGCGGTGAAATCATGCGCGATCAACTCCACGGGCTGCAGGCCTTCGATCCGCGCAGCCTTAATCGCACTTAACAGCGCCGCAAACGAACCCGGTTTGCCGCTGGCGCGAAGAAAATAGCCATTGGTATTGAGGGGAATGGTAATCTGGCCATTTTCCGCCGGCACAGCGTTACCGTAGTAGTCGTGAAGAGAGAACTCATTCCCCGGAGCCTGGAGGATCATCCGCACATCCTCCCACGCCATCGGCTCCCGCAGGGCCTTTTCCAAACTGGCCTTCTGGGCCGTCGCCCCCGCCGGTAGTGCAGAGAGTTCCTGGTGCAGCCTCGCTTTGGCCTGCACTTCGTGCATACTGCGGACGGTCCGATACGGGATACGATCCGGATTATCTCCGTTCATGACGGATAAATCCCCCAGCACCACCACCGTGCCGTCTTCTTGCTTCCCGTTTAAACCGTCAAAAACATAAACCCATGGCAAACCATGCTGAAACAGAATTTCCTTAAATTGCCGCTCCCCGAGAAAATGCTGCACCGCACACAGGGACGCCGCCGTGGACCACGCAAAGAGCGGCTCGGGGATTCTGCGCTCTATCGTCTTTCCCGCACCATTTTTTGCCCGAATAAGTATAGATTTTGCCCAACCGCCACCGCCAAGTCCACCAATTACGTTGCCATAAAAGATTCCCATGGACCGGTCATAACCTGCCGCGCGATTGCTCGCCAATACACCAGCTACCCGGTCGTCCGTATTGGCCACCCAGCTTTCCGTGTCCCACACCTTCACACGGCCCTGATAAAACTTCCGCTGGTCCCATTGCCGATACAGACAGGGAGACCCCAAACCCTGATAATGTATCGAGCAGAAGTCAAAATATTGCGGCCAAAACGGGCTGTTCTCCAACCCTTCAGGGAAAAGTTTGTCCCATGCATTCATGGATGAACAGGCCCCGCCCAGCAATACCTGCACCCCCGCCTTATCGCGGGCTTCAAAAATAGCGTCACCCATCAGTTTATACAATTCCCGATAACGCAGCATGTCCGCCTGCCAGCCGCTGATGGAACTTCCCTCCCACGGCTCATTCCATAAGCCAAACGCGGTGATGGGGCCTTTGGGCCACCCATACTTGCTGGCCAGATGATAAACAAACTTTTTGTAATCCTGGTCATACTCGGGCAGCCACGCGTAATCGCATTTTCCGCCTTCCATCATCCCCTCGTTATTTAGATGCGGGCGGGGCATACCCAGCGGCTGCGGGGCTGTGCCCGCACCTATTTCCAGCAAGCACGTGATCTTGTGCTTATGCAATTCCCGCAGGCTCTTTTCCAACTGCTGCATCTGCCGCATATAGCCACGATCACCGGACCACAGATAACCAATATCGTAACGAATAGCCTGTATGCCCAGTCGCTCCAGTACCGGAGGCGTTACATTATCCAGGGACTGCTGCGGATATTGCGTCCGCGGCAGATGATCCAACCGGAAAGTGCGAACCAGGCTCGTCAGCGTCCGCCGACCATGGACCCCCAGATCCACCACCAGTGAATAACCGCCATTGACCGCGGGCAGGGGTACGTCGAGTGTAAAATCCTGAAATCCATTACCGCCCGGCATATCTACGTCCAAGGGTATAGATCCAACGTCTTTAATCTTGTAGACCTGCGGTACCCAGATATTGCCGGTAATGCCGCGCGTACCATAGGCGATAATGTCCACTTTGCCGCGGCATTTAATTATTTTTTTACTCAGGTTCTGCAGTTGAAAGGTCAGGTGCGGGGTTTCACCTTGATAAAAAATGCACCCCGGATGGCTGGACTTCGTCAGCACGGCCGCATATTGGTGCACGCGGGCCTCGGGATGAACACCAAACACATCATTAAAGTCCCCCATTCTTCTGCCGGTCATCATCTGACCCGCAGCATTGCTGCCCGCCACAGCCAGACCCGCCAACTGCATCAACAATAAAAAGTTCCGCCGGGTCATCCCTGTTTCCAGCGGGATGCCCCCCGTCGGCCGGACCGATATCTCAGGTACCGCTGCCACTGGAGTTTCCTGTGCGGTGGTTTCAATGGACATGGGTATAAGCTCCTTAATTAAAATGAATCCCTTGCTGTACCGCTCGAATCACCTTTCCCCATCGCGCCATCCCGTCCGCCGTACCCGCAAATGATAATTTCAGCCATCCATGCTGTAACGGTGCAATCATGTACGTGCGGGTTAATTCTTTGGTTAAAGGATGCGACGCGGGGTTTAATTGCAGGTGAATGAACCACGCCGCAGCATCGTGCCATCGAAATACCACAAACGCCTGAATCCGGTCCGGCACAAAAAGCTCCGGCAGTACGTTGATCACGCCATCGGGCACATTGGCCGGGCGGGGAATAACCCGCAATCGCACCCGTACCATGGTGCTGCCCGTGCCAACTTGCAGCGTGCTTACTCCATTGGCTGGATGCGCCCACACCAGCCCCTTGGGTGCCTGGGCGGTGTAACCCGCAGGCCGGGCGGGAATCGGCGGCAATGGCGGCACATAAATAGCCGTCTTTTCTGCCGTCGGCCCCGGTCCGATCGCATAATTCGTTCGATGCGGCCAGTTCACACCGGCCACATCAAAACCCCAGATCGGCCAACGCGCAGTAAGCCCGTGGCTATGAATCGTCAGTCGTACACCCGCCTGCGGACGTAAATTGGGAATCTGATACGCCAGGGTTTTATTCGCCGCCACGGCAGCCGGTAGTCGCATTTGGCCATCGCGCGTCCGAATCGGCAGTTCACCCCAGGTAACCATGGCCGGTGCAATCACGTTGGTTTTGAAACTTACCCGGGCCGCACCGTTGGATTGCACCGCCAAATGGGGGGCTAAAATCAACGGACTGGGCCGTGCCTCTTTAATCAGCAAAAACCGCGGATAATCGACGGTTGCCAGCCGAACCGTCAGACTGTTGCGCGTGCCCGCAAGGACCCGCACCGGCAATGTTTTGCCGGTCATCGGATCATAGGCCGAAACGGTGGCCCCGGTCCCGCAGATGTTGCCCAGCGTTAAATCAAATACCTGCGCCGGCATGTTGTAGCGTGCCGGATCCAGCAAGCCGTCTTTTTTATTCCACGAATGCGTAACGTTCCGCGTTACCACGTAATAAACCACCGCATAGCGGCTCGCCGAAAACTCAAACGGCAAACATGCGAAATCGTCGCGGTTGTAGATGTTGGGGTGCTCCGGCGTGCCATCACCCTTGAAGACCAGCAGCGGCCGATGCTCTACCAGTTTTTTTACGGTCAGCGGACATGGCACCGCCAGGGGACTGCCGGCTGCAAACAACCGGGTCAGCCGAGACAGCACTTTAATCTGGTAACCGGTGTGGGCCAAGCTCACGGCGGTAAGTTTGCCGTGGCTCTGCTTCAAGGCCGTCCAGAATGAATCCGGCAAAACTCCAAAACCATCATCATGGCCCTTGGCTGCAAACATGCACTCCACCGAAAGCCCTTTGGCACTTTGAAATACAAATTGCCGCAGGTCCATCTTGGCGGCTTCATATTCCATCAAGGCATGAAGTTGTGGATTATTGCGGACCACGTGCGTTTCTTTTTCCAACTGGTTGGCCCACATACGCCGCCAGAAATTACATTCCGTCATCCACACTTCCGTGGCCTGGCCGTTGCCAGGATTGGCAAAACGAAAGTGGCCCCCAAATGGACTGGGAAACGGCTGCAGGTCGCGCACCACGGATTCCGTATGGTAGCCGAAATACCACATCTCCGGCTGGCTCATCTTAAAGCTGGGTATGAAAAATTTGCCCGGATCCAGGGCGTCCAGTCTTCCCCACACGTGTTGCACCTCGCCACTGCGGCGATCCTGTCCACCCAGCGCATTGATCAGCGTCCCGTACTTCATATACGGATGTTTTGGTGATATTTGTAATTGGTGCGGATCGTACCCGGTGTAATAATGGCGGCTGAACCCGGTTTGTCCCGGCCACATACCCGCACCATTGGCCCACGGCGTGATGTTGGAAAAGCCATCAATCACCTTGACCCCCGGCAGCCCATTGGCCGGGTTACGTACATAATCCACCGTCATCGGCAATATAATTTCATCACCGGTGCGGGTGAGTCCATGGCTGTGGTACGACAACCCCGGCAAAAACCAACGGCAGTTACCATTGGTTGGCATGGGGTGTTGAAACTTTAATGGAGGATTGTAGTAAATTTCGATGTTCAAAAATTGGCTGCCAAAACCTAATTCGTTCCACACTTCCAGATCGAAGCCGGCGTTGGCCTTACCCTTCGTGCCCAAGGCCTGGCGAACGGTTGTACATATTCCCTTAACGTAGGTCATCCAGCCTTGCACGGTCTGCCAGGCCGCCGGATTGGGCTTGCCATCGGCAAAAACCTCTTCCGCAAATGGCTGGTACTTGCGCGTGGGAATATTGATCGGTCCGGCCTTAAGCGCCTTGGCCAGCGGTGCCGACAGCGTGCATCGTCCCGTTTTGGCGTTTACCGCGGTGATCACCGGATAACCCATTTGATAAGCCTGACCCTGCAACCCGGAATAACCGGGCTTCAATCCCGCAGTTGATTTAAAATATATTTCCCGTGCACCCACCGGCGCAGCCTTGGCTAAAACCGCCCGCGTCCAGCGAATCGGACATGGATAACCCGAATTCGCGTTAAGCAGTATCAATGGCCGAATATGCCAGCGCTGCAAGGCATGGAGCATGGTAACAATGCTTTTCACATCGCGCAGTTGGCCGGGGTGCTTGTAGCTCATGCTGCCCCAGCCCACTTCCATCCGGGCATGGCGAAATCCTGCCTTGGCCAGCACTTCGGCGGTGGCATTGGCCTCCCAGGATGGCACATTAAAATTAATACCGATGCAATTGGTTAGCCGCGATGCCGGCCAGGTATCCATATACGACCGCCACGGAATCAGGTAGTAGGAGCCGTCACCAAATGGAAACGCCGCCTGCAGCCGATCCTGGTACGGCTGTTGCAGAACCGCCTCCGGGCTGCTGGGCTTGGGTGTTGAGCGGTAGACTGTTCTGGATGGTGCCGGCGGTTGCGAAGGCATAGAGGCCTGCCGCATCGTTTTTTTTTCACAACCCGATATCAGCCCCCCTGCTGTTACCGCCATGCTCAATACCAAAATTGTTAACACTTGGGATTTACGGCGCGTCACTGCGCCGCCACCGATCATCACATTATTCAAGTATAAAATCCCTTTGTTGTAATCCAATGGACATCCGAAATCCGCACTCTGCCGCCTTAATGGCCTCGCGGAAAGTGGAACCGATATTGGTTCGTATTTATGTCGTGCGGATCATTCCAGGCCATAAATCCCATGGCATCAACTGAAAAATCACTGAAAAGTATCGGCCGTTTGCCGTCCGCATACGGTGTGCTGGTAAACAGATCATCGGTTAAGCCGCTGGAGGCCAGAGGCGGGGCACCGCTGGGCGGATAGGTAAAACCGTAATCCCACGGCACAACTATTTCGCCACTCCAGTTGGGCCAAATGTCCAGAGCCACGATCGGAACCACCATGCCGGCTTTGGCGCCGTACCAACCCTGGTTGTCATTGGGTATCTGGTTAAGCCTTAAGCCGACGGCACCACCCGTGGACACTCCCTCCCATCCCATAAGATCGATCGCCTTGTAGGAACTGAATCCTGGAACCTTAGAATACACATTCGTTGCGGTAACGATGTCGGTCGGATCGAAAAACACTCCGCGGTCATGGATGTTGTCCAGCAGACTGGTGGTTACATATCCATTCGAGTAGTTGATGGGACTGCTGGAGTTATTGGGCACATAACCCAACGCTAACAGGGTGATCCAGCCCGAACCGTTTTGTCCCCAGCCGGTGGTTCCCATGGCTGGCGGCAAATAACCATCGTAATCGTTGGTGTACTCCTGCAACCCCAGCCCGATCTGCCGCAGATTCGACGAACTGATCGCATTATCCGCATCCAACCGCGCCGCCGCCAGAGCCGGCAACAGCAGGGCGATGAGTATCGCGATAATCGATATCACCACCAATAATTCCACCAGGGTGAACGCCATGCGACCAGCGGACCGACGGATGGAATGTCGGAGGAAAGAAACGGGCAACGGTTCTACCGCACTTGGGGGCGGAGAGTTTTGGTGTATTGGCCGGGCGAATGGAAAGCTAATCATGATGAATCTCCTTATCACACCGGGGGTACCACGCCCCCCGCAAATTCCCAACTTTACCCATCTGTGGACTGCGGCGGAAAGGCCGACTTTTATTGTCCCGGCCATTCCGTTGCGAATATTCGCGAATGGCCGAACGTATACCATCCGCCACCAGCCATCTTTCACCCTTGGCCGATCAGGCCATTTTTCGCCGCCTGCTAACCAGCAGCAGGCCCACGCCGCCAATGGCCAGCAAACTCAGCGCCGCAGGTTCGGGCACAGGTGCCACCGTTAAATCAATCGAATTGGTAGCAGTATCGTTGGACAGGCTGTAATTAAGTCCGGACAGTCCGTTGATGGTCCAACCGGAAAATCCGGCGCTGTTGTCAGTTAGACTGGTATAGCCAATCAACTTATAGATGCCGGAGCCAAAACCCGAACCTTGTGTAATGTTGATGGTGATATTCTGATTCAATGTCAGAGCAGACGTGTTAATCAAATCACTGGTTGAACCGAGCGTAAAATCCAGCACGCTGCCACTGTCGAGCGTGGCACCACCGGTGAGGGTGAGTGTGGTGCCGGTGCTATGGCCGGCCGACGCCATGGCGGTTCCCGGAGCCAGAATACCACCGCTGTTCACCGTCGTCGTGCCGGCAATCGAACCCGTGCCCTGCAGCGTGGCGCCGCTGTCAACCGTAAAGGCGCTGGTACTCTTCGAGTATGCGTTCGTGGCAAACGATCCATCCACTTCCAGTGTGCCTGTTGCTACTGTTGTGGCACCACCCGAATAATAGTTGCCCGTCAGGATCAGGGTACCGGAACCGGATTTCTCCAATGTGGCCGTCGCACCCTGAGATGAGGTGTCATTGTTATTTTCGTTGCCATCCCACTGCACGGTGGTGCTGGCCAGCACATCGGCGACAGTGCTGACGGGGGCATTGTTGTCTGTAGGAGCTGCGTCGCTGTTGGTGAACTCCAGCGTCTGTCCGCCGCCGAAGGTGATGCCACCCGCCAACTCGCCCATATTGACGTTGGAAGTCATGTCTGTCAGTGCGTTGATCGTTCCGACCCTGAACACGAGACTCGAGCCAAATCCACCGGCTTGGCTCACGTTAAGTGTTCCCCCATCCACGGTGGTCGACCCATTGCTTGATCCAGTCAGATTCACCGTGTCATTTGATCCAATGACCTGGATGCCGGCGGTACCGTCTCCCGTGTTATCGACGCTGCCGATCGTGACGATGAGTGTGCCGCTGGTGCCCCCATTAGGTCCAAAAGTCACCGTCCCGCCATGCGTTGAAACATAGAGCGTACCGATGTTGAGACTCGCTGTTTGACTAGTTGACGTCGGAGCATCAATACTGAACCCATAGGAATCAGAAGTAGGCGTAAAGGTCAGACTGCCAGCCGTAATGTCGGCTCCGAAAGCCATAGTTACCGCGTAAGTTAATGTCGTGCTATTGGCAACAAAGTTTGCATAACTTGAAGAGCCGTTCACCCATGCGACGTCGCTGGCACCATTGTACCAATTGGCGGAGGTTGTATCCCACGTGCCGTTACCACCGCCAGTCGTGGTTTTTGATCCCGTCGGATCCCAATAGTAAGTGGTGCCCGCTTGTGCTGAAACAGCGGCAATCATCTGCAGCGCCGCTAGTATCGCCACGGAAATGCTAATTCTCCCGGAACTCACCTTGCGTCTCATCTTATTTCTCCTTTTTTAAGACGCCTCTAAAATCTCCCGAACCGGAACACCCGGCCCGCCGATTTAACGTCAAATTTGGGCAGCCACAACGGACCGCCAATTCTCATTAACCACTATCATACCAACTAAAAACCGCATGTCAAATAAAATCCAACCAGAATTATTTCTGCCACACACAGTACCTCTCGAACCAGAACACCCGGCCCGTGGATTAAACATCAACCTTTTGCAGCCAGATCAGGCCGCCGAACCTTAATTATCCATTATTATACCAATTAAAATCCGCATGTCAAATAAATCCAAAAAATATTTACCTCTATTTGCGGGTTCGTCAGACGCCCCGAATAAACGCCAAACATGTTTCGCCGGAAAGACCGATGATCGGAACTTGAATCCGGAAACTGGCTTTGCGACCCTTTATCGCTTTTCGACATCACCTGTAATATGCCTCCAAGCCCAAATACCGGACTTGAATTTACAATTTGCAACCATAACTATACCATGAAATCGCTGCAGATCAAATAAATTTTTAAATATTTTATGCCGCGAATACTTGCGACATTATCCATCCTCCCAACGGCGCACGTCATTGACCACGCCTCCGGATATGAAGCGGCTCCCGCCGGGGACGTTTGCCCAGAAGCAACCACCCCATCCGCATGGGGGATACGTGCGGACGCCCGCACGCCACCGGTGACCAATTCATCGCCACAAGCTGGCGATGCGCATCATTGAGCGGTCCGGTGTAGTGATATCGCAGTAAATTCATCCGCAATTTCATTCCCTTGCGAAAGCGCCTGCGCCCCGTGCGTTTCAGTACGCTCGCGGCGGGAATTGCCAAGTCCGTGGTCCAAACATACGCTTTGCCCGCACGATGGATCGACACCGCGGTTCGGAGCCCGCGAATATCGTAGCCGGGATCAGGCCAATAATTGCGCCGTAAAATATTCCCGGTCAGTACACCATTCGCCTGCGATTCCGGCTTGGTGGTAATTAAGGTGTTCTGCATGAACACACCGTTGGCCGGGGAAACCTCAATCTCGAAGTACTGCCGACTGTCACCCACCGGGTCCAGGAATACCTCCACTACATCGCCGCGATAGTGCGGCGCGTTTCGCTTGTTCCCATAGGGAGCATAGGGCTTTGGTCCAAGACAGACAAAACGGATATACAGCCAATTCCGGTTCCACTGCAACCAAATCTTTGTCGGCAGAGGATGACCGGCCGGTTTACAGCCCAGTGAAAGCGTCAAATGCGAGATAAGCGGCGGTCCGGTCCAGGCTGGATCCGACGGCCGGGCTGTAACGCCTGGATTCATTACGGTATGCGGAACAACCAGGTGTGGAATTGCTGCGGGCAGAGTCGCATAACATCGCCGGTAACATGTTAAACCCACAAGCAACAGTGCCATCAACAAATAAAACCAGGAGGTGAAAATGCGATGACCCCAGACGCCTTCAAAAAATCTGCCGTTTATCGCCGGCTGGGAATTGACATTTCGGTCACCAATCTGCATGATCACACCGCCTCACAAACCGCCACCATATCTAACTGCTCGAATACGCCGCCGCCACTCATGACGTACCCGCCACATGCTTGGCGCGTGCAGGCTTGCGTCCTGTGGCTGGAACATCGGATGCCGGTATATCCCGTTTCGGCACCGCAGCGCGAATCAACGCCGTCACTCCGCAGCGATCCAGCTCGGCCAGGCTTACTACCAACCGCCCAGCACCAATCTTGAAGTCCAATGCGACAGGTCCGCTCATGTTCTTCCAGCGCAGCCGCCCAATCGCCCGGACATGCCCCATGGCCGGCCCCTCTGGCAACGCCCAGAATATCGTTCCTTTAAACCGCGCAGCCCCAATCCGACCATCAACCGCAAAGCCATCTTGCAAATGCAGGATCTCAAGATCCGGAACTTTCACCCAACGTTGCAATATCCACAGCGGACGACGGCGGTAAACACCATTTTCCATATCCAGCCGGCACAGATCCACGGTGGACACAACGGTGCCGCCACTTTGCAGGCAACGACCGATTTTATCAATAAGTCCCGGCTCTTCCATTTGCGCCAGCGGTATGAGCAAAACACGCGGCGTATCCTCAGTCACGGGACAAGCCACCGCCACCTCACCAAAAATATCTTTTGCTCCGGCGTACCAGTCTTGTTCGAGCCGCGCACGATAATCCCATTTTGTGGGCATGGCCGGCCGATGGGCGTTGGCCCAATGCTGCTGGAACGAAAATACCAGTTGAACACCCTGGGCCGTTTCGACTGCGGCAATTATTTTTGTTTCCGCAATGGCAGCGGCGATCGCCCGTGCTATTCGCGTCGGCTTGCCGTCATGCCGCAATACCGCCCCGTGCTCCATTTCACATCCTGCGGAGTGCTGCCGCAGGTGCCAGTAAATGGCACGGGACACACCCGCTTCGGCACACCGACGTAAATGCACCTTCAGACGCGATAGGTTCTCCGGAAATAAATTTTGGGCACCCTGCTGACCGGCTTTCTGCTCCAGAACCCACAACGGTCGGTCGGCAGCGATTCCACGCCCCACGGCCAGAGAAAACTGCATGTAAAGATCGTCCTCCACATAGCGGCACATTCCCATGGCATCCAAGCCACCGCTCCACTGCCATAAATCAAAAGGCACATCCCAGGTAAAATCGTAAAAATTGGTCGTAACCGTACAATCTCCGCGGCGGCGCAGGGCAT
This sequence comes from Planctomycetota bacterium, assembly GCA_021852275.1. Lineage (GTDB taxonomy): Bacteria > Planctomycetota > Phycisphaerae > WQYP01 > WQYP01 > JABEVA01. The sequence continues at coordinate 30,730 of JAJZNX010000068.1, read as the reverse complement.
TCGCCTGCCGCTCATAGAAGGCTCTCCACACTTCCGAGCGAAATCTGCGATACGCCAGGCGCAGCGCCGGAGCGTGAGAAGAGATGTTCTGGAATGGCATTGGAATCTGTTCCCACGCGGTGTAACGCTGGCTCCAGATGTCCGTCTGCCATTGCTCATTGAGCGCATCAAGTGATTGATAACGATCTAAAAGCCATGCGTGAAACGCCTTTCTGCAATTTTCACACCAGCACGTAAATCCATCCCCGGCCAGTTCATTATCCACTTGCCAACCGGCAATAGCGGAGGATTTATGCAAATCATCGGCCAAACGCCCGGCCACTTGTTCGGCCAGTGCCAGATATCCCTTATGCGACGGGCAATAGTTTCTCCGCACGCCGACCGGCGGCCGGCTTCCATCCACCCCGACGGCCTGTAAATCCGGCCAGCGATCATGCAGATACGGGGGAGGAGCCGCGGTTGGAGTGCACCAGATCACATCGTAACCGTGCTTCGCCGCCACATCGAGAAAGCGTTTAGCCCAATCCACATGCCATGCGCCAGGGACGGGAGATAATCGCGACCATGCGAACTCCCCGCAGCGAAGGCAGGACAAGCCGATCTTGTGACCGGCGGCTAAATCCCGCGACCAATCTTCCTGGGGCAGCAATTCCGGATAATAGCTTGCACCAATTTTCATCGTGCCATCACTTCGCTTTCGCCAGAACAACGACCGTGGCTCCAACCGCCGTCAGATGAACCTGCAACACCAAGGCATGGTGTTTCGTGGTGACGGTAATACGCGCCCCCGTCAACAAATCGGCAGCATGCCACTTTACGTTGGACGCTTCATGTACCCGCAAATGGACGTTGCTCGATCGTGACCGCAAATTCTGTACCACGATATACGTGTATCCATCGTAGCCTTTGAACGCATAACCCGTCGCCGTGCCAGGCCATTGCACGGTTGGATTCCGCAATGCCTCATAAGCCTGCACCGCGGCCCGCAGCACCGCCGGATCGCTTTGCGACACCCGCCGCCCCACCGGAGTTGCGAATACCAGTTTCATGGGGCCTTTATGATAGACGCCCACCACCAGACGTCCCTGCCGCGTTACGACAGGCTTTAAAGGCCCTGATTTGGAGAGAATGTAATGCGATGGGGGCATAAAACCTCCCGCTCCAGCCATATCTGCCAGATCTCTTCCGCGCACCCCCGCGGTTGGATAGAACCTTTGCTGCAGCGGCCCGTGCGGCGGCGTGGCAACATAGAATACACCCAGCCATTGCCGCAGATTGATACGTCCAGCCTTTTGTGGAACCTGCCCGACCAGCAGCAATGGCACGCCTTTGGACACGAGTCGCATCACCGCCTTCAGCGAAGCTGCATCGACCGTTTGTCCCGCCAGCCAAACCAGCCCCGGCACCTGCCGTGGGTCCAAAGCATTCAAATTCGCAATGCTTACCGCACCACCGAGGGGCAGGCCGGCACTGCGTAGTTTACCCAACATGCGGTAATAGCGCACCCAATTCAGGCCGTTATCACCTACCACCAGCAACGGCGATAAGGGCTGCTTTACGCCAATCGTCATTTCCAGCCGATCCAGCCGATTGTTGATACGCCAATGATCCGGCAAGGCTCCATGGCCGATGTGCGCCCCCGGATAACGCGGCAGCAATCCGCCATGTGGAGACGCCATGTACTCATCACAGGTCAGATTCAACACCCGCTTAAAATCTCCCTTGGCATTGGCAATCACCTGCCAGCGGGAATCAAGTTGTCTTCGTTGCCACTCCGCGGGATCCAGAGGCAAATTGTTAACCACGGCCTGACGCACCGCGTGATAAAGCTGAGGCCGCTCCCAGGAATTGTCCAGACTGCCGGAAGGGCCAAGGGCACGCAGACTTTCGGTTTCCAGAGCGTATTGCCAGTCGCCGGCAAAAGGATGGTTGTCCGCATCTACGATATTGATGGCCAATGCCGCAGCCCATTTGCCCGCCAGGGCCGCGCCGCCGACCGTATCCGGCAGCCAATCCGCATAGGCCGCCTGACCTGATTGAATAGTTCCCGGTGCCACGGCATCAAGTTTGGCGTTGGTGTACGCGGCATCGTCCGCCAATCCCTGCACAACGAAGTACCGGTAAACATTCGGATATTGCTTCTGCACCGCCCGGATCATGCCCGAAAGCGTGGGACGGATAACCGGTTGGCCGTCCAGCCTCTGGCCGGCGATCACCTGCCCCTTATGGGCCTCCAACCAGGCATTAAACATCTGCATGGTGGTGTAGCTGTCTTCCGGATACCCTGCGTCGTATTGCCACCAGTCGCTCATGGCAAAAACCACGGATTTGCGTCCCCAAAGCCGCGCGATTTGTCGTACGCCGTACGGTGCCCACCATTGCCGGATGCTTTCTCCGTTGGGAAACCATCCATAGCTGTCCATAATTTCACCGCGATATTGCTCGTAAAACGGCCCCCACAGCAGTCCGGTCTGATCCCCGTTGCCGGCGCCACGGTGAATACCCTCGGCGATAAGCCAGTTGCCGTCGCCTCCATAACGCACCCTCGTCCACCACGGTCCCCCGCCTTTGGCAGGCAAGGCATCTGTGCCATAGATGTGCTCCAATGCGTGAGCGTTGGGTGGCATAGACCACATGTAACCGCCCGCCCCGCGCCCCTGACACTCCGCCACCATCCGATCACGCACCTGTCCCTGCGGCATGGCCACGACAAAGCTTAGCCCGTCGCGGGAAAGAACCTTGGCCCCTGCTGACGCAGTTACCGCCACACGCCACGGCTGCTGCACCCGCGTGCAGTCTGGCCCCAGGTGAATCCTTATGCGCTTCTGAGCCCAGGGAGAAAGAGTCCACTGGAAATCTCTTTCCACCGTTTGCCCAGTCAAACCGCCGACAGCTTTTACCTCTACGCTTACCGGTGTTTTCCGGGGCCGGTTGCTGGTGGCAAAAAGATGCAGAGTCACCGTTTGACCGGGCAGGTAAATGGACCGCTGAACCAATTGATCGATCGATTCATTCAAGATGCGTTTGGCAAAAGGTGCAGTCGCCGCATCCAAAGCGTGAAGATCGCTGCCCGTCCGAATGGCCACCGCGACGGCCAGATTGGGTGCAATTACCCGGCTGACATAGCTGTATATTTTTCGCTTGTGCGCTGACAGCAAGCCTAAGCGCAGGTGATAGAACAGCCCCAGACGACTGCCCGTCGGCATCTTCGCACGATTCGGCATGGGAATGGATACTATTTTGTTTCCACCGACTCCGATTGACACCGCCTTTTCACCCGATTGAAGATATTGCCCTTCCCAATCCAGCCAACGCCATGCCAGTTGCCCTGAAGTATTGCGCGAACCGCTGCGTATGGTCACGAGAACCGCATGACCACGCGCCTGCAGGGACTGAATATAGGCCGGCCGCCGCCTTCCCAAATCCAAAAGAGCAGGCAGTAGCTGTTCAATTCGGTCACCGCGAAAAAGATCTCGATAAATCTGCTGGCCGTATTCGTATTCGATCACGGGTGTACCGCCATCCTGCATGGCTCGGCTCGCCAGATCCGGCCCCGGCAACACCTGATCGAATATGCCCGGTGCTGCGAGAATTTCCATCAGCCTGCCGGTACGGTACATGACCACAGCGGGCGCACCGTTGGGCCAGGCCAACAAGGTCCGGCTGTCGACGGGTGGTTTCCAACGACCTACCGAAAATACATGATTGAGTTGATATGTCTGGAGGGCAGGAACCACGGGTATCAGTGGTGCCACATCATGCCGCAGCACCGGTATATGCACACCTCCACCGTAACCGAATGGCACACGGATATTTAAACCCCGCCACGTACTTTCATCCGGAGCGCAGGCAATTTCATTAAGACCCCGGTGCAGTGCTGCATTGAGCGGATAATAGCGGCCCTCCACCGGTGTTATCACCTGACCGTTCACCAGCAGGCGTTTAATCACCGGGCCGTCCAGGTCCAGAGTCCAGATTCGTTTGAGATCGCCCGCGGTCAACCGCAGGAAGGTTCGGTAAACATACCGCTGGCATTTCAGATTCAGGGTGGGATGAACCTCCCAGATTTTTTTGCGTGACTGTAAATCCGTGCGACCCACAGGCTTCCAATGGCCGCCCGCAGCACCGGGCAGATACCACCCGGCCGACGCCAGGTTACCCGGTAATTCTTCCCACCCCGCCAGCGGCGTTTGCATGTCCGCCGGAATCTGTACTGCGGACAAAGATGCCAGACCACAGGTGCCATGGGCAGACCGCGTCATACGGATACTTACGTCATTTTTCCCTGCGCGAAGAACGTGCGCCGCCAGCAGCATTGGCTGTGACCCGCGGTTGCATAGCCATCCCCCCACCGCAAGCCCATTGACTGTCATGCTAACCGCCGCCGGCTGGTAATAAAACGTCTGGTTTGGATAGTTCAGCTTCGCCAGCAGGCTCTCTCCATTACGTTTGGCCTTGATGGTAGCGCGATATTCCAACTGCCCCAACGGCACAATCTGCGGCTGAATTGATTTGGCCTGGGCATCGAACCAATGAGCCCACAACACCACTACATTACGCCCGCTGCGAAAGGCCGCGGCTGGTAAAACATACCGTCCCGCACGCTCCAGACCGTATGCTCCAACCAGCCTGCCGTTAACAAACACATGAGATGTCAGGTTCAGCGCACTATGAATCACCATCTCATATGGCGCCGCATGGGCCGGCACATCCACGGCAAAGCGCACCCAGCCCTGGCGGGTGCTCGCCTGGGTGCCAAAATTCCGGGCCACGGGCTTCCAGTTGCGGGTATCCACCTTCGGCTGCATCCAGCCTTTTTCCCAGCCGCGCATCTTTGGATCAGCCCGCCACAACAGTGGCAAAAATCTGGCCTGAATGTTGATCAGGCCGTAGTTATGACGCAGGTTGCCATAGGTGCGAACCACCAGCAGATGCCTGCCTGGGCCGATTTTACGCAGCGGCAACACCACGGTTTGCGGCGCGACGGCAACATCTTGGCCGTCGATGTAGATACGCATCGAATCGTCCTGAGCCTGCAACACCAGGGCGGCGTTGGCGGTCTGTGATGCCGCACCTACCTTGATCCAGCCGCGGTACCAGATGGCTCCATCGTAACCGGTGCTGGCGCCAAAAAGCTGCGTAGTCTGCCGGCCAAGCTTGCCCTGCGGCCAGGACTGTGTGTTATATCCCGGCTTAAACCAGCCATGCTCGCGGCCTTCGCGACTATCTGAATCTTTGGTGAACCGCATGCGCCAGGCTTGCGGCAAAGATACCGCCGGCCGACCCACGGGAAGAATCAGGTGCGGTAATGCCTCGGCTGTCGGCTTCACCAGATCAGGCAGCGTTACATCGCGCCAGACACCACCCACAGATAATTGTTGTACCCGGCGTAGTTGCGAGAGCGTGCGAACCTTATGCCAGTCGAAGGTCTGTTCCTGCGTAGATGCAGTCAAATCCGGAGCTCGCAGAATCAGACGCGCCCCGGGGGCGGCCCGATCTTGAGCGGCCGGTCCCAGCAGTATTTCACAGGGTGCCACCGTTTTCGTCGATGCATGGTAGCCCGCTTCTTCCAGTGCCTCCGGTGGTAACAGCAAACCCGCCAAGGTCCGACGCTGCCCCATGCCGCGCAATCCCGCCGCCAGCGGAGCTGACCACCAGGCAGGTCCGGTCAAACCCTGTACCAGCACCCTTGGCCGAACCGATACACGTATCTTTATCCGCGGAGCCATCCATTGCAACACCCGCCGGCACATACGGCCATAATCTTTCCACCGCAGCAGCGATGTCACCGTCAACCGTACACCCGATACCACCGTACGCCCGGCACCGTAATGTGTTACAACCAGCGCCGGCAACCGCTCGGGATCGGACATGGTCAGCCAGCATTGCCAGTTGTCCTGCCATAGCGGTTTGGAAAAACTCCACGGCGAAAGCATGTTGAGCAAACCCAGGCGGCTCTCTCCGGGCGGCGCTACGCTTTGCACCCGGGCCAATCGTCCCAGAGATGCGAAATTCAGCCCCGCCAGCGGCGAATGCCTCTTCGCCTGAAGCCTGGCTGTCAATGCCACGCGTGCATCCAGCGGCACACTGCCCGAAAGTACAGACCACCAACTACCTGCACAACTGGTCCAATCGTGGCTGTCCGCGGCAATCCATAACCCCCCGCCGCCCCGCACAAACGCTTCCAAGGCCTGCATCTGCGCAGGCTTGAGTTTCTCCGGCTCAATGACGATCACGTCGCAGTGCGTTGCCAGAACGGCCGGATCGCCGGGCAATGCCGCGGTGCTGCTGGTCTTAACGGCCAGCGACGGCTGTTTCTGCCAGAGCCTGGCCACCGCACGTAACTTTTGCCCCACCACCAGCACTCGTTCGGTTGGTCGTGCTCGAGCCAAACCGGTCGCAAATGCCAATGTCCACAGTACGACCAGGCCAACATACCCGCCCACGCGCGGTCTTCGCTTGGATCGGGCTAAGAACCTCTTGCGGTGCAAAAACATCATCGCTTCACCATCGCCTTCGATATCGCTGTTAGTGCCAATGAAACGTGGTTCTTACCGAAACTCTCCATCACCAGATACTTGCCGAAAACCGTGGTGTTAAAATCAAAACGGGACTGCTGCCATTGAACACCATCCACCACCATAGTCTGCCATGGAGCCTGGCTGTAGCGCCCCCGGTTATTGAGTGATTTTTCCGCGGCTTGTTGGGCCAATCGGGCCTGTGCGGTCGATGCGAACTGCGCCACAAAAAATTCATTCCCGCCGGCGCGTCTGGCCAGGGAGGCATCAAACAGGGGACTGCGCGACATGGGAAACTCCGGATTAATCACAACATGGTGCGAATAATTCCAGCCCCGTTCGGTTAAGTACTTAGCCCGCCATATCTTTTGCGCCGTCTGGCCGCTCACCTCGCGCAAGCCGGCATACATCATGGAATCCGCCAGTTGCCAACCCGCAAAAATCAGCGATCGCCTTCCCGCATGCAGTGTTCCCTCGGGAATCCAACCAGGGGCCTCTCCGGGCAACGCCAGATGCGCCGTATCGAGGGTCCATAAACTCATCGCCCCCGGCATCGTATTGTTGGCCGTCGCCACACCGTTGAGTAAATGCTCATTCAAAAAGGCGCGCACGGCCAGAACCACCCCGGCGGGAGAATTGCCGGTCAAGCGTACAATCTGCCGGTAGGCAAGCTTGGGTTTTGGACCATGGCGCCGCATCATCAGCAGATTCGTCGCGTAGGCCCAGTACGGATTGCGATCACATTCCACATAGCCAACCGCTTCGTTTGAAGGAAACACACCATAACCAGCCACGTAATAGCCATGCGCGGGCATCCACGGCGCATAAGGTTTGTGCGTGCGATAAAAGCGATTGCGGTTCATCGCCCAGTGGCTGGGAACACGTGCCAGAATGCGATTGTCAGCACCAGTACCCACGACCAGCAGATGATGCGTGGCGGCAAGTTCCAAATCCGCATTGACGTGGTGGGCATGGAACAGATTATGTGCCGGTCCACCTGCTTCGCGCAGGGCCTTAGCCAGTTGCGCTGCCGCCTTTTGCTCCACAGCCGGAGCTGCACGCCCCACCACCACCAGCGCATGCGGGGCAAGCATTGAAAATAATCCTGACCCTCTCTGCACGTGTTCAGGAACGCGTACCGGGGCGGGCACATCAATCTGCCCGGAAGCCGATTTAACACAGCCCCCCAGCAACGCCACACCGGCTGACCCAGCCAATATCACCAGCCGGTATAATAACCTCCGTTGATGCATTCTCATTCCTTTGAATTAACTACCCGGTATACTTTCTGCAAGTAAGATTCCCTGCACCTGGAAACCCGCACCATTTGTTGAAGCAGTACACGCAACTTCTGGTATAGACTCGTCGTCCTTTTTCGTATTTCGTGTGCTCGCCAAAGTAGCATACCCCACATACCGTCGGCCATCAGATCAAACCCTGGCGGTCCGGGTACGGCCGATGCCTCAAAGGTACTGCAAGGGCCTGTTTTACCACCCATGAGCTGCAATGGCGACAACAAGAAAGAGGAGGCCGGCGGCAAATTGCCGCCGGCCTCCCGGAAAAAGCGTGGTCTTAGGCTACTTTGCGCTTTCGGCCTACCATCAGCAGACCTGCACCCATAGCCGCCATCAAAACGAGCGTGGCCGGTTCGGGAAGAGTGTAGGTCGTGGCTACCGTAACACTAAAGTTGTCCAGGTAGGCCACAGATGCATAACCAGTTCCCGATTTCTGACTGAAGTCAGATGTCGTGGTGCTAAAACCGGTCAACCACACCCTGTTGCCATTGTTGATATACGACACGGGAATGCTGGCTCCTGTCACAATGCTCGGGTTAGAACTGGGAGCATAACTGTAATAATTTGACAAAGTTGTCATCGCCGCTGAGCTGACTGTCGCCATGGATGTTGATGTCGTGCTCATGTTGTTGTAGGCAGTCCATGCCGGGTACAGATTACTGCCGTCAGAATACACTGCCTGGAACTTATTCTGATATTGCTGTTGCGAGGTGGTGTAATAGGAGGGAAGCTGGGTGTCTGCCTTCTCTCCGCTGACACCCGAAGCCAATGATTCCGACAAAGTAAATGTGACCGTGGCATTAGGGTCGTAGGTGCTGGTGTTAACCGCATTACCCCACGTTTCAAAATAATTGCCAAAACTAAAAGTCGGCCAGCCTAAATTCTGGCTCGCGGTGCTATCGAATTCCACGACGTTATTGCTGTCGTTAAGACCTGTCACGGTGCTGCCAGCGATAATCTTGAAATAGGTGGAACTTGCACCATTGGGCAGAGAGGAGAGATTGGAGTCTGTCCAGGACTGCGTAACAGTTACGGTAGAAGCCCGGCTGATTACTGGCACCAAAGATAACCCTGCAGCAGCAGCCAACACCGCTACCGACAAGCAAAATCTCTCGGAATTTAATTTGCGTCTCATCTTAATTCTCCTTTTTTGAAACGCCTCTGAATTTTCCCAGGCCTGAACATCCGGCCCGCGGTTTAACAGCAAAACTTAATCGGCCGTCGGAACAGACCAACAACCATGATTAACCACCATCATACCAAATAAGAACCGCATGTCAAATAAAATCCAATCAGAATTATTTCTTCCACCTGGAGGAATTCACCGCACAACGCGGAGGTTTTGGGCTGCGGAGGAATTCGCCGCCACCTGCCCCGCCGCACCAGATGGAAAGGGGCCGGTAGCGATGCGCCACCGGCCTCTCTGAATAAGCATGCATTCAGGCCGGTTTGCGCTTTCGGCCTACCATCAGCAGACCTGCACCCATAGCCGCCATCAAAACGAGCGTGGCCGGTTCGGGTACGGCCAGCACCTCCGAGGTATTAAAATTGTCATTTGCGATCTGCGACGATGGTGCCGGTTGACCGGCTGTATCCCCAGCAAAGCTGATCGGATTGGCTTCGTAAACTGACCCGCCACCCGTGGCAACAAAAGAGAAGTTGTCATACAGCACCTCGGCAGTAACCGCCGGACTGTGTGGGTATTCCGTATACCCTATCTCCGTATCGCCTGCCCACGGCCCACTTGTTACGGTCACTGTGGCCGATGCTTGATACCACTGACTCGTCGAAAGGCCGGTTAGGGATGGTCCGTTAAAAAGGGAGTTGCCGCCGTTTCCCGAACGCATGTATGTGAAGAACTGATCCGGCTTGACGATGAGCTCAAAATCAAACGACAAAGTGTATGTTCCGGTTGGCAGGCTCAGATCGTAGTTTTTCGCACCATTAAACGTAGCCTGGTAGCCGCTTGAAACAACGGGAGACAACTGCTCCTGCTTATTACCCGCCCCGGTTGAGCCTGTCAGATCCCCGACAACCTGAGTTTCCAACACATTGCCGGACGGTGCAGGGATTGCCGCCGTTAACCAACTGTAACTTATAACCGGGGCGGCTTGCGCAACACCAGTAATTGTCATCGACAGCATCGCCGCTGCCACCACACCAGCACCGCCAGCAAAACCGAAACTACATTTGCGTCTCATCTTATTCTCCTTTTTTAAGACGCCTCTAAAATTTCCCGAACCGGAACACCCGGCCCGCGGATTGAATATCAAATTTTGGCAGCCACAACGGACCGCTAACCTTGATTAACCACTACTATACCAATTAAAAACCGCATGTCAAATAAAATCCAACTGGAATTATTTTGCCACACACAGTACCTCTCGAACCAGAACACCCAGCCCGCGGATTAAACATCAACCTTGTGCAGCCAGATCAGGCTGCCGAACCCTAATCAACCATTATTATACCAACTAAAAACCGCATGTCAAATAAACTAATTAACGTTCCGCGTGCTTTCACACCCCGTCTTGGGATTTCGTCACCGCCGGAACAACAGCAACCCCAATCCACCGATGCTCATCCCGCCCAGAGATCCTGACGCAGCCGACGCGGCTTATCTCCAAGTGCTTGAGCGCTGCCGCGAAGATGCCCTGTTTACCAATACCTATGACTCAATTGGTGTGGCGACAATTGAATTAAACAGCAAGGTGAAGCCCTCCAGAGAAATCGCCGAGCATCGCCGTCGCCGAACGGCGCGACAATAAACAACAATATAGCTCGGGCCGACAAGGTTGGGGGATGCGATGAACACCACGGTACAATTCCGCTCGGCGGTTACGGTTTATAATACCATCCGAAAAGTTTCCACGAATTATTGTAGCCATAAAGGCCGCCATCCTGCACGGTAGCCACGTGGAAATCAAAAAACAGCACATTGCTGGTGTTGTTGGATATGCCCTGCTGCGGGTTATTCACGGGCGTGCCAAACCAATCCGTAAAAGATCCCCCGGCAAAACCCATGGTCTGGTTAGGATCGTAGTTAACCCCGCTGAAACGGTCCTTAATAAACCCGGTGTTGCTCACAACATCCATATCCATGAAATTACGCACTCTCAGCCATCGGAATGGCGCCACCGCACCATACTGTCCGTACCACATAGTGCTGTTGTATCCGCCCATGGTGTCGACTGTATTGGAGGCCACCATTTCATAGGATCTCCGCTGTAAATTGTCCCAGCCATACTCGAAATCGAAGGGGCTGCGCAGAACCGCACATTGCACCGCGCTTCCGTTGGCATACACCGGAGCGTTGTCCTGATTCCATTTGCCGGTTACGCCGAGGTATGGCGCAATGGCATCATCCCAGGTCGGAGCCCAAATACCGAAATTGGCACCATTGGGCGGAATGCCCGCCACCGCCGCCGGGAGGTAATCAAAGCTTTGCACGGTGTACTGAGCAAACGCCATGCCAAGCTGCCGCAGATTCGACTCATCCGCAACGCTTTCCGCATCCAACCGCGCCGCCGCCAGCGCCGGCAAAAGCAAGGCAATCAAAATGGCGATAATCGAAATCACCACCAATAATTCCACCAGGGTGAACGCCGATCTCCGTGATCTTCTGTCGGTTATCGGGACAGGCTCGCGGGCTGCGGCCCGCAAGACGGGCGACGGGAGACGGGAAGCGGGAGATGGGAAATGGGAAACTTGACACGCCTCTTCTGGCCATTCATTTGGGGGCTGTGAGATTTGGCGTATTTGCCGAACAAAGGGATGGCTGACCATGATAAATCTCTTTTATCAAGCCGGGGGTACCATGCCCCCTCCCCATCAATTCCCAACTTCACCCAATCCGTGAGCTGCGGCGGAAAGGCCGGATTTCTTTGCCACGGCACCTCGTGGGTTATTTTTTAACCGACCACCGGGGGATTCACCGCATATTGTGGGCCGCGGCGATGGGGGACGGCCATCTTGGCCGCCAAGGCGGGCGGGAAGCCCGCCCCCCCACTGACTGCTGAACGCCGGCCTCAGGCCGTTTTGCGTTTACGGCCCAACAGCAATAGGCCCGCACCCGCAGGAATCATCAGGCCCAGCGCGGCTGGCTCGGGTGTAGCGATGACGATATTGTCAACGCCTGCGGTCCATTGGCCGTTGGACCCACCCAGCGCACTTCCGCCCAAGATCGAAAACGAATTGAATCCAGCACTGGCGCTGGATCCCAAAGCCCCGGTTATGATCGGGCTGCCATTACGGGATAAAGTATACTGGTCTGTAGAAAGACTAAACACCAGAGAAAAGTTATCGACCCCACCGTTAACCGTCCAGTTAACATTCGCGCCGGATACGGTCTGATCGGTCCCAAGCTGAGTCTGAATCACGCCGCCGTACACCGATGAATTCGTATTTTGAATCCAGGTATATTGCGGCGAAATAAACAGGCCTGTGGGGCCGCCCGCACGAAAGGTTACATCGCTTTCTGCCGTACCGCTGGTGGGTGGCGTATAAGCGGTCATTTCCGACTGCCACGAAATGCTCACTGTTCCCGTGGTGATGGCGGTCGGAATGTTAAAGGCCAGTTGTGGCTGGTACCCAGGGTTACCATCATTATTGGATTGAAGCTGTACCGGTGTACCCGTCAAACCCCCAACACTGGACTCCACCGTCGCAGTATAACTGCCGCTGGTCGTATAGATCGCCGTCGGATCAATCGATGTTACACCAGGTACGTAAGAAGCCGTGGCCGGCTGACTGCCCACCGTATCATTATTGAAATTTACATTAAACAGAACACTGGCACCGCAACTGCCAATCCCTGCCGTCATCACCGCAGTTCCCAACAATGCCACCCCAACGCCACTACCAACACCGAAACTAATTTTGCGTCTCATCTTAATTCTCCTATTTTTGAAACGCCTCTAAACTTTCCCAACCCGGAACACCCGGCCCGGGAATTAAAACCCCAAAATTCAAGATCTCGTTGATTGCGACTAACCCCTATAATACCAGATTAAACCAATATGTCAAATTAAATATCAGAAAATTATTTATGCCCGGCAGTTTTTAGCAAATATCCCCCGCCATGCCTGTAAAAAACCAATCGCAATGGCCGAGAAAACTCCAGGCTATTCCATAACTATACCATTAATAAACCGATCGCCACTCCCAGAAGCTGCGGCTTTTGCAGTCCCGCGGCCACACCCAGAATCAGCCCCCTACCCCGGTAACACTATCAGATCCGTTTTCATCACCCGAAGCTGCGGCGGTGTGGGCGTTGGTTCCGCCAACCGCGACAACAGCAATTCGACCATGGCCTGGCCAATGTCGTGGTTGTGCTTGTCTACGCTGGCCCATGGGGAGGTGGATTCAAAGCGCCGTTCCGGAACATCCGCCCAATAATTATCAAAGCCGACGATCGCCACATCTTCCGGAACGCGCTTACCCAGCAGTCTGCAGGCAGCAATAACCGCCGGCACGTGCCCGTCGGTCAGGGCCATAATGGCGTCCGGAGCGTCAGCGGTAAAGGCCTGTGCCAAATAGCCGGCATACAGATGCTTACATATTTCAAACCAATCATGCACCTTTTCACAGGTGTCCTGGACTTCCCGGAATTCCAAGGCGGGCCTGGCCACCAATGAAGCCTCGCGCATGGCTCGCTCATGGCCGATATCCCGCTGGGTCAGCCACGCCGGGCGCGGCGTGCCGTTGGCAACGCCGGCCCAAAATCGTAATATTTTTCGCCGCCGGCGCTTGATCAAAAACTCGGTAAGTGCATACGCCCCGCCCTGATGGTCCGGTACCACCCGGTCCATCGCCTGGCTCCATGGTTCGTCCTGGGAGGTAACGATAATCCGGCCGGCCCGTCTGGCCTCCGCCAATAGAACGACAATCTCCTCCGGCACTTCCGTACCAATGATCAGCCCGTCCAACCGCTGCGCCGCCAGCCAATCCACCGGCTTATCCTGCAAATTTCCCGGCTGCAAAAGCAAGACGCTGTCTCCCCGGGCCTGCAAAGCATCCGCTATGCCGAACCGCACCTGGGACCATGAACCCGGCGGAACACGATTTTCCAGAGGCGGCCGAACCTGCCCGTGATGATGGGCCCAGACCACCCCGATGGTCCGGTGCCTGGATTTTCCGCGGGCGGTTCCACCTGTGAATGTGGTACCATCGTCCGTATGTCGCACCGCCACGCGGGTACCGCCCTGCGTTACAATCCGACCATGTTCCTGCAGTTCCGCCAGCACCACGCGAACGGTTTGCCGGCTGATATCCAATAGCTCCGCGAGTTTTCGTTCAGCCGGCAATACACCCTGTGGACAAACCTCCGGGTCATCCAACAGGCTTTCCAACTTCCGCACAATGCGCTGCTGATTCCAAGTGGTCATCTTCGGCAACGGCTTTTCAATCATGGACCCACCAGGCATAATTCCACCTTTTTTACAACATTCCCAGTGCCTCGCAGCCTACTTGACCCCGCAGGCTGCAAAACACCAACCATCTCATCCAAAATAGTACCATATTCATGCCCCAATGTCAAGAATCGATGTGTATAACTTGACCACCCGCCTCGCACCGCTGATAATCCGTCCCCGACGAAGAGACAGTGGTTTGCTGTCGGCCATTTATTCCATGGATGGAGTCATGACTAAAAATCAGCCAAAAAATACACCGAATCCAGACCGTGTTTTTACCTTGTCCCAAGCCTTTGGCCTGACACTTCGCATTCGGTCCACCATGAGCAAAGATGATTCCAAAAATGATGCGTCTGTGGAGCTTAATTTTGATTCCCCCCAGGACCGTTGGGCCAGCGGAATTCTAAACTTTCCACAACCATGGCAACGCTGTGAACTTGCGCGCACCGGACGCGGCGATGTGCGTTTACGTATAACCTTTGCCCAAGGCCACTGGACACTCCGGCTCCGTGGCCATGAAAACGAACCGGTCATTGAGGTATTGGAAGTTGCCGACATCGCGGCATCGCCATGGCGATTGATTTTACCGGCCACAACACTCCATTGGCACAAGCAGCTTGCAACGATCAGCACCGATGCCACAGCCGTCAGCGAGGCCACGGAAAGCGTCAACCTGCGACTTGGGGCGCACAGCCAACACGGACAACTTTTTAACTTTCGCGACTGGTTTATGGCGGAAAAAAGTGGCTTTTGCTCCGGCGTTATCGTGCTGCGCCCGGGCTGCTGGACCCACCCAAAATGGACCAGTGCCAGTGTAGGACCAGCCAAAGATCATGGGCCGGCGGCGGCGGTAAGCTTCCCCTTACCGGGACGGCGTATTCGGCGAAGTTTTTTGCTGGTTCATGCCGCTGCTAAGCCGATTCTGGAAAAAGTAAGTCGCGACGACCCGAGCGACTTGGGTCGAGAGCCTTTCGCGGCGTGGCCGGCGCGCCGCATGGCCCGACACGGATTCGCCCGACCCGAACGTCTGGCCCAGCAGCGACGGCTTTACGATAAGCTTTCGCTGGGTAGACCGGCGGCTTTTGCTTTTGGTGATCATCAGGCTCTGAACCTGGCACGCCGGCGCATCGCGGAAAATCCTGCGTTGGCCGGCAGCAATCCGTTCTGGCGGGGCGATTTCGCCGCCGCCCGTGACCACCTCTTCAGCACCCTTGATCGGTTTTACGCCGGTCTGACGGAGGCCGGCTATCTACATCCCCTTGGCAATCCGGTGGCTTGCCGGGAACTCGGTCCCGCCGCGGCGATGTTTCATCTGCTCGACTACAGCGGAGAACTTTCCGCAGCCGACCGAAGCCGGGCGGCCGGCTTGATCACCGATTTGGCAGCACTGCTGCAGCGCCGAGATTTTTATCCCTGGCATTTCTGCCACCAGCCGCCCGAAGTCCCATACGATCAGCAAGGCTGCCACAATTCGCTCTACCGCGGAATGCTCAATCAGAACTTCCATACCGACGTATATGTATTTGTCGGCCTGGCCGGCTGCCTGCTGCCCCACCATCCCCATGCGGCCCGGTGGCGGAAACACGCCATAACTCAGTTTAACGCCCAGATGCGCTGTTTCGTCTGGCCGTTTCCCGATGGCTATGGCTGCTGGGAGGAAAGCCATACGTATGCCAACCACGTGAAATTGCTGCTGCTGCCGCTGGCGCTGGCGTTGCGTCATCTGCCGGCGGACCAGCGGGTGGATCTGTTGAAAAACCCGGCCTTCCGGGCCATGTGCCGTTTTTTCATACCGCTGCTTTCGCCGCCCGACACCATTCTTGACGGTCATCGCGGCATCCCAGCCGTCGGCGATCATGGCTATCAACACAAGGGTGGATACGGCTATCTATTTGGCTGGCTGGCGAACTTATGCCCGGATGAAAAAGATACGTATCTTTGGGCCTGGGGGCAAACTGGCGCTGAACTTACCCAGCAGCAGGCGCAAGTCAGCATATTTTCACCTCTCCTGCAGACTGATCCAACCTCCATCCCTGCCGCTAAAGCCCCAACCATGCCCGATGTGCTGGCTCTGCCGGGCTATGGAGCCATGGCCCGCACCGGCTTTGATACCCCCGAAGAAAGCCTGCTGCTGGTGCGCTGCGGCGACGCCTGGGGCCATTACCATCCGGATGAGGGCAGTTTCTGGTGGTATTACCATCGGCAACTTCTGTGCGCCGATGCTGACTTGGGTGGCGGACCACTCAAGCTCCAGCACCTCGGTCACAATGTACTCGGCTTCCCCAACCATAAGCCGGTGCAACATTTAGACCTCGCCGGTTATCAGGTAACAACCTGCCAGAGGACGGCCGCAGGCGGCTATCTCATACGTTGCCGAATTCCCTTCCCACGTTTTGACCGAGCCGGCAAAATTATCGACCTTCCTCCCGGGCAGCCCATGCCATTAATAACGCGGACATTTTACTGGGATTCACCGGCCCGATTGCGTATTGTTGACACACCGGAAAACAGCCCCGACGGTCTGGTCCAATGGACCTTGCATTTGCCGGCGGCAACGGCCCATATCGTGGCGGATCGCACGGTGGAGTTTACCTATGCCGGCGGACTGGGATTACAGGTGCATCTGCCGCAAAAGGCCAAGGAAATACAGTTGGAAAAATCAGCGGCCACCTGGAGACTGACTTGCATTTACCCGGAAAATGGCCTTGAACACCATCTGCAAATCGGGAGCGGCGGTCCTGCGTAAAATTGGAGCTGCCGGGTGCAGAAGCGGAGCACGGTGCCATTCATCCAGACACACCGCGGACCCGGAAAAGACGGGGATGGCATTTGAATCTTATGTTGCCTGAATCCCAACCCACATCACTGCGGCAAAAAACGGCGCCGGCATCCACCGCCGAACCTGGTACGGTTGACGCTGATGCCGGCCCAAGATACTTTATCCAGAGAAGATTCACCGATGAATCGGCTTGTGCCGATATCGGTGTTGCCGCTATTTTTCAGGAGCATAACTGGTGATTATCACGGTGACCGGCCGCCACTTGGATGTAACGGCGGCAATTAAAGAGCATGCCCAGGAAAGAGCCGGAAAACTGCTCAAACATTATGATCTGATCAAGGAAATAGAAGTGATCCTTGATGGCAGTGCCGACAAGCAAAAAGGCGTGGAGATTATTGTCAGCGCCGAACATCGCAATATGTTCGTCGGTACGTGCGTCGGTGAAGACCTGTATGCGTGCATTGATCAGGCGGTGCATAAGCTGGAGCGACAACTTACTGACCATAAGGAGCGATTTCGGAACCGTAAACATCCGAACGCATAACCCGGCAAGCTCACGGCGAAGCTTGCAATATCGAAAAGTGGCGAACACCCTGCGGACGTGAGCCGGCACGGCCGGCCACGCGGTTCTTGATGCGGGCCAGGGAATATCCCGGTGAAGGGCGTGTTTCGAGGTTGTTATGAAACTTGCTGATTTAATTGTCAAAGACGCCATCGTGCCGCAAATCAAGGCTACCCAGCGCGAGGGTGCTATCCGGGAGCTGGTTGAAGCACTGGCGCAGACAGGCGCGGTGCCCGTGGATCAGGTCGCGTCCCTTACCAAAGCATTGCTGGATAGGGAAAAACACGGCAGCACGGGCTTTGGCAAGGGCGTCGCCGTGCCCCATGCCAAACACCCCGCGGTTAAAAAGCGTGTAGCCACAATTGGCCGCAGTTCAGAGGGCATTGATTTTTGTTCGCTCGATGAAGCTCCTGTGTACACGGTGGTTCTGTTACTTTCGCCGCCGGAAACTCCGGAATTGCACCTTGAAGCGATGGAAGTTATTTTTCGCTATCTCCAGCAGGATTCCTTCCGTCGCTTTCTGCGGCAGGCCGCCACACGACAGGAAACGATGGACCTGATTGCTGAAGTGGATCAGGCCGCCACCGTCCGCCCAAGCCAATAACCCAGCCAACGCAGCCATGTGGCAATACTGCGTGGGCAGCCAATGTATTAACGCAGGATCCATGGATCGGTTCATAACAATCAGCAATAAATTGGGGTTACACGCCCGCCCCGCCATGCAGTTTGTGGACTTGGCCAATCAATTTCACAGCAACATTCGCGTGTGGAAAGGGGACCAGTGCGTCGATGGCAAAAGCATCAT
This sequence comes from Planctomycetota bacterium, assembly GCA_021852275.1. Taxonomy (GTDB): domain Bacteria; phylum Planctomycetota; class Phycisphaerae; order WQYP01; family WQYP01; genus JABEVA01. Next base: position 12,358 of record JAJZNX010000068.1, on the reverse strand, counting down.
GCACATGATGATGCTGGCGGCCACCGAAGGCACGGGCCTTAAGCTGGAAGCCGAAGGTGATGACGCCGCCGGTGCCCTGGATGCCTTAGAACGACTGGTGAATGCCCACTTTGGCGAAGATTGATGTCCGGCAAGACTGCGGCGCTGTTTAGCCGCGGACACCACCACTCTGCCGGCGCAATATCTCAATCTATGATGATTCCGATGGAGGAAAGAGGGTAGACGCCTGGGACGCTGCGGAGGCAGAGTACTGGGCTGGCGGCTTTAAGTGGATATGGGCGAAGCCGGCCGCGGTCAACTGCCGGCCTTTCGGCGTTCGCCGCAAAAAACCTATTTGCAGCAGAAACGGTTCCACCACATCCTCCAGAGTGTCCGATTCTTCACCCATGGTGGCGGCGAGAGCTTCCAGTCCAGCCGGGCCGCCTTCGTAATCGCGGGCCAGCACCCGCATGAAGCGACGATCCAGATCATCAAGCCCCATGGCATCTATTGCTTCCAGATCCAATGCATCCTGGGTAATGGCCGGAGTCAACTGCCCCTGACCGCGCACCACGGCAAAATCACGTACGCGCCGCAACAGGCGATTGACCACCCGCGGTGTGCCACGGGCCCGATGCGCCAGCAGCAGCAGAGATTTTTCTTCGGCCGGCAATTGCAGAAGCTCCGCCGAGCGCCGCACGATTCGCAGCAGATCTTCAGGAGAATAAAAATTCAGATGATGCACGATGCCAAAACGGGATCGCATCGGTCCGGAAAGCAATCCCGCCCGCGTGGTGGCGGCGATCAGCGTGAAAGGCTGAATTTCCATGTGCATGGATTGGGCATGCGTGCCGGCCCCCATCATCACATCAATGCAGTAATCCTCCATGGCAGGATACAGGTATTCTTCGACGGCTGCGGGAATACGGTGGATTTCATCAATAAACAGCACATCGCCCCGGCCCAGGTTGGTTAAAATGCTCACCAGATCCGTCGGGCGCACCAGAGCGGGGCCGCTGGTGATGCGCGGCACTGAACCATTGAGTTCCGAGGCCACGATGTGCGCCAGTGTGGTTTTTCCCAGACCCGGCGGGCCGTGTAATAATACGTGTTCCATGGCTTCATTGCGGGTTTTAGCGGCCTGCACGCTGATGCGAAGTTTTTCAATAAGCTCCGGCTGACCGATATAATCGCCCAGCTTTTTTGGACGCAGCGTCAACTGACCGGAGCGGGAGGGTTCATCCTCCGGAAGGGTTGAGGCTGTAACAATTCGCTCTCGAGCCATGATATCTCCGAATTGGATTTATGCAGTACCAGCCTTAAGGCGGTAGGCCGCACGGACAATATCCGCGGTCTTTTTCAGCGCCGGGTCCGCCCGGCACGCCCGATCCACCCAGTTTTCAGCCTCGACCCGGCGTTCACCCAGGGAAACCAAAGCGGTAATGGCCTGCTCAAGTTCATCAAGCCGGTGGGTGGCCGGGTCCGCAGATGCCGCACCCGCCCCGCCTGTGGCAAAATGGTCCACCTTGCCGGACAGCTCCGCAATGACCTGTTCGGCGGTGCGCTTGCCGATTTCCGGCAGGCTGGTAAGAAATTTGGAGTCCTTGCGGCAAATAGCAGAGGCAATCTGGCCTACCGGCGCGGTCAAGGCCCGCAGCGCCCGGCGCGGGCCTATACCTTTTACGGTAATGAATTTTTGAAAAAAAGCTTTGTCATCATTGCGCAAAAAGCCCAGCAATCGCGGCGCAAGCTGGCCAAAACTGGCGTTACCCTCTATGTATTCGAGGGTAAAAAACAGACATTTCTCGCCCCTATGGGCCTGCACATGCGGGATATCCACGGCGGGGACGTGCAACTCATACGTGATCTCGCCGACCGTTACCAACACAGACTCTTCGCCTACTTCAGCAATGATTCCGTTGACTCGGGCGATCATGGAGATTCCATTCTTACTACCATTGGCCAAGCGCGCAGTATAAGCGTAAGCAGCGTTCATGGCTACCCCCACACCGCGGCGAGCGGCCCGCGAGGCTTGCCCAAACCGCTGTCTTCTGTTAGTTTTATCGTTGGTTTTTCAGCCATTGCAAGTTGGATTTTTCCGAATGGCTTGGCGGACGATACTTGCGTGGTATACAGTAAGGTTGAATCGGGATCTGTATCAAAGTGAATGAATCGGCCAGCTTTAAAAACCAATTATTTTCGCAAATAGAGCCATTGACGTCGGCTACAGAGGCAATCCCAGTCGCTGCGGAATCCCAAGTCGCTGAATCTGTGCCGGAATTGGGCACATACGGCTCGACCTCTTCGGAAGCACCCAACCTTGACGAAAGTTTACTCGCAGCCACCAATTGCCTGCTAAGCCAGCATCATCCAGCCGGTTATTGGGTAGGCGAACTTCAGGGCGATAGCATCCTGGAATCAGAATACATTTTGATGAAATTTATTCTGGAAGAGGAAAACGACCCGGACTTGCCACGGATCGCCAATTATCTACGTCGACTCCAGCAGGCGGATGGCGGATGGAATATGTTTCCCGGAGGGAGCAGCGATCTTAGCGGCACAGTCAAGGCATATTTTGCCCTGAAATTGATGGGAGACGATCCGGAAAGCCCGCACATGCGAGCCGCCCGCAACGTATGTCGTGAACTTGGCGGCGCGGAACAATGCAACAGCTTTTCCAAATTTTTTCTGGCGGCTTTGGGGCAGATCAGCTACAACGCCTGTCCTAACATTCCTCCGGAAATAGTGCTGCTTCCCAAGTGGATTTACTTTAACCTCTATGCCGTCTCCGCGTGGAGCCGCACCATGATTCTTCCGCTGGCCATTGTCAGCGCGCATCGCCCGGTGCGCAAGGTCCAGGCCAAACAGGGCATCAGTGAATTATTCAACAAACCCGCCGCGGCCAACAGCTCGGCAGGGCGGCTGCGCGGGTTGCCCAAAAGTTGGCGGGAAATGTTTCTGCTGCTGGATCTGTCGCTGAAACGTTATCAAAAAACCGCCGTAACACCCCTGCGTCCCAAGGCCCTGCGCGAAGCGGAAAAATGGCTGGTGGAACACCTGCAAGGCTCGGATGGACTGGGCGCGATTTTCCCGCCAATGGTCTACATCCTGATTGTCTTTAAAACGCTCGGGTACCCCAGTGATCATCCACTGGTACAAAAGGCGCAGCGTGATCTAAAAAACCTTTTTATCCGCCAGGACGATACCATTCGCATTCAACCCTGCTGGTCGGCCGTCTGGGATACCGGCATCGCGCTCAACGCCCTGGCCGAGTTTGGCATGTCGCCGGATCATCCCATTGCCCGCAAAACCACGGAATGGCTGCTGGCCAAGGAGTGCCGCACGGCCTGCGATTGGAGCAAAAATTGTCCGGATGTGGAACCCAGCGGATGGTTTTTTGAATTCGCCAATCCGCACTACCCGGATGTGGATGACACCGCCATGGTGGTCATGGCGCTGCGTCGCCTGGGTGGTAAGTCCGCACAAACCGCCCTGAACCGCGGCCTGAACTGGCTGTTGGCCATGCAAAATGATGATGGCGGCTGGGCTGCATTTGATCGTACGCGCAACCGCCCCATTCTGGAGCACGTGCCCTTTGCCGACCATAACGCCATTCAAGACCCATCTTGTCCGGATATTGCGGCGCGCGTGCTGGAATGTCTGGGACACAATGGTTTTGATCATCGGCATCCGGCAGTTATCAAGGCCGTGCGATTTTTACGTGAAACCCAGGAGCCAGAAGGTTGCTGGTTTGGCCGATGGGGAGTGAACTACATTTATGGTACGTGGCAGGTGCTCACCGGTCTACGTCTGGTGGAGGAACGTATGGATCAGCGTTTTATCCGCCATGCCGCCGACTGGCTCAGATCCTGCCAGAAAGCCGACGGCAGTTGGGGTGAATCCTGCCAGAGCTATGATAATCCAAAGCTCAAAGGCCAAGGACCCAGCACGGCTTCGCAAACCGCCTGGGGAGCCATGGGACTCATGGCCGTTGATGGTCCGCATGACCCATCCGTTAAAAATGCGATCTCTTGGCTTATGGATCATCAGACCCCGACCGGCGACTGGGAAGAGCCGTGGTTTACAGGGACCGGCTTTCCCAGGGTGTTTTACCTGAAATATCATTTGTATCGGCTATACTTTCCACTCATGGCCATAGCCCGGTTCCGCCGGCTTGGTGGAACCGTGCGACGAGGATGATAGTGGCCGTCCGGCTTCTTTTGGAAAAATATGACATGCAGGCGAATAGACTATGGTCAGTGAGCGCCACATTATTATTTTTTCGGGGCGTGTTCAGGGCGTGGGCTTCCGCCTCACCACGGTACAACTTGCTCGCCACCGCCCGCTTGGCGGAACAGTGCGCAACCTGCACGATGGTCGCGTAGAATTGGTGCTGGAAGGAGAGACGGCGGAAATCCGTGGTTTGTTGGCGGACATCCGGCGGCATTTTGAAGGATTCATTCATGACGTGGCCCACAGCACTGAAAACCCCGTCGGCCTGGCACCGCCGGTCCGTATTGTTTACTGAAATATTTTGGTGAGTAAGGCCCTGCCTGGAAAAAGACCCATGCTGAAAAAATCAACCATCCTCTATTTTACAGTCCTGCTGGCGCTGGCCTTGATTTCGCTGGGCTGCTGGACTTATTGGAATCATCTTATTGATATGGCCTACCACACGGCCGGCGTTTCCGATATCGCATCCAAACATAACCACGGCGTAGCCAGCGCCTATGCCAATGTCATTGCCACCGCTGCCGACAACTGGCGGCTGTGGTTCACACTCTCTTTTTCCCTGGCCGGAGCCTGGTTGATTCCGGGAATTGTGGAGTTTTTATTTCTGCCGCTGCTGGGCCTTTCCCGCCTGGGTGCCATTGCCCGCGTAACGTATTACGAAGCTCTGCTGCAGCCGTTTACGCTGATTGTATTTTTGCTGTGCCTGGCAGCCATCATCATCACGGCGTTCGTGCCGTTTAACACTTTCGGCGACGATACCGAAATGTTCCGCGATGTGGCCTTATCGTTCGTGTTGATGTTTTCACTGGTCATTATGGTCTTTGCCACCGGTAAAGTGGTGGATGAAGAAATTGAAAACCGGACGATGCTGACCCTGATGAGCAAACCGGTGGCCCGCTGGCAGGTGGTGGTAGGAAAGTACCTGGGTATTCTATGCCTGATTTTTGTGGTGATGGCCATTACCACCATCTGCACTGCCGGCTGCGATTACCTGCGTTTTTTTTCGGATAAGCGCATCGACCTGGATGTCAGCGACATGGCGGAAAGACAAGCTTTATTCTGGAGCAATTTCAGCAGCGTCATCGTGCTGCTGCCGGCCTTTATCATGCAATATATGGAAATAGCCACACTGGCGGCCATCAGCACCGCCATTTCCACACGGTATAGTCTGGCGCTGAACATGACGGCCATTGTGCTGCTGTACATCGGTGCCAATCTGACGCGGTTCATTCCGCTGCTCAATCTGGCTCATCCCTGGCAGGAGGTGGTGCAGAGCATCAGTTATCTGCTGCCATTTTTGAGCAATTTTGACATCAATCAGTGTCTGGTGTATCGCCCCATCAGTATGCCGGGGCATTTCATTAAAAACGCCCCCACCATTGGCCAGGTATGGGAATACGTCGTTATTTCGTGTACGTACGGCTTGCTGTACATCGGTGCGGCCCTTGCCGCCGCGATCGCCCTGTTCAGAAATCGCGAATTGACGTGATGGGTGCCGTAACTTCGCACCAGGTTTTGGGCGTTTCCCATACTTTGACCGCCGCCAGCCGAACTGTTCCGCTGAAACCGTCCGCGAGCTTGTCGAAAATCACCCGGGCAATGTTTTCGACAGTGGGATTGAGATTCCTGAATTCTTCGCAATCCACATTCAGATGCTTGTGATCAAAGATTGTGATCACCCGCTGGTTGACCAGTCGCTGCAATTCTCCCACCGGCATAATCAACCCGGTGCGGGGGTCCGGCTCTCCGGCAATCACCACTTCCAATTCGTAATTATGCCCATGGCCGTTGGGGTTGTTGCACTTGCCGAAGACTTCGCGATTGGCCTGCTCGCCAAGCTGCGGGCTATGCAGACGATGGGCCGCGGAAAATTCAAAACGCTCGGATAAACGCACCACAGGCGACTCCTTGAGCAAACAAAGGTACGACAAAAAAGGACTTAACTCCAACCGCAGGGCGTGGAGCCGGCCGGGATGCAACCTGGCTTCCAGCCAAGTAACCATCGGCAAAAGCAAATCCGCCCCGCCCCACGGTCGCCCCGGTGTTGCCGCTTCCCGCCAATAGGCTCCAATCATCGGAACCAGGTGGTCACGCAGCAATTGATCAATACGTTTGATGTTGATTACCATGCCGGTGGCCGGGTCCGGTTCACCCTCCACCACGGCCGCCAGCGTTAAAAATGGTGCCACGCCGTCCAGCGCCGGATGGCCCGCAAAATTATTCACCCCGTCCACCGGCACCCCTGCCGCCTTCAAGGCAAATCTAAGTTCTCGAGACAAGCGCATGGTCACCGACCTGTATGCCGCAGATGAAAACGTGCTTCAAAGTTCACAGCTTCAACCCAGATCGTGGGGTGGGCGGCGGACTGACACCGGGACTGGCACTGGAACCGACATTGGGCCGCGCGGTTCCAGTCGAAGTTGATCCGGGACGCATCATGCTTTGCAGCGGGTGGCCGATGGCTAATCGCGTGCCGGCACGAAAACGCTCCGCGGTCACCAGCATCACCACCATGGCCAGCGCGGGCCAGCCGACATATCGCGCCACAATCAGCAGCCGTGGGATAAAGGGTATTCCCTGGCCGGGGGGCAGAAGGTAGACCAGCCCCAAGGTATGCAGCAATTCATGCCAGCTATACAGCACGCCGGGGATTGGAAATCCATGAAAAAAATACTGCCAGGGCAGCACCATAAAAAGCAGTATAACCGCCCAGTTAAGACTGCGCGTCAGATGGGCAACGCCGGGGGCCTGGGCCACCAGAATCATAATCAGCGTCAGAAAAATCAAAATGGCCTGCGAGGCCGCAGCCAGCAAGCCCAGAAGCTGAGTCACCGGCACCGCCAGATAATACGTGGTTTCCCACTGCGACCGCAAATTTAATTCGCGGCCGGCCTTGGTGCGCACGGTCCATCGGTTGATGCGAAACTGCCGGGCGGATGCCGTGTTCAAATCATCCAGCGAACTCACACCGGTGCCGCCGGCTGTGGCACGGGATTGACCGGAAACCGTGGTGGCGGAAAAGTGCTGCTTCCGCACCAGTCGCGTTAAGGGCCGATGGATCACCGGCCGCGATGCCACAAACGGCTGGCTGGTGAAGCGCATCAGCAGGAACCCCACCACCTGCAACAGCACGCAGGTAAACAGCAATATGCCAAGCCAGTTGCGGGCGAAGCGCAGCGTCTGCAGGGCGATACCATAATCACTGTACGGATGCACTGGTGCGGCCATTATCGTCTGCCTTTCTTAGTTTTTTTGTCTTGGCCCTTCTTTTCTTTATTCGAATGACCCACTGTGGTGGCCGCCACCAACGCCGCCAAAGCCAGCAGTCGAGCGTCTAAACCGGGGCTGAAAGGCATGGTCTGCAGAGATTGAAACGCGGGATCAAGCTTTAGCTGACCTTCCAATACCGAAAGCAGATTCGGATCGATCTGGCCGGCAGGACTGGCAATACACACCGCCCTAATGTGGCCGCGCAAATGGGTGATAACCGCCACCAGATTGCGCAGCTCCGCATGGTATACTTCTACACCGGCATCGTTGACCACTGACACTCGTTGGTCCGTTGCGCCAAGAAAAAACATGATCAGATCCTTTGTATCACCACCAGCAGGCTGTTCCCAACGGGCCTGGCCAAAATCATCAGTCCAAACGCCGTCTGACCAAATCCTCATATCAGCACATCAGGGCTGGTAATTAAGGCTGGTAATTATAGCCATCCACCAGCGCCACCACGCAGGCATCCACCGGCAACGGCGGATCATACGGATTGGCGGCTTCACGCCCTTCTTCATACGCCACCAGAGAGCCATTGGCTGCACCCACCAGATCGATGGCGACAAGCGTCCAGCGAATGGGCTGCTGCTGAAAATCCAGCGGCTGAAGCAGCACCAGCCTGTGTGGACCAAGCCCGGCCGCCCGCACGGAAGCCTCCACCTGACCCATGACTCGCGCCATATACATAAACTTGATTCCTTAACTGTGTCAGACCTCTTTATGCGCAGTCAGGTTTTGGCCGCCTCGTCTACCAGAGCCGTAATCACCAGACGAACCGGACTGAATTTATCCATTTTTAACATATCCTGGGCGGCGCGTCCGTCGCTGCTTACCAACACCCGCGTGCCGATGCCGGCACCGAGCACGTCTGCGGCAATCTGCGGCAAACCGCTACTGATTCCGGCTACAGGGTCCACAGGCTGCACAATCATCAGCCGCACCCCTTTCATCGACGGATGCTTGATTGTACTGGTGAGAGAACCTTTTACTACCGCGGTGAACATAAAGCTGACTACCCGCCAAACCAAGGACTATTTTTTATAAAACACCGGCTGCCCATTGGCATCAATTCGGTCGATCAGGGCAATCACCACCGCATCAGTGGCGCAGTTTTTCATGCCGGGTGCCAAACGGGCCGAACTGCCTTGCGTGACCAGCACAAAATCACCCTCGCCGGCACCCAGATCATCATTGGCCACCACCACGGTTTGTCCGGGAATAAGCTGACCATCCTTGAGAACATGGGCATGTACCACAATGAGTTTTTTGGTATCAAATCCGGCGTCTTTAACCGTTGCCACGACGGTGGCAACCACTTTAGCGATCATCATAATACAAACTCCAATCCATGGTGATCCGGCACTGATTATCCACGGTTTGCACCAGAAACGCCACCCCGCGGTCTCAATACGCATTGGGATGGTGAAAACCACGAAACAGCGTTTCCACCAGAATGCGTAAATCCAACAGCGGCGACCAATGATTGAGATAATACAGGTCATATTGCAGCCGTTTGCGAAAACTGGTTCGTCCGCGGTAACCACGTACCTGGGCATAGCCGGTAATACCCGCCCGCATCTTCAACCGCGTGGCGAAGCCCGGAATTTCCTCCACAATTTTTTCCATGATCTCCGGACGCTCCGGCCGCGGCCCGACCAGGGACATATCTCCCTTGAGTACGTTGAACAACTGCGGCAATTCGTCCAGACTGGTGCGGCGCAGCCACCGGCCCAATCGGGTGCAGCGAGGATCGTCCGGGCACGCCAGCACCGCTCCGCAGGCATTTTCTGCAGTGGGAATCATGGTGCGAAATTTGAAAATATTAAACGGTTGACCACCGATACTGATGCGCCTCTGGCGGTAAATAACCGGGCCGGAACCGGACCTTTTAATCATCATGGTTATGACGGCCATGGGCAGGGCAAAAATCGCCAAGCCCAGCAAAGCTCCACCGATATCGAAGGCTCGCTTGTAAAGAGCCGACCAGCCCGCCAACGGATTCTCGCGCAGCGATACAATCGGCATGCCATCCAGTTCGCTGATTGATACACGCACTGGATAGCGTGAAACCCGCAAATCCGGCACCACCCGCACATCCACACTGGTGCACTCAAGCTGGGCCACCACCTGCGGCAATAGCGCCGCTTCATGCGAACGCAGGGCCACAAATACGCAGTCCGGCCGCATGGTGCGAATAATCTGCGGCAGTTCCGCCAGAGGCCCGGCGATGGAAATTCCGCGGATATGCCCGCCGGCCAAGGGCTGATTTTCCACGCTGACAAACCCGACCACCTTGATGCCTGTCCAACTATTTTCGCGCAAGGTTTCCAACAGCCGCTGGCCCAGGCGGTTGGTGCCCACAATAATGGCGTAACGCTGGTTCCACCCCTGATTGCGGGCAAAACGCAGCACCGATCGAAACATCGTTCGTTCCAGCACCAGCATGGCCATCAGTGTAGGCAGCAACGCCAACAACATGCCACGGGTAAAAGGGGTGCTGCGCAGATAATACAGCGCCGCAATTAACACCACCCAGCAAACAACACACGCCACGATAACGGCCTGCAATTCCTCCAGAATACGCCGATCGCGGCGAGGCTTGTACAGGCCGGTGCCGCTGAAAACCGCCGCAGCGATAGCCAGGGTCAATATCAGGCCTTCGATCAGACTGTGCATGGATGGCAGCGCTTTGGCGTGCGGAAAAAATGAAAAGCGAATCGCGTAGGCCAAAAACCATGCGGCAACCACCGTCAAGCCGTCCATGAGGCCCAGACCGAACTTGAGAAGCTGATGGTGCTGCTTAACCATGAAAAAGATTCTCACAATGCGACCGGTGGAGTTCGCCGAACCGGCCTTCTCCCATGAACTGCTGGCCCAAGCCAAGCCGCTTTGCCGAGCACCCGGGGCAGATTATACCCGACAACTGCCAGGGGGGACATGCCGCACCCAGCGGGCTACGCGAAATCGCCGGCCGGACGCTCTGTCTGCGCAAACCCCCAAAAATGGACGAGCCGCAGCGATATTACCGCCGCGGCCCGCTCTTGGAATGGCCGATAAGCCGAATTCTGTGCCGTTACCGGCGGTGATCATTTATCTGGGAGCAACATTGCTGTTGCCCTCAAGCGACCTACCCGAAGCCTACACCAGCGTTGTTTCCTAATTTTCTTGCGAAAACTTCGTACTTCACACACTGCCATCCTGCCGGCGACTTCCTTGACGGGGGCATTGTCGCGTATGGCAGGCTCGCGCCGGGACAGCGCTTCGGCCTCCTATTTGGTCTTGCACCCGGTGGGGTTTTCCATGCCGACGATGTCACCATCGCCGCGGTGCGCTCTTACCGCACCTTTTCACCCTTACCTGCCGGACCAGCCGACATCGGCGGTTTATTTTCTGTGGCACTTTCCCGCATCGTCCCGGGCCAAAGCCCAAGCCGACGGGTGGGCGTTACCCACCACCGTACCCTGCGGTGTTCGGACTTTCCTCCCGGCTCTCGCCGGGCGATCACCTGGCCACCCCAGATTATTATACACTGCCAGCCCACGATTAGAAAAATTACCAGGTGCGGCTACAGAGTCGACAAGCCGCAGACATCACACAAGCTTACCACGCAAAATGCGCAAAGGCGCGGTTGGCTTCAGCCATCTTATGAACGTTTTCCCGGGTTTGAATGGCGCTGCCCTCCCGGCGGCTGGCCGCAATAAGTTCATCAGCCAGACGCTCCACCATGGGCTTGCCGCCTTTTGCGCGAATAGCTTCCAATATCCAGCGAATGGCCAGACTCTGCTGGCGCTTCTTGGATACCGACATTGGCACCTGGTAATTTTGTCCACCAACCCGACGAGAACGAGTTTCCACATTCGGCTTGACGTTTTCCATCGCCAGATTAAATACGTCGATCGGCTTGGCGTCTTTGACCCGTTTGCCAATCACCTCAAACGCACCGTACACCACTCGCTGAGCAGTCGATTTTTTCCCATCGTACATCAGGCAATTGATGAATTTGCTTAAAAGCAGCGAATTATGAACTGGATCGGGTTTGAGTATATCCGCACTGGCAGTAAACGATTTTGCACCCATGAATAATCCTTTCTTTTCTCCGTATCGAATCAGCCGATTCGGGATACTTGAAGGTCTCTAGATTTTGCCGGCCGGCCCATTGCCAACCGAAACTTTTACTTAATCCTTGCGCCCGGCATTAAATTATTTAGGCTTCTTGGCTCCATACTTGGATCGGCTCCGACGCCGTGCTTCCACGCCGCTGGCATCCAGAACACCCCGCACAATATGGTACCGCACACCGGGCAAATCGCGCACCCGGCCACCACGCACCAGCACAATGGAGTGTTCCTGCAGATTATGGTCAATACCCGGAATGTATGCCGTTACTTCCTTGCCATTGGATAGCCGCACCCTGGCCACTTTACGCAGCGCCGAGTTGGGCTTCTTAGGAGTCATGGTTTTTACCAAAAGACACACCCCGCGGCGCTGCGGCGAAGATTCCAGATCCTTAACCTTGTTGATGCGTTCCAAGGAACGCCGCGGCCGGCGAAGCAACTGATTAATTGTCGGCATAACCCGTCCTGAAAAATAACCCTGTGGACCGTTTAACAGCCCAAATACCAATCTACCCCCATGTCCAGTCCCGTATTGTAGAGGATTCCTAAAAATTCTTCAAGCGATATAACATCCCCCGTGTTGTACCGAAGTAGAATTGTCACCCCTTAGCCGAAATAGAAGTGTCACCTACGAGTCTGGGGTATACCAGACAGAATGGAAAACTTACTTATGTCGGCTAATGAACGGGTTCGCCTGGATGCGATGCATCGGGTTGAACGGAACGAGGTGACGGTGGTTTCTGCGGCGGTACTGATGT
>JAJZNX010000181.1 GCA_021852275.1 Planctomycetota bacterium | reverse complement strand
GAAGTGCATTGCAAAGACCTTTCCAACGATCCCGCTGGTGCGGCCATCCTGGCGGAAATTCAGCAGCTTCAACGCGCCGCCCATACCACGGATGCCAATGGCCAAAATCCTGCCATCACCAGCGTGCATACCGCCCGCGTGTATCTGCTGGCGGGGGATGAGGCGGTTTTGACCCCCGCCAACCTGGAACACCTGGCGCACCATTTATTTGCCGATCCGGTAACGGAGAACCCGGTCATCGGTATCGGCGCTCATTCGCCGGGCGCAGGCGTGGAAGTTCATCTTAAGCCCGGGGTGATGGATCCCGTGGCCGCCAGTGCGGAAATGGCCATTGCGGATATGCTGGGTCTGCCGCGCACTAGCGCCGACGAAAGTCCATCCGTGCAGGTGCTCACCGGAAGACGTTACACCCTCACGCCGCCGCCGGGCGAGGAAGCGCTCAACCAAATTGCCCTGGCGGTACTGGCTAACGACAGCATAGAACAGATTCATCTGGCACCGTTTTTTCCGGCGGAATTTCCCAGCGCGCGGCCCTATCAATTTGCGAAGCTGGAGGTACCCGTGCAGGGGCTTACCGATCAGGAACTCTTAAGCCTCTCGCGCCGGGGACATCTATTTCTGGATCTGGCCGAAATGCAGGCCATCCGCAATTATTTTGTATCCCTGGGCCGCCCGCCCACCGATGTGGAACTGGAAACCATCGCCCAAAGCTGGAGCGAACACTGCGTACATAAAACGCTCAAAAGCCGGGTGGAATTTATCCATCACCCCGCGCCCGACGCGGCCCACAACGGGCACGACCATCATACCGGCAGTCCGGAAAAACTCGTTTTTGACAACCTGGTGAAATCCACCATTTTTCGGGCCACCAGTGAACTGAATCTGCCCTGGACGCTTAGTGTATTCAAGGATAACGCGGGGGTTATCGCCTTCGATGAAGATTTTGCCCTGTGCATGAAAGTGGAAACGCACAACCGGCCGTCGGCCATCGAGCCTTATGGCGGAGCCGCCACCGGCATCGGCGGGTGCATCCGCGATGTCATCGGCACCGGCCTGGGAGCCAAACCCATCGCCTGCACCGATATTTTCTGTTTTGCCGATCCGGCGACGCCGCCGCAGGAAGTGCCACATGGCGTAATTCACCCCCGCCGCACGGCCCAGCGTGTGTTGGCGGGTGTGCGCGATTATGGCAACCGGATGGGGATTCCCACGGTGAACGGAGCCGTATTTTTCGATCAGCGTTACATTGGCAATCCATTGGTCTTCTGCGGTACGCTGGGGCTGATGCCGCGGGAGTTTTCCGCCAAAGGGTCCGCCCAGCCCGGCGACCATATCATTGTCATCGGTGGCCGGACCGGCCGTGACGGTATTCATGGAGCCACTTTTTCCAGCGATGTGCTGACCAACACCCACGCCGATGAATTCAGCCATGCGGTGCAGATCGGCAATGCCATCACGGAAAAAAAAGTGCTGGATGTGATTCTGCAGGCCCGGGACCATGCTGATGGCCCGTTGTTCGGGGCTATTACCGACTGCGGTGCCGGCGGACTTTCCAGCGCTGTGGGCGAAATGGGCCAGCACACCGGAGCCACGGTACATCTGGAAAAAGTGCCGCTGAAATATCAGGGCCTTTCTTACACGGAAATCTGGATCAGCGAAGCCCAGGAGCGCATGGTGCTGGCGGTGCCGCCACAGCACGTACCTGCCCTATTGGCCCTGGCGGCGGCGGAAGATGTAGAGGCCACCGATATCGGTGAATTTGACGGCAGCGGAAAGCTATCGCTGTACTACAATGGAACCGCGGTGGGCCAACTGGACATGGGTTTCATTCACGATGGCCTGCCTGCGCCGGTGCGCAAGGCCTGCTGGCAGCAGCCCCTGCTGCATGACCCCACCCTTGCGCCACCGCAGGATTACGTACAGGCGATGGTGGGGCTGTTTTCCCATCCCACCATTGCCAGCAAGCACTGGATCATCCGGCAGTACGATCATGAAGTGCAGGGTGCCACGGTGATCAAGCCGCTGACCGGTCCCTGCGGCGATGGACCAGGCGACGCGGCGGTGCTTTGGCCGCTGCCGGAAAGTCCGCGTGCGGTGGCGCTGGCGGTGGGTTGCCAGATGCGGTTTGGCGAGATTGATCCGTATCAGATGGCCCTGAACAGCATGGATGAAGCCGTTCGCAATATCGTTTGCGTGGGCGGCGATCCACGGCACACGGCGATTTTGGATAATTTCTGCTGGCCCAAATGCACCGATCCCATGCACCTGGGGGCGTTGGTGCGAGCCTGCCAGGCTTGCTACGACGGAGCCAGGGCTTTCGGCACGCCTTTTATTTCCGGCAAAGATTCACTGTCCAACGAATTTATCACCGACCGCGGCGAGCGCATCTGTATTCCGTACACGCTGTTGATCAGTGCGATAAGTGTGCTGCCGTTTGTGGATCGGGCTATCACCATGGATGCCAAGGAACCGGGGAACCTGCTGGTGCTGGTGGGCCGAACCCGGCGCGAACTGGGCGGATCGATGTACTGGCACATTCACGGCCATACCGGGGCGTGCGTACCGCGCGTCGATTTAACCGTGGCTCCAGCCCTGCATCAGGCAGTGGCGGGGCTGATCAGCCATGGCCTGGTGTGCAGCGCCCACGATCTTTCGGAGGGCGGGCTGGCGGTGGCCATGGCGGAGATGCTGTTTGCCGGCGGGCTGGGAGCGCAGGTGGATCTGGCGGGCGTGCCGCGTGATGAAGGACTGGGCGATGACACTCTTTTATTTTCCGAATCCGCCACGCGATACCTGCTGGAAATAAAACCGGAACATCTGGATGCGGTGGTCAAAGGCCTGCGGCCGCATTCATTTGGGGTACTGGGAACCGTAACGGAAGCACCGCAGTTGAAAATACGTTCCACGGGGGGGCCGGTATTGCTGGAGGAGCCGGTGGATACTTTCAAGCAGGCCTGGCTCAAGCCGCTGGATTGGTAAACGGGTTCTTTACCTTCAGCAGAGTCTGCGGTTATCCTGATGTGATGCTGCTGCTGAAAAAACATCTCGTGGCCCTGGTTCGCGCCGGCAAAAAACGCCAGACCATCCGCCTGTGGGATCGGCCACATGTACGTGTCGGCCAGATCAGTTACACCCCCGGATTGGGCAAGCTCAAAATTACCGGCCTTGAAGAATTGCCCCATCTGGATGCTTTGACCCCGGCCGACGCCATCGCCGACGGCTTTGCCACACTCTCGGAACTGCTAAGCGAAATTCATCAATCTTATCCGGTAATCCCTCCCGGCAAGCGGCTGTTTCGGGTAACATTTGAGTGGCCCTGGCCGCCAACCGCCGATCCCATCACCCCGGAAACACTTCTCCCACCGCAGTCCGCACCACCCCGCACCTCGGCCGCCAAACGCCGGCCAAGTTTAGCCCGCAATTCGGCTGGACCAGGCTCTACACCGGCCGTAACGGCAAATCCGCCAACACGTTTGACGGCCACAGCAGCCCAGCGTGCCGCCGTGAAAAGCTGGGTTCTTAGCCAGATGGAAGAAAATAAGTAACCGTTCACGAAGGGGCGACCAGGCAGGCTGGAAGCCTGCGCCACAAGGGGCACCTCTGCTTGGCTACGCCGTAACTGCCGTAGCTCTGGCCTGGCAGCATGGCAGTGAACGGTTACACTTGTGGGAACACTCTTGTTATAGCTAAAGGGTGGAAAATCCGGCGCAATTCATTTTAAGACCGAACTATCTCCTTTCCGCATTTCCCATCAAGCCGGTATTCGATTAGAATGGCGTTGTCCGGGTTGGCGGTGGTCATTCAACATGAACGGGCTTTGATTATCCATGCATCCTCTTGAACCGCTGCGGCGAAATATCGAATCGGTCTTCTTTGGAAAAAAAGAAGCTATTGATCATTTGCTCGTCGGGCTGCTGGGGCGCGGCCACGTTTTAATCGAAGATGTTCCAGGGGTGGGAAAAACCGTCCTGGCCCGGGCCTTGGCACGCAGCATCAGTTGTCAGTTCAATCGCATTCAGTTGACCCCCGATCTGCTGCCGGCAGATATTGTGGGCGTATCAATTTATAATCAGGAAAAGCAGACTTTTGATTTTAAACCCGGGCCGATCTTTGCCAACATTGTGCTGGCCGATGAGATCAATCGCACCACCCCGCGCACCCAAAGCAGCTTGCTGGAGGCCATGAATGACGCTTCGGTTTCCGTGGATGGCCAGACGATGCTGTTGCCGCAGCCGTTTATGGTGGTAGCCACACAGAATCCGTTTGAGTTTGAGGGCACGTATTTTCTGCCGGAAAACCAGTTGGACCGCTTTCTGCTGCGGATAGAACTCGGCTATCCGCAACGCAATCAGGAACTGGCGATTTTGCGCGAACAGCCGGGCCGACGTCTGCTGGAGCACCTGGATCCGGTACTTTCGATGGACGAAGTGCGGGCGTTACAGGGGCAATGCTCGCAGGTCAAAATTGACGTGCTGCTGCTGGAATACATGATGGATATTGTGGAAGCGACCCGCAAACACGAAGCCCTGCACACCGGGATTTCGCCCCGGGGCAGCTTGGCCCTGATGCAGGCATCGCAGGCCATGGCCATGGTGAACCAGCGTGATTATGTTATTCCCGACGACATTAAACAACTGGTGGTGCCGGTATGCGCACACCGGGTGATCAGCAAAAGCTACATGGCCAACGGAGACGTCAATTCGGCTACGCGCATCATACAGGACATTATCCAGAACGTGGCCTGCCCGGTGTAAGCAGAACCGGCCCGTGTGGTTGGATCAATCGATTGGGGCTGCCCATGCGAATTCGTAAGACTTATTACGAACTTACCGCCATCGGCTTTGTGTTCGCCGGCGTAACGGCATTTGTGATGCTGGCAGCGATCAATTCGAAGACCAATGTGCTCTTTTGGGCGTTGGGTATTGTGCTGGGCAGCATTCTGGTTTCGGCCATTATGGGCAACGTGGTGCTGAAAAAGCTGGAAGTGGTCCGTGTGGTCGGCGACCATGCGGTGGTGGGCGAAGCGGCGGATGTGCAATACCGGCTGACCAACCGCAAGCGGTTATGGCCGTCGTGTGCGGTCCGTATGACCGAAGCACGCATGGTCGGGCATCTGCGTCGTGTGCCGGAGGGGTATTGTCTGCATTTAGGTCCGCAGCAGGGCACCCTGGTTATGACACATCTGGTTCCGGAAAACCGCGGGTTGGTGGAACTAAGGGAATTGCGGATATGCTGCTCTTTTCCGTTTGGTTTTGTAAATCGGGCCATCCATTATCTGGCTCCGCAGCGCATTGTGGTGTATCCGCGCATCGGCCTGCTGAACCGCCGGCTCCTGGCCCAGACCCGGACTTTTTCTCCGGGCGGGTCGGTGAGTTCTTCCGCACGCGGCGGCTTTGACGAATTTTACGGCCTGCGCGATTATCATCCTGGTGACTCTGTTCGATCCATTCACTGGCGGCGCACGGCCCGCACCGGCAACATGGTGGTGCGGGAAATGACCATGGATACTCCGCCCACCATGATCGTGGTACTGGACCTGAGAACCTGGCGTACTCTCACCGACGGAAGGGCCCAGAGCGAACGCGCTATTGAACTGGCCGCATCGCTGATCTGCGCGGGCCTGATGGACAATCTATCGGTGGGATTGTGCGTGGCCGGGTATGCGGATATTACACCCACGATTGTTAAATCGGGCCGCGGCCAGCGTGATCCGCTGATGGAATCCCTGGCCCTGCTGAATCTGGATAAAGTTTCCGCAGCCACAATGGTCCAACCGGCGGGGCAGTCTGAGTTTGTGCGCGCCCGGGCCGAATACATGATTATCAATTTAACCTCCGAACAGGATTCGCTGGACATGGTTCCCCCCGGCTGCCAATACACAGCCCTTTCCATGGACGACCCGGAAAGCGCCAGTTGGCTGCGCTTTAACCCGCCCGTGGCCCAGACACAGGCAGCTGCCGCGACCGGGTCTGGTGCGGCGGAGGCACCGCCGGATTTATCCAGGGCCAACGCCTGACCCATCAGGGCCTGCTGGAGCACCAACGCAGCAAAGCCCAGCGCGTCTGTAACTGCAAACGCACATCCTCATTGATTTTCCAACAACGATTTCTGGCTGTTTCCGCCTCTACCTATAACCAAAACACATAATATATATAACTAGCATATATTTTCATAATCGATCTAGAGTATCTATAGTAAAAATGTGAGCTTGATGTTAAGGCTCAATAAAGGATTAAATATTGTTTTGTGCCACTACCAAAATAACTTCATGCAACCCAAAAGCTGCGCCGAGTGCGCGCCCGGGCAACTTTAAGGATAAGTTCATCGGAATGTTTTTTTGAAAGGAGTTTCCATGTTAATGCGCAACACCATCAAGGTATCGCCGATCCTGGCCCTGGCGGCTGTGCTCTTTGTGGCCGGAGGATGCAGTTCGCAGCGGCAATCGGCTGCCCTGCAAGTCCAGCCAGCCCCGACCCAATCGCAGGTGAATGCTGCTAATAATAACCGCGGCACCACCAATTATTGCAAGAATGTGCACTGGGGCGATGAGTTTGCCGCTAATTGACGCCAGCACCGTCAGATTCCGGGCCAGAGTAGATGTCGCCAACAGGTATTGCCGGCATCTGGAAGTCCTGCTCGACCACGGCAGGCTCAGCCGGATGCCGATGTTCCTGCTTTGACCTAACCGCTCATCAGGCGATAATGGCTGCCGCATAAGGAGAAAAATTATGCGGATAGCAGCTATCGCCAGCGGGTTCATGGTAACGGCGATCGCCGGGCTGGTATTGGCCGCCCTGCCATTGAATCAGGCTGCGGGGGCGGTGCCTCCGCACCCGCAGTTAAGATCCATTACCATGATCGGCCGGCTACCACGCCCGACACCGGCGGCCACGCAGCTACAAAATTGGATTCATGCCCTGGCCAACGGTAACACCTCCGCGCAAAGTCGGGCCAGGCGGCTTTTGATCGCCGCCGGCAAAGCGGCGGTACCCGCCCTGAAAAACGCGCTGCATCAAAACCCCACCATCCAGGTACACCAGCGCCTTCAGGCCGCACTGGATGCCCTTTACATCCGCGACGCCCTGCGTGCCCCGCTGGTTTCGGTGCGGGCCAGGAATGCTTCCGTCAAAACCATCATTGGCGTACTGTGCGACCAAGTCGGCATGTATCCCTATTTTCCGTCGAAGCCGGCCTGGAAAGCACAACGCCTTAACATAAACGTACAGCGCCAACCCTTCTGGAAAGTGCTGCTGCGTATCGCCAAAATCACAGGCGTTGGCCCCACGGGCGCTCAATACGGTCCGGCCGCCGGATTTTTCTTTGACCGCCCCGGACTATTCTCCCATGCCTCGGCAGTGAGCATACACGGCAATATCGCCCTGGTCATCCAATCGGCCTGGCAAAAAACCATTTATGGAAGTCAGCAAACCAGCGGCCAGGGCCATCGTGAGCTGGTGATAAAATACTGCGGCCTGTACGTGCCAACACCGCACGTATTACTGCAAACATCACCGCTGGAGGTTCGCCTGGCCGTAGACGACCAGCACCGGATTTTGGCCCTGCCCACCCCCAACAGATATTTGATCTATGATTTTGACAACAGCAATTCTCCAGAGTTCAGTTCCCCCTGGTCGTTGGTGTTGGGACGGCCATCCACCAAAGCAAAATTCCTCGCCCGGTTGCAAACGCGCCTCATAGTAGCGGCGTCTACAGAACCACAGGTGCAAAGATGCAGCCATCTGGAGGCCGGCAAGGCCACCATGCACTTTGCAGGCATTACTGTTGCGTTTGGCCAACCCATACAAGCCGGCAACCGCTGGAAGGAAGTGATGCATATATCCGTACCGGTCAGGCTCGCCAAATTGCCGAGCATCAGCGCATTGATGGCCCGATTAACCGCTGTACCTGTTAATCCATTTTACTTCCTTAATTCCGATGGCCAGTCACTCACAGACATGGTAGCCGGTGGATACGGTAATCTGAAGCACTATCAAGGCACTTTTTTTATTACCGGCGGCAAGCCCGCCACGGTGGTGGCGACAATTTACCGGCACACTACCGTCATAACCGTACCGTTTGAGTTCCATCATATCCTGCTGTTGCGGTAGTGATTAAGCTGCCAGGAGAACCTTCCATGTACAAATCCAACTTCAGCCTGTGGGCCGCCTTTCCCGTCCTGGCGTTTCTGCTTGCCGCAAGGTCGGCGGAAGCTGCCGGTGCCACCCCAACACATGCTATCCCGCCATTGACCGCAGCCACCCCTGCTGCCGCACCGCCGCACTCGGCTCGCCATCCGGTGGCGGCCCCGCCATCCATTGTCATGTTGCCCAGACCCGGGCAAGTTTTTACGACTAAGCAAATTGCCGACTGGGTCAGTAAGCTCAGCAGCCCTCACATCACCATTCGCCGCCAGGCTAAACACCACCTGATCGCCGCCGGCACAGCCGCTGTAGCTGCTCTTAAAGCCGCCCTGGCGGGTTGGACCACGCCCCAGATGCGCCGGGATATGCACGCGGTGCTGGCAGCCATCGCCCGTGCCCACGCCATCCGCGGGCCATTGGTAACGCTGAAGCTCACGAATGCACCGCTACGTATCATTCTCCGGCAGCTTTGCCGGCAGGCCGGCCTTACGGCGCAGTTTGCCGGCACACGCCTGCACTGGACCAGCCGACGATTAAACATCCGCGTGCAGCATCAACCGTTCTGGAAAGTTATTCAGCAGATTGCTTACGTAACCGGTATACGCCCCTGCGGCAACGACTTTTACACACCCGTCGGATTATTTTCCTTTTGTCGCCATGGCAGTTTGGCCAGGCACACACCCGTTTATCGCTGCGGCGCTTTGCTGCTGGCCATTCAAGCGTCGTCTGCCGGAGAAACCATTCGCTTCACCGCCCCACCGGCCCAGCATGCCGCTGGCGGGTTTGGCGTAAACCTGATGGGGTTCTGGGCACCGGGAGGCACAGCGATTGAACAAGTCGGCCCGGTTCAATTTACCCAGGCCCTGGACAATCGCGGAAAATCGCTGCTGGCATCGATGGTGTCGCAGAACTGTTATACCAGCAATTCCTGTGATGAGTTCACCTTTGCGCCGCGGCTTTATTGGCCCTCGCCCCATGCCACCAAACTCACCGTGCTGGCCGGTGAAGTGCCCGTGGTGCTGGACTCAGGTCCGCGTATCTGGCGAATTTCCCGCCAGGCCTTCGGCAAAGCCGCACTGACCTTTCATGGCCTGCACATCGCCATAGGAAAGCCTACGGACGTGGTAACCGATCCGCTCAACCCGCAGATCGGCCGCTGCCACATTATGGTTTCAATTTCCTCTGATGCAGGGGCGCGGCTATCGCCGACCACCGCAGGGTTACTCCACGCCATATCGGTCGACCTGCCCTCTATATTCGGCCCGAATATCGGCGGTGTCCTGGGCTTCACCGGTACCCGCGGCCAAAAACTCCAGTGCCGCGTGGGCAGGGCATTCAAAGGCCCTAACTGGAGTCATATCATTCACATCCAGGGCGGGCTGCCGGTAACGGCTTGGGTTAAATTGCACACCGGCTTGAGCCACGTGCGGATACCCTTTATATTCCACAACGTACCGCTTCCGAAAGGCTGCAGCGCAGAATCCCGCCTGGCCGCAGCACCCCAGGCGCTGCAACATCCCCGGACCGGGCCGGCCACGCTGATTATGCCCGCCCACAAACCTGCTCGGCCCGCAACTCCCGTCACAGCCAATCGGCTCGCCCAATGGATTCACCAGTTAAACAGTGCCAATGCCAAACACCGGGCTACGGCCCGACGGAACCTGATCCGCTCCGGCCCAGCCGCCACCATCGCCCTTCGCCACGCCCTGCATCAGGCCCGCCGTCCTTTATTTCGCGCCCGGTTGGCCTCTGTAATGGACACCATTGAAACGGCCAACATTCTGCAGGGGCCGTTGGTTTCCCTGCACTTAAAGCACCCCACCGTCCAAACAGTAATACGCCAACTATGCTTGCAGGCGGGCCTGCTCCCGCACCTTGACCAGGTGCCTCCATTAAACCTTACTTCCTGCAACATCTCTTGCCAGCCGTTCTGGAAAGTGCTCCGCCAACTTGCTCATGTTACCGGAATTGGTCCCACCGGCCGCAGGTTCAACAATTACCAGCCGATATTCGGTTCTAACAGCCTGCTTTCAGACTCTGTCCCCATATCCATACATGGTGCCGGGGCCGTGGCGCTTAGCTCTCTGCATCGTTTTGAAAATCACTGGCTGACCAACGTAGGCAGCGGCAACCCCGCACAAGGCTTTAACGCCCACTTTTTTGTGCTCTGGGCACCCACACCAAGGCAGATTCTGGAACAAATTGGCGGCCTCTACGGCACCGAAACTATCACCGATGCCCACAGTAAAATCGTGCTGTCAACGGCCTTCAAAACCACGCAAAACTGCTATCCGCAGACGCCCCAGGACGGCGTATTTCCACTGACAGTTGCTTTGCACCAGCCGCCGTCGCCGGCCGCGGCATTGGCCCTGCGCGGCTGGGCCCGCATTTACGTATCCAGCGACATACGTACCCTGCACGTGAACAATATCGGCTTCGGTCACGCCGCCCTTCAGGATCAAGCTATGAATCTGGTGTTCGGCGCGCTGAAAAAAATTCCGGGTGGCTGGCAAATTCCTTTGCGCATCAGTACGCTGAATTTCTTTTACCACGGAAAAACCAGCCATTGGCTGGCCTTCGCCGCCATTCCCCTTGAGCAACGTTTTATCCGGGGGCTTTTTGCCGGCAGGGAAGTACGGTTCTACAGCACCCACGGTCATCTTCTGCACATCAGCGCCCATGCCGGCGGCCCAGTGCTCAGCCACGGCTGGGGCTATTACCGTTACACCATCAATGTTATCGGCGGCAAGCCCACCCGCGCCAACATCCGCTTTTTTACGCGCACGCTGCTGGTCAAATTGCCTTTTAATTTCACCCACCTGCCGGTACCACGGTAGAAGCCCGCAGAACAGCGATCAGCTTTCAGCGGTCGGCTTTTGCGGCAGGATCCCCGTGCCCTGTCTCCTCCGATAATACGTATCTCTCTGCTCCCAACTCGCGGCGTAGCCGTGCCCCGACACTCTACCCCATCGCCAGCGTGCCCACGATTTCCCGGATGGAGCTTTTACCTTTGCGCAGCAGATAACCGCGCAAACCCTCGGCAATCTGCTGCGGAATCGACGGATCAATAAACAAGGCCGTCCCCACCGCTACCGCCGACGCCCCGGCCAGAATAAACTCAGCCGCATCCTGCCAGGTTTGAATACCGCCCATGCCAATCAGTGGAATGTTGTGGGTTTTGGCCACCGCGCTATACACCCGATGCACCATATACACCGCAATGGGCTTGATGGCCGGGCCGCTTAGGCCGCCGGTGCCGTTGGCCAGCACCGGCCGGGCTTTTTC
>JAJZNX010000160.1 GCA_021852275.1 Planctomycetota bacterium | reverse complement strand
CGCCCCCCCCTTGGCAAGACGACCAACTCACATTTTTGGCCAACGGTACTTTTCATGACCGCACCGGCAGCAATGGCAGCGGCGGCCTTTCGCCGTTTATGGATAATTTAACTTCCAACGCCGCGGCAGTCTGGTACGGCCAACTGTTTATGGAGCCTGTGCCGGGGGCGACCGGCAGTCCGTACCCCCAGCCGAATCAGGCTACTCTGCTGCCCCTGGGCACGCCGCCCACCGGTGCCACCGCCGGTAATTTTGTTTTTGGTCGCCACGTAACCTTGCTGGCCCCCGGCACCAGTGCCACTTCTGTTGGCACCACGCCCGGTTATGCCGCATTTTCAGATATTAATTACGCTAATCTTTACGCGATGACCGTGCCTCTCCAAGGGGCGGTGTTGGCTTACAAAGGCGAATCCAGAAATGCCGTCATCACCTCCTCGCGTGTGGACACGGCCATTATCAGCCCCACACAAATAGAACAGGCTCTAATCGGCCAGACACCAACGGCCATTGGCGATGCCTATTGCTACCGCTTTTGCGCCTTGCCTGCTCCAGCGGCAGGGACGGATGTTACTGGCGGCGACGCTGGCTTGGTCAACGGCTACTTCCGCATGACGCCGATTCTGCTCCAGGGCATGCCATCTTTTACCGTCCAATGGACCGATGGCAGCAGCAGCAGCATCACCGGAACCTTAAATTGGTACGGCCTGGGAAATCCCAGTGGTAACGCCAACGTGGAAGTAACTACCGACACCTACGACCAATACGTGGCCGTGTTTGACGCCGCCACGCGGCGACTGGGTTATTGGCCCAAGGCCCTGAAAATCACCTTTACCGTTACGGATTCCCATAACCTGCTCCAGGGCGGCCGTGTAATTACCGAAGTAGTGCGCCTGCCGCAGTGACGGATCACCGCAGAGATGATAAATGGAGAACACCGACAAATGAAACCTGACGAAATCAGCGGCCAGATTATTGATGCAGCGATGCGGGTGCACTCGGCGCTCGGCCCAGGCTTACTGGAAAGCGCTTATGAAGGCTGCCTCGTACATGAGCTTAACCGCCGCCGCCTGCCGGTAAGGTCGCAGGCCGTGCTACCCGTGGAATACGACGGTTGCAAAATTGATGTCGGGTACAGGATCGACCTTATCGCGGCCGGAACCGTCATCGTTGAGATAAAAGCCGTGGACAAATTGGCCCCGATCCACGAGGCTCAACTTCTGAGTTACCTGAAGTTAAGTGGAGTGAAACTCGGACTGCTCTTAAATTTCAACGTTATTCGCATGAAGGAAGGCATCAAGCGTATGGTCTATAACATGTAAGCGTATGTGCGGCAGCGCGTTTCACCAGGAAGCCGACGTCGCGGTTACCACGGATGGCGCGGAGGCACACTGAGCCATGAGAAAAAATAGGATTGATGCCCATGAAATCCAATGAGACGAGTATAAGTACCAATAACAGATGAGGTGATGTATGTCTACCAAAAATGAATTCCGGCCATGCCGTTTCTCTCTGCGTTCCTCTGCGACCGGAGTTTATCCCGGCCGCGCCGGGACGGTGAATCCCTCGTCCCGTCGTTCGTGTTTAACCGATTCTCGTTCTGTTCCTCTGCGTTCCTCTGCGTCCTCTGCGGTGCGTCGCCGCCCGCGCGGCATGATCCTCCTTCTGGTCATCGCCATTCTGGTGCTGCTGGCTCTGCTGGGCACCGCGTATATTCTCATGGCCCGGGCCGATAAACACGCCACCTACGCCGCCAATGCCGCCGCCAATATGGGCCTGGCCCAAAAGGGCGTACTGAATCTGGTGCGCAATACCATGCTCAATCAAACACTGGATGGCACTGGCAGTGTACTGGGAGCGAATTATGGTTATTGGTCCAGTACTATCACGTATCCAGTGGGGGCCGTGGTGGAACTGTCGCCAAATTTCTCGACAACCTACGTGATGACCTATTACAAATGCACCACCGCCAATAGCAATAGCCCGCCCCCTGGTGCGGATTGGCAACAGATTGCCGCGGCCCGCGGCTACGATTATCCACAGCAGACTGCATATTTTAGTTCAGGTAACAACCCCGCCGGAGACTTGGTATGGTCGCAAAACGCACCCTACAGCGTCTATGAAGCGGTGCAAAATGACCCCACCACGCCGCCGGCGACACTCGCCGCCGGTTCCACCAGCACGCCCGTCTGGCAACCGGTGCAAGGTGAAGATTTTCTGGTGCAGGATTTGCCCATGGAACCGAACACCAATTACCTTATCGGTCAGACCGCTCTATGGAATACCCAGCGGTATGTATGTACGGCATCCGGAACCACCAGCGCCGGCCCGGTTACAACCCCAACTTCCCAGACGTCCCCTGAGCCTAGTTGGACCCTGGCTACGAACGGCTCCAGTCAGGAGAATCCATTTTCAAATATGGCGGCCCAGCCCACCTCAGCCGGTGTAGAAGAATATGACCCTAGCGATGGACAGTACGATCTTACACCCTTTTTGCACGCGTTGGCCTTCGCCAGTGTGGTTCAGCCCTCGGTGGTCGTCAACAATACGTTAAACCCCGGCAGCGTGGCTAGTCCGTATTCCACCACCACCTATCCTTACGGCTCGCGTGACGCCATTTGGGAAATGCTGCCTTACAGCTCGCCCAACGGCACGCGCTATCGTTTTGCCGTACGTATTATCGATAGCAATTCAATGCTGAATTTAAATGCTGGCTCGGCGGGAGGTTTGGTGAATTCATCAGGCCAGTATTTTAATGGAGCACAATTAGACAATTTTCTGGCTTCGGGCGATACCGCTGCCAATATCATTAACGGCACCGCCGCAGTTAATGGCCGCGCCGGTAATTCTTCTGGTGCGAACTACGCGGCACTCGAGACCAGTAGCGCCAACTTTCTGGCTGATTGGGCGCACGAACTTCTCACTTACCAGGCGCCCGCTGGGGTCGGCGTGCAATGGTACAGCCTGGCAACCGAGCTGGAACTGCGCAGTTATGGCAACAGCGGTGGCGGATTCAACGGCGGCACACCATACAATGGTCGACCGTTGCAATTATGGCCATACACGCTGGGTTATCCCGTTGGTGGGCTTGCCGCGGCCACCCGGGCCTTTTACACCACCTATTCCTGGGATCGCAGTTATCGCCGTATCGGGGATATTAGTGTGGCGGGAATACCGCTGACGCTGAATGGGATTGGTACGTGTGCCTCCCCGGCCGGCACCGCGGGCGAACAAGTTTGGCCCACCTTCCCACAAAAAATCTGGGTCAACGAACCTTCCGTAGCCACAAGTTCCGCCAATATGGCCAACAGCACCGCCAAAACCGCCACCGATCTTGCCCGCGTGCTTTTATCCTGCGGCTACAGCGGTCCGGAAGCAGCGGCCTTTGCCGCCAATTATATGAACTACATGTACGACGCCGGAACAGAAACAGGCACCTCACCTAACTTTACATATACGCCTCCAACCAACGGCCCCAGCTTCATCGACTCCAGCGGGATTTGCGTGCGCGGGGCTACGGATGCAAACTTCAGCGGAGCCGGCGATCTCACCTCCGCCTTGGCTGGAGTGACGCTTCCCGCTGGGACCTCAGATCCGATTGTGGCGGGTTATTCCGCCCAGCCCTTCATTGTTGAAACTGCGGTCAACGCCGCGATCTCCGGCACCACTGTTACTTACAATGAGTGCGCCGTAGAATTGTATAATCCTTATGGTACTGCCTTGGAAATCGGGGGTTGGGAAATCGGCGTGCTTAACCCCGCGGGCACCGCTTACACCACCACATACACCATACCCGCAAATACTGCGATCCCGGCTAAAAACTACCTGGCCATTCAAAGCGGTGCGGCCACGCCTGCCTTCTCATTTGAAGGCTCTCCGCCCGCCGCCCAGATACTCACCGCAACCAATGCCACTCTGGCCTTTACACCCACCACCGCCACGGCCTGCGATGCGGTCCTGCTGCGGCCATTTGTGCCGCGGGCCGGCGGCACCGGCTATCTGCCGGTGGATGAATTCAACGTGGCACCGTTTGAAGTGGTAACGCTGGCTGGGGATTATTACCTTTCTCGCTATGCCGTTGCTAATGTCGCCAATGATCCATGGGGCTGCACCAATGCCACGGAAACTGCGGTCGAATCCGCCGCCCCGACCGCACCGCCGACACCGGCGTCCCCGTCAACTTTTCCGGCACTTCCACTTTACGACCGATTTGCGGATCAATCGGATGTGCTCAATACAGCCATTACACCTGTTGGCGATCTGCCCGGCTATACTCCTGGCACTGAACCAGTTGCTGGTGCGGCACTGCTGAACATTGCCGATTTTAACCGCATCACCCGACTGATTTCCGTTTCCGCCCTTTCCGGTACCGTATACGTGCCCGTCCAGATGATTTCTGCGACTATCGCTAATCTGGCCGCGCCCCAGACGCCCACCATTACCGATATGCAATCGGCAGCCAATAGTTATTTGGCATATGAACCTTACGCCCGGTTTGATTTCCTCCAGCCGACCAACGCCGCACCACCTGATCCACGTGCCTTGGATATTCTGAAAATGATCACCATGACCAACCCCGCCAGCGATCTTTCCTATAACAGTGACGATAGCGGTACGAGTATTACCCAGGCCACGCTGAATGCCATCCGCATGGCGGGCCGACTGAATGTGAATACCGCATCGCTGCCGGCTTTGGAAAATCTGTTTGTATCGGTTGGTAATTCCAGTAATGCGGCCGCTTTGGCTACCTTAATCGTGGACTTCCGTGACCGAATCGGAAGCTTTGCCAACTTGGCCGGCACCTCCAACCCTGGATCGGGGATTTGCTCCATGGGCCAACTGCTTTATGTCCTTAACTTCAGCGGTAATCCGGCCACCTACAACACCTCCGCCACCACTATGGACAGCCGCGATTGGAACTGGGCTACCATTTACAACATGGCCACAGTGCGCAGCGACAGCTTTGTCGTCTATGGCCTCATCCAGGCCCTGCATTTAAATGGCAATTATGTGGCACCTAGTGGTGATACTACTATCAACACAACTGATTGGTACACCGCCAATCAAGGTACCGTCATCGCATCCGGCACTACTGGTACTCAAAATTCAATTTCCACCGACCCTGAAAATGTCGGTGCCGAATTTATCCTCCAAGGCCAGCGACGCTTCGTGGCCATTATTGACCGCTCCTACAGCGATATTAGCCCGTCCAGCCCCACATTCCAGTTGCCCAAAGTGGTGGCCATCAAGCTGTTGCCGAATTAAGCCGCTGTTGTGGTGCAGGCAGTGTTGGTTAGGGGGCTGGCATCTTGTATGCCCTGGGACCGCGGGCATCCTGCCCGCATCGTCGTAGCCGGCGATGTCCCCATCGCCGTGGCCCACAACTGCAAAATCACAACCTTGAAAATCGAACGCTTGATGTTCGATTTTCAAGGTGTATAATATCGCTCATGATTGCTCGAAAAATTGATCTGCACCATATTCACCAGGCCCTGCGGCGCAGCCGTGTGGTGGCCCTATTGGGGCCGCGCCAATGCGGCAAAACCACTTTGGCCCGGCAATTGGTACCGCCCGAGTCGCTCAATTATTTTGACCTGGAAGACCCGTCTGCCATAGCCCGCCTGACCCAGCCCGACCTGACCCTGCGGCCCCTGAAAGGCTTGATCGTCATTGATGAGATTCAACGCCGGCCCGAACTCTTCCCTCTGCTTCGCGTGCTCGCGGACCGCCAACCTCTGCCGGCGCGATTTCTCATTCTGGGCAGCGCTTCGCCGGATCTGCTTCGCCAATCTTCGGAAACTTTGGCCGGAAGAATTGAAACCATTATACTTGAGGGACTGCGTCTGTCTGATGTTGGCGCAGCCGCCCTGCCCAGACATTGGCAGCGCGGCGGGTTTCCCCGGTCTTTTATGGCCCGTGGGGAAGAAAGCTCTTTTTCATGGCGGCAACAATTTCTTAATACACTGCTGGAGCGCGATCTGCCCGGACTCGGTGTTTCCATTCCCGCGGCGGCCTTGCGCCGGTTTTGGAATATGGTCGCCCACTATCACGGCCAGGTGTGGAATTCAGCCGAATTAGCGCGAGCCTTGGCCGTGAGCGAGCCAACCGTGCGACGTTATCTGGACTTGCTGACCGGCATTTTTATGGTGCGGCAGTTGCCGCCATGGTTTGAAAACATCTCCAAACGCCAGGTGAAAGCCCCCAAAGTGTACATCCGCGATAGTGGAATGCTCCACGCGCTACTTAATATCGGTAATCGCCGGGATCTGGAAAATCACCCCAAGGTTGGCGCTTCCTGGGAGGGCTACGCGCTGGAAGAGGTGCTCAAAGCCCTCCAGCCTGAAGAAGCTTATTTCTGGGCCACCCATGGTGGTGCTGAACTGGATATGCTTTTGTTCAAAGGTCGCCGCCGCATCGGCGTGGAGTGTAAGCGTATGGATGCCCCTGTGCTCACCCCATCCATGCGCATCGCATTGGTAACTCTCAAGCTGGATGAGCTTTGCGTGGTCTATCCGGGCGACCGGACTTACGATTTGGCACGGCACGTGCGGGTAACGCCGCTGGCCAAAATCGTCAACGCCGCGTAGCCGGCGAGGTCCCCATCGCCGCGGCCCGCAGCGTCATATAACCACCTTGAAAATCGAACGCTTGATGTTCGATTTTCAAGGTATATAATATCACCCTTGATTGCTCAAAAACTCGACCTGCACCATATTCACCAGAATTATCCCCGGGACCGCGCTGCGGGTAGTGATGGGGGGCGGACATCTTGTCCGCCGATTGCTGAAGGCTGACCGCTAATCGCGGGCCGCCGCCCGCGCCCCGCCCTTTGTGGTTCAATCCCCGTCCGCGGGCCGCCGCCCGCACCCTTACTCCTTTATTCTGTCTCCTTCAACAATACGTATTATCCATCACGCCTTCTTACGGTAATTCTTCGTGCCTTCGTCTCTTCGTGTTGAATCGTCAAACTCCCGACTCGCGGCGTAGCCACGCTACGGTATCGCCCCATCAAGCCCGTGGTGCGGACTCGCTTTCGCCGGCAACTTGATGTGGATGGCGGCATACCGGCCGCTTTTTTTAATATCAATACCTCCCAGCGCCGGCAAATACTGCCACGGGTTGGGAATCTGAGTGGCCGGGCCGCGCCACCGCGTGAGTACAATCCCCATGTTGCTGACTTTTTCCCAGCCGCCGAAAAACCGCTGAAAGTACCACACCGCCACGCGAAAAATTATGGAACCCTGATGACCGGAATAAAAGCCCGTCGTGCGGATTTGTTCCACCACCACCGTGGCGTGGCGATGATCTGCGGCAATCCACAGCGGCCGGTTGTAATTGGTAAAACGTTCAATTTTGGTGATGAAACGCACAATTTGACGGCAGTCCGCGGCGGTGAATTTGCCCTGCAATGTGCAGAGCCGATAGTAGTTCATGTTCACCCCTTCCCATCGGCCCTGCTTATTCCACACAATAAGATCATAATGATGGCCCGGCACCAGATGCGGGATGGAAAAATGCCTGGTCCGGGCGTTCCACGTGCCGGGAAATACCCACGGCGCACGGTTTTTGCCGTGGCCCAGCACGCCCCGGCTTACCGCCAGCGGGTTAGTTCGCACGCGATTCACCGCCCAGATTCTGGTAATGGCACTCGGAGATTCAATGCTGCCCCGCAAGGTTACGGCCAGGGCCGGCTGGCTGCGGCCAAGGATCGCCAGCAATAGCAGCACCGCTGCTGGTAAAAGCCGGCGGTGGTGGGCCATAGCCCGCGCCCCGTCGGTAAATCGTTCTCCCGTCTCCTGTCTATCAGTCCTCCTCGTACCTCTGTGTCCTCTGTGGTGAATAGTCGTTCTCCCGTCTCGCGGCGTCGCCGCGCCCTGTCTCCTGCCTCCTGTCTCCTGTCTCCTGGCATCGCGCCGCAGCCCACACCCCCGTCGTTCTCTGCGCCCTCCGCGCCTCTGCGGTGAAAAAATGTCTCGCGGTCCGCAGCCCGCGCCTCCGCCACCAATCGCTGACTGCTGAATGCTACTCATGATGATCACTCCACAGGCAGGGGAAAAATCAATGGTATGTAGCCCCGGATGCACACCGGCTGTTTCGGCCGCTTTTCGATTAACCCTGCCGTCGCGAGCGTTCCAGCCATCCAGTATCAACGTTGGCGCTTTGAAAATCTTTCTCACCTGTAATTTGCCGCAACAGGGGAATAGTGGTTTTTACGGGATTGGCCCGAAATTCTTCCAAAGCCCGCCGCATGGTGGCAATGGCCTTCTCCCGCGTGGGTCGATGAACGATGAGTTTGGCGATCATGCTGTCGTAATTCGGACCGATACGGTAGCCCTGGCAGGCATGGGTATCCAGACGCACGCCGGGTCCGCCCGGAGGCACAAATTCCTCCAGGGTGCCGGGGCAGGGAGCAAAATTGCGGTCGGGGTCTTCCGCGTTAATGCGACATTCAATGGCCGCTCCATTTAACGCAATGTCTTTTTGTTGCAGAGTGAGCTTTTCACCAGAGGCAATGCGCAACTGCCATTGAATAAGGTCCTGGCCTGTTACCATTTCCGTTACCGGATGTTCCACCTGAATGCGCGTGTTGACTTCGAGGAAAAAGAATTTGCGCTGTTTGTCCATAATGAATTCCACCGTGGCCGCAGAGTAATAACCCGCGGCTTTGGCCAGGCGCACGGCCGATTCGCAAAGTTCCTGGCGGGTCGTTTCATCCAGCACGGGGCAGGGGGATTCTTCTATAAGTTTCTGGTGACGTCGCTGGATGCTGCAATCCCGTTCAAACAGATGCACCACGTGGCCGAACTTATCGCCGATAATCTGTACCTCCACGTGCCGCGGCTCTTCATGGTATTTTTCAATAAACACCGTGGCATCTTTGAACGCCGCCTCCGCTTCCGCCTGCGCCGCCTTGAGCGACCCCTTCAGGCTTATTTCATTATGGGCCACACGCATACCACGACCGCCGCCGCCGGCGGAGGCTTTTATAATCACCGGGTAACCGATTTTTTTAGCCACCTCCGCGGCCTCTTTTTCCGTTTTCACCGGTCCATCGCTGCCTGGTGTAAGTGGCACACCGCATTCCCGGGCCAGTTTTTTAGAAGCCAGTTTGGAACCCAGCAGACGCATAGATTCCACGGAAGGCCCGATGAACTCGATTTTGCAACTACGGCAAACCTCCGCGAAATGGGCATTTTCTGAAAGAAATCCGTAGCCGGGGTGAATGGCCTGCACATCCGCCACCTCCGCGGCTGAAATCAGCCGGGGAATGTTCAAATAGCTTTCCGCCGCCGGGCCAGGCCCGATGCAGATGGCCGAATCGGCAAGTTTGAGATAACCGGCATTGCGATCGGCTTCCGAATACACCACCACCGATTCAATTCCCAGTTCTTTGCACGCCCGGATGATGCGCAAGGCTATTTCACCACGGTTGGCTATTAAAATTTTGGAAAACATATTGATCCTCAACTGGAAAGGTTTTTACTGGTGCATTTGCCGGCCCGCCACTCAAATTCATGCGTCCGATTTAATCCGGCCGAACCATAAACAGCGGCTGATTGAATTCTACCGCCTGCCCGTTGGCCACCATGATTTTTACCACGGTGCCGGAAACTTCAGCATGAATTTCATTAAAGACCTTCATCGCCTCAATCACACACACCACAGTTTTTGGACCCACCGACGCGCCCACGCGCACGTACGCTTCTGATTCCGGGTTGGGCGCGGCGTAAAACGTGCCTACCATCGGCGATTTTATGGCCACCAGATCATCCTCCGCTGCAGGGGCCGCAGGGCCTGCCGCAACGCCCTGTACCGCCGGTCCCGGCCCGGGCAATGCGCTGGTGGTGGCTGCCGCCGCTACCACCGTTGACATTCGGGCAAGACGTATCTTGGCTTTGTCTTCCACCAGTTCCAGTTCCGTTAAACCATGGTCGGTCATCAGTTTGATCAAATCGCGTACGCGCTTATTATCGGTAAAACTTTCCTTGGCCATTTTTCATGTCTCCGTCTGATTTTTTAACCACAGCATCCGTCGCGCACAGCCGCCACCGGCTGCTTCACAACCGCGCCGAGCCGATATCGTTGGGCAGTGTACTTAGTACGCGATGGCCGCCGGGTGTTACCAGCACATCATCCTCTATTCGCACGCCGCCGATGCCCGGTAAATAAATTCCCGGCTCCACCGTAACCACCATCCCCGCCTCCAGAATAACCGTGCTCCGCGGAGAAAGCGAGAGTTGCTCATGAATATCCCGGCCGATTCCATGCCCCAGGCTATGCCCGAATGCTTTGCCGTAACCGGCTTTTTTGATGATATTACGGGCGATTTTGTCCACTTCGTTCCCGGTCATCCCCGGCTTGATGGCCGCAATCGCCGCTTGCTGCGCCTCCCGCACCACCTGGTAAATTTCCTCCACTTTCCGGGGTACCTGGCCGACGAAAATCATACGTGTAAGGTCCGATCGGTAGCCTGCAACCCGCGCTCCCCAATCAAGGAGCAGTGCGGAATTGTTTTCCAGCTTGACGCTGCCAGGCCGATAGTGGGGCAGGCTGCCGTTGGCGCCGGCCGCCACAATAGTTTCAAAACTGGCATCTTCCGCGCCGCGCCGACGCATTTCATACACCAATAACGCGGCAATTTCATTTTCGGTCATGCCCGTGCGCAAGCCCGCCTTTAGCTTTTCAAAACCGTGCTCGGCCACGGCCACGGCCTGTTCGATAAGTTTGATTTCCACCGCATCCTTACAGTTGCGCAGCGGTACCACCAGTCCGGCTGCGGTTTTCAGCGCTACTTTATGACCGCATTTGCTCAGAGCTGTCCGCAGCGAGCGCTCTTCCCGTACGGTCAGAGATTCTTCCTGGGCCGCCAGAGAGCCGATGCGGCTGCGCCCCACGATGCGGGCCAGAGCCTCGGCCAGCCCTTTTTTACGCACCACCATCCGGACCCATGGGCATTGCCGCGATACCTGCTCGCTGTAACGCGAATCGGTAATCAGCCACACACTTTCCGGCGTCACCAAAGCCCAGGAATCGTCGCCTTCAAAGCCGGTCAGATAGCTGACATCCGGACCGTAGTTGACCAGCAATACGGGCAATTTTTTCTTATGTTGGGCCGCACGCAAGGCTGCCAGACGTGCGCCCAGATGCGGTGGCCATTGAACTTTTACTGCCATAACCGGCTTTCCGTTACACCGTCGATGTCGCAGCAGTATAAATCAATGGCGTTATTTCTGCCATGGCGCATGTCGGCGTTTGGGTATTCCCCGTCGCCAACTCCACCTGCGGGTCAGCGCCAGGAAACAATTCCTATGCTCAATGCCCACCGCTGACCGCTTCGATCCCCGTTGAGGCATGGATGCCGAAATCCCGATGTGTTAGGGAAAAAGCCATCGGGATTAAGGCATGGATGCCGAAATCCCGATGCGGCAGGAGCCAGACATCGGGACTGACCGCTGAAAGCTCACCGCTTCCCC
>JAJZNX010000019.1 GCA_021852275.1 Planctomycetota bacterium | reverse complement strand
GGTAGAGTGCCGCTATGGAAGAAATACCACGCACCGGCCGCGCGCGGCCACCGACTGTGGAATCTGATCCACCCGCCCGGCGGTTGGAGCGGCTACCTCCCCGTGATCCTGATGCCGAACATGCACTTTTAGGCTCGTTGCTGCTGATGCCGGAGAAAATGGGCAGCGTGTGCCTGATCTCCAGCGCTCCGGAGATATTTTTTGATCATCGCCACCGGGTGCTCTTTGCGACCCTGCTGGACATGTTTGAAAAAAACATTCCCATCGATGGGCCGGCCCTGATCGGGCGTTTGACCGATCGTGGGGTTCTGGAAGAGGCGGGGGGAATCGCCCATCTTAAAACGCTGATTGAGGCGGTGCCCACCGGGGTTAATGCGGAATATTATGCCACGGTGGTGCGTGATAAAGCACTGCTGCGCCGGCTGATTGGGGCGTGTGGCGAAACTATTCAAGAATGTTATGAAAGCCCGGACAGTGCCACGGAAGTACTGGATCGGGGCGAAAAGCGAATCTTTGATTTAGCCCAGCAGAAAGTATCGGGCGTCATCGTGCCGCTTTCTGAAGTGCTGCATGAAACTTTTGAGATGATTGACCGCAATGCGGGTTCGCATTTGAGCGGCATGGCCACAGGTTTTACCGAGTTGGATAATCTGACCAGTGGCCTGCAGCGCGGGGAGATGATTGTGCTTGCTGCCCGGCCCAGCGTGGGCAAAACCGCTCTGGCGATGAATATAGTCGAACATGTGGGAGTCGAGCTGGGTAAACCGGTGGCGGTGTTTTCGCTGGAAATGTCCAAGCAGCAGTTGGCCCAGCGCATGCTGTGCTCGCGGAGCGGGGTGGATTCGCACAGTTTGCGCCGCAACATGCTTTCGCATCAGGATCGAGATCGCTTAAGCGAGGCGGTGGGCAAATTGGCGGAGGGTAAAATTTACATTGATGATACGCCCTCACTGACCGTGCTGGATTTACGCACCAAGGCCCGGCGGCTGCAGCGTGAGTATCATATTGAAATGGTTGTGATTGACTATTTGCAGTTGATGGAAGCGCCGCGGGAAGAAAATCGTCAACAGCAGATCAGTTCGATCAGCCGTGGCATCAAGGCTCTGGCCCGCGAACTCAACTGCCCCGTGATATGTTTGTCGCAGTTGAATCGAGCTTCGGAAAGTGAAAATCGGCTGCCCCGCACCAGTGATCTGCGCGAATCAGGCAGTATTGAACAGGATGCCGATGTAGTGATGCTGCTGCATCGCGAAGCCGTGATGCATCGCGGCGATCAGGAATGGATGGACAACAATCCGGACAAACTCAACGAAGCCCAGTTAATCATCGCCAAACAGCGCAACGGTCCGTGCGACACGATCAAGCTGACATTTTTAGCGGCCAATACCCGATTTGTTACATGGAATCCGGGCTACGGTGCGCCAGGATGAGGAATGTCCACGGCCTATGGTGTGCCGGCAGCATCGGACGAGAGGCGTGGCGTTACTCTGGCAGGCAAAGCCTCCAGCGGGTGCTTGCCTGGATGCTCAAGCAGGAACCGATACCATGATCAGGCCCCGGGAATTTTTGCATGCTGCATGGCGGCAATGGCGATCGGGGCGATCCATGTCCGTGCCGGCTTTGCTGTGGTTTTCAGGAATGGTCGGCGTATTGGTGGCCATGGACGCTGTGAGTCGGGCGCATACGTGGGGCAATGAGCTATGGCTGGTTCCACCATTTGCGGCCACGCTTAGCATTCTGGTGTTACTGCCGCAAAGTTCGATTGCCCAACCGATACCGGTAATTTTTGGGTCTACGCTGGGAGCGGGGATGGGTAGTGCGGCGTCGCTGCTGGTGCATGGACCGTTATATGCCGGTTGTATGGCGGCTATTGCGTTGGTGCTGCTGGACCGGTTAAGAATCTACCATCCGCCGGGGATTGCACTTTCGATGTATCCGCTGCTGCTGCGGCCGGGGCCTTTATTTTCAGTTGAAGTCGTGCTTCCGTTTATGCTAACGGCGGTGGTCAGTGCCGCGATCCTGAGTCGCAGGATAAAAAGCTGGCCCGAGTATCCGCGGCCATTGGAATCGGTCGATGGTAGAACCTGAAGCGGAAGGATGCGGGGAAGCCAGGGCCATCGGTTAATGGCAGAGTGTCCGGGAGAGATAGGCCCGGAGTTGTTCCGGCAAGGCTTCACGTGTTACACGCTGGCAGCCGGCCGCATCGATGATATACGCCGCTGGATGAGCACCTTGTACCATTTCCAGGGTGTTGGCGACGATAACGTCCGCCTGACTGTGTATGCGGCTGGCCTGGGCTTTGGCCATCAATTCTTCTTCTGAAATGCCCGCTTCCAGTTTGAATTTGCACAGCAACCCGCGAAAATTCCATTCCCGGCGAAACTTATCTA
Source organism: Planctomycetota bacterium (assembly GCA_021852275.1). Classification (GTDB taxonomy): domain Bacteria; phylum Planctomycetota; class Phycisphaerae; order WQYP01; family WQYP01; genus JABEVA01. Next base: position 9,101 of record JAJZNX010000019.1, on the reverse strand, counting down.
TGAGTTTGGGCGTGCGGGTGCCGGCAAAGGCAATGTCGTTATAATTAGAGGCAATTTTCGGTTTTTGAATATCACGCACAATCCATTCAAAGCGCGGCGGGTTGGAACCCGGAATGAGACGGCTGCTTTCGATGCAATATGCGCCGGCTGATTGGTAATCCGAAACCGCCGCGGTCATAAAAACCGCAGTAAAGCTCTGACTGCAAACGATTTTTGCCAGTGCCAGGTCCAGATCGCCAAAGGTGACAAATGGACTAACGGTCAGGCGGGCATCATGGTCCACACCACCCGGCCCAAACCTGGCCAGATGATCTTGGTTGGATGTCAAAAGCGTTACGTGGCCCAGGTCACGCATGGCCAGGGCAATTTGCAGGCCGGTGTTACCGGTAAATATATTCGCCCAATAACGCACATCGTCAATCGGGGTGCGGGTGGGGCCTGCGGTAACCAGAATGTGAAATCCCTGTTCCATCAGAGCCTATCTTAGCGGCAGCGCCGCTTGGTGAAAACCGCAGTATGGGCGTGGGGATGGCCGCGGTGGTCAACGGCGGCCGGGGCCTTTCCACGGCTACGGGAAACTTGCCATGCCCTGGAGAATGTGTTAATGGATAACTCCTGATTAATCGCTGGTGCGGGGCGTTCCAGCCGCGGTTGCGGGAGCGTGTGTGAGGCCCGGCGATGTGACTATGGAATACGTGCATGAATTCAGTTGACAATATCGTCTGGAAAACATTTGCCGCGCCGCGTCGCTGGATTGCTCCATGGTATGGGGCGTACACCCTGTTGGGGGTGCTTTCCTCCGGCCTTATTCCAGTTTTAATTCCGCTGATGATGGTGGCGATCTCCAGACATCTTTCCACCGTGGGCTATGTGATGGGGGCATTTAACCTGGGTTCGCTGGCTTCACCGATGCTGGGATCTCTGGCCGAATCGAAAAGGCTGTACCGCCCCATTTTCTTTGCCGGGTTTGTTTTTCTCATGGCTGCCATCGCCGTGTTTCCACTGGTCCATCATCTGCGATTCTGGCTGCCGCTGGCCTTAATGGCAGGTATTGCCAGCACCGCCGTTTCCACCTGTGCAACGCTGTTTATCGTGGAGTTTTCGCCGCGGGAGGAATGGACTTCCCGCATTGGCTGGCTGCAAACTTTTAATGGCGTAGGCCAGGTACTCGGCCTGGTGCTGGCCGGGGTGTTTGCTGCCACCAACATTCCGTTGGGGTTGTGGATTGGTGCAGGCTTGATGATACCGGCGCTGCTCCTGGGTGGTTTTGGTTTACCCAAAAAATCGGAATTAGGGACTGACACGCTTAGCCCCGCCCGGCTGCACCTGGATTTTACCGCCCTGGCGAGATTTTCACGTATTGAACTTCTGGGTGGTGGCATGCTGAGGTTTTTTCATCCATTGAACGCTGAGGGCCTCAAAAATATAACCAAACTGCTGCCCACCCGCTTTGGAAAATTAATGTTGGCCGTCTTCTGCATGTTTTTCGGGGTGTCCGGTGTGTTTGCTTACTTCCCGATTTTTCTGCACCACAGCTTTGGGGTGCTTCCAGCCGCCACGTCGTTGGCGTATGCAGTGGCGGCGGGAGTGGCGATTATTTTTTATACTCTCGGGGGACGACTGGCCCGCAACTTTGGTACGTCCAGAGTATATTCCGGTGGATTGCTGTTGAGATTGACAGGCTTTATCGGGCTGGTGGCGTTGGTGCTGCTCCACCGTGGGCCGCTTAGTGCAACTTTGGCACTGTTGTTCTTCGGCGTGATCGTCATAGCATGGCCCATAATAAGCGTTACCACAACAGAGTTGGCTTCGGAACTTAGCCCTATCAGCCAGGGCGCAGCCCAGGGGCTTTACAATTCCACCAGCGCCATTGCTACGGTGATTGGCACGCCCACGGCCGGAGTGCTGGTGCGTTTCTTTGGATATCAAAGCATTCCGATCATGGGTGTGGCGGGTGTGCTGCTGTCTTTACTGATCAGTCTGGGGCTGCGTCCTAAAGGAGCGGCAATCGCGGCCGGCACGGTAAGTGGTTAGCCGGTGCCGCCATTTGTTTATTGGCGTTCGATGAGCTTAGTTTGGCGGCCGTCGCTTGACTCTACGGCTATCCGGCATAGTATTTTTCCGGTTGCGGACGCGCTGTCGCGATTTCGCCAGAAAGATTTTGGACAAGGATACAACTTATGCAGGCTTTAATTGGCCACCTGGCCCCCGATTTTACCGTTCCCGCCGTAATGCCGGACAACAGCATTGACGACAAATTTCATCTGCGGAGTTATCTGGAAGGCCATTACGGCATTGTTTTTTTCTATCCGTTGGATTTTACCTTCGTTTGCCCATCGGAAATTCTGGCGTTTGACCACCGGCATGGTGAATTTGCCAAACGCGATACCCGCGTAGTGGCTGTGAGTGTGGATTCTCAATTCACCCATCTGGCGTGGAAAAATACGCCTGTGAACAAGGGGGGCATCGGCAACCTGCACTACCCGATGGTGGCGGATCTGAATAAAAACATTGGCCGATCTTACGGGGTGCTCCACGATGAAGCGGTGGCACTTCGCGGCACGTTTCTTATTGACCGTGAATTCAAAATTCGTCATTTTGTGATCAACGATCTGCCGCTGGGGCGCAATGTCGATGAAACCATGCGCATGGTGGACGCACTGCAATTTTTTGAAAAGCACGGCGAGGTATGCCCGGCCGGGTGGGAAAAAGGCAAGCCTGGCATGAAAGCCAGTGCGGCGGGCGTGGCGGATTATCTGGCCCAGCACGGTCCAAGCCTGTAAGCCACGAGTTTTTCGAACATCTTACGCACAACAGTGCGGGTTGGTCGGCTTGTTACATTAGTGTGGCGCCTTGGCTGGCACGAGGAGTTTCTGCACATCAGCCACCAGTTGACGCGGGGCATAACCCACCAGGGTGTGCTTCAACATGCCCTTACGATCAATTACCAGTTCAGTCGGCAGTCCTTGAATGCCAAGATGTCGGGCAATGGCTTCGTTGTGGCGATGGATGTCCTGAAGTTGCGGCCAGGCTTCTTGCGGATTGGCCTTGCGATAACGGCGAACCGCAGCCGAGGTGTCGTTAAGCGATACGCCCAGAACTTCCAGCCCGTGACGGTGGTACTTGGCGTAGAGCTTGGCGATGGTCGGAGCTTCTCTTACGCACCATGGACACCAGGTACCCCAAAAATCCACGATAATCACTTTACTCTTCCACTTGGCGGTGCTGAAAGAACCGCCTCCGAGCAATTGGCCTTGAATGACAATCGGGCGTCTGCCCGCCGCAGAGACTGTTAAGCCCGCAGCCTGACCGCGACTATGTCCATAGTTGAGGCCAACGAATACAGCCGTCAGCACCGCTCCTAACGCTAAGGCAACAAGGACAATTCCTCCACTGCGTGACGTTTGGGTTTTTTGATTCGACATAAAATAATCCTTCCTGAAGCACCAGATAGCGAATAACTGGGTAACTGTTGCCGCTCATATAATACGCTACAGATCGCCCGAAAGTTTCCGAGGGTGGGGCGGCCGAGGCCACGAGATGAAAGCAAGGATTTAAACTCGCACCATCGTAAGAAAAATAAAGGGTTGCGGTTTGCCGCTGGGGGTATGGTGAAGATGCGATGTTTCATCCACCACGCGAAAAACGGGGCCAAATTCGGCAGCCAAAGTGGCTGCGTCATACCGGCAAACCTCCAACCCACTGCAGCGCGGCGGGCCGTCTTTGGCGAATGTGCCGATAATCAACCGCCCGCCTTTGGGTAGCGTGTGGCCCGCCAATTCAACATACCGTCGTCGATCGGAGAGTGCGCCTAGAAAATGAAAGACCGCGCGATCGTGCCAGACGTCAAACCGTCCCAGATTCTCCACCTCCGTGATATCGCCGACGATCCACTGAATATTTTCGGCCCTTTGAGCCAGCCGGGCTTTGGCTTTGGTTACTGCCGCGGCGGAAATATCCAGTACGGCAATTGATTTGTATCCGTTGTCGAGAAGCTTTTCGGGCAGGCGCGAAGTTCCGCCGCCGATGTCAATCACGGCTCCCTTTTCCGGCGAAGCTGTTTCAATGAGGCGAAACGAAGTTTCCGGATCAGGTTGATACCATCCGACCTGTGTATCGTCATTCTTGGTGTAAACCGTTTCCCAATGTTCTTTGCGATTCATGGCTGTTGCTCCAAGTATTATATGGAAAATAGGTTAAGGGTGGCACAATTCAGACTCTCCACCCGCAGGTTTGACATGGCCACCGGCTTGTTGGCCGCGCAAGACTACTCAATATCCTTTCTCATTTGCTGATATTCCTGCTGATTGATTTCGCCTCGGGCGTAGCGCTGATCCAGAATTTCCCGGGCGCTACGTTCTTTGGGTTGCGCTCCGGGTTGGACTCCACGGTTGCCGCACATCGGCCCGCCACCGCGAAACATAAATATCAGTATCACGATAAGGAAGGTCAGAAAAATCAAAGGAAATAGCATGATCCACGGGAACCAATTCCAAGGTCCGTTCATCCAGGGGCCGTTCATCCACATAATCAGGATACCTCCGTCAGGTGCCATAGCCATTACCTTACCCCGCCAACCTTTATTATAGGTGGCCGATGGTGGTATGGCCAATTCACCACGATATTACCGCACCGCAGCATGGATGTCCCGGATGACATCGCGCTGGGTGTAAAGGTCCCTGAGTATCTCCGGCGTCACGGGACGATGTGGAGATAAAATGGCCAAGTACGGCAACGCGCGGCCTCCAAGTTTCAGCCAAATGGCTTTATCCACCGGCCGGTCAATGTCCGCACTAAACAACACCGTGCCGGTGCGGGCATAAACATGACGCACGGCCGGGGCATCCAACACCGTAGCTTTCACGTACTTGCAGTTGATGCACCAGGGAGCGCTAAAATCGATCACCACCGGATGCCCTGCCCGCAGTGCCGCGAGCATTCGCCCAGGCGAAAAGGCCTGCCATCGGTTTACCTGAAATGCATGTGAATGGGAATTGATCACATCGGCTGCGGCGTTTCCACCGGCCGGAATTCCGCCCGTAAAGTCGACAAAAAATATTCCGGCGATAATTCCCGCCGCCAAAATTCCGCTGCGGATGGTCCAGATTTTTCTGTGGGTCATATTCACATCCGGCAGCCGCCCCCAACCCCAACAGACCATGGCCAAGATCACCGCCAGGGCGAAGCCCACAACAATTTGTGTGCGATCCTCCGTGCTTAACAGCAGATAAACCGCCACGCCCACCATCACCAGACCCAGTGCCTCTTTAAGCAATTCCGACCAGCGACCGGCACGGGGAATGCGATTCAGCCAGGCCGGAAAAGCCGCCAGTAGAACATAAGGCCAGGCCATGCCGATGCCGATGAGTACAAAGAATAACGCCACGATCCAGGTGGGTTGCACCAAAGCCCAGGTGAGCATAATGCCCAGAAATGGCGCGCTGCACGACGAGGCCAATAAGGTCGCCAGTAACCCGGTGCAAAACGCGCCGAATAAACCGCTGCCGGAGGTGTCTATCGCGGCTAAAGCCTGCGGCGGTTGAACCGTCCACACGCCCAACATGGACAATGCCAGCGCCAGAACCACTAGCGCTATGCTGATGAGAAACCATGGATGCTGATACTGCATCCCATAAGTCAGTGCTTGCCCGGTGGCTGCACGGTAGGCACCCATAAGCACCGCGAGGATCAGAAAAAGTGACACGATGCCGGCGGCAAAAACAGCAGCATGGAGCACCGCGCGCGGGCGCGATCCATGCGCTTGCTGCACCATCGCCAGCACCTTTAGCGGAATCACCGGCAATACACACGGCATAACATTAAGAATCAGCCCGCCGAGCAATGCAAAAATAACCAGTTGCCATATTGGCTCGCTGGGTGATGATACCTGATAGTGTAGCGCGTTGATGGCATTGAGTTCCATGGCCACAGCGGAAGCGTTGCTCCTGGGGGCGTTGGGCCGGGCAAGGCCGGTTGCCCTTGGCCTTACCGCGGGTACCAAGGGCGTTTTCGTCGGCAATATTGTCGCCGGCGCCGCGACCGCACGAATGATTCGGACCGGCATCTGCAAGTGCAGAGTTTGAGGCATCAGGCAGGAATGATCATTGCAGGCTTGAAACGTAAAGCTGACGGTAATTGTCCGCCGACCTGGCGCAGCGGTACTCAACACTTTAAATGGGACGATAATTTTGAACCGCCCTTCAAAGACCGATAATTTTCCCTTGCTGGTGATATCTTTGGACACGACAATGATTTTTGCCGCCGGGTAGCGGACCGCACTAAAAACCAGTCCCCTTGATGGCAGCAGTTTGACCAATGCAGGGATGAGAAAGTTTTCCAATGGATGATGACTTTGGATGTGGTAGCCGAAGGCCACCACCACGCGAATAACAATAACGCCGCGCCCCGCTGCTTGCAGTTTCGCGGGCACGGCCTGGCCTGTAGCTTTCACCACCTGCGATGAACCAAACCCATCGCCTGCCAATTGGGCTTTGACCGGAGCGGTGGCCAAGATTAATAAGGGCAGCATGGCCATCGCAAGCATGGCCCGCCCGCGCCATACCGACCGAGTATAAAAATGGCTGGAATTTCTTCGCACCGGACCTCCCCGAAAGATTTTGCGCTCAAGAACGACCACAAATGTCGCCGTACTCATAGCAATCAGCGATGGCCATTCCCCTTGCTAAGCAGTTTTCGCACATCGGTGCTTAATTTTTGCATGTCTGTTCCGAGTTGGTTCTGGCTAGCGCCGACGACGGTGTACCGCAAAACGCCATGGCGGTCGATGACGCATTGAGCTGGAAATGCGCTCACTCCCAGTTTCTGGGCCAAAGCCGCATTGCCGGCACCTTTATCGAAAATTTCCGGCCACGCGGCCTTGGGGTTCGACTTGAGGTATGGCCGCACGGCCGCGGCGGTGTCGCTGAGTGGCACACCAACGATTTCCAAGCCATGGCCATGATATTGGCCGTACATTTTTTCGATGGCGGGCATTTCCGCCCTGCACCATGGGCACCAAGTGGCCCAAAAATCAATCACCACTACTTTGCCCTTCCACTTGGCGGTGCTAACGTGTCCGCCATCAAGCAGCGATCCTTCTACCGCCACCCGCTTGCCATGAGCTGCGGCCATTGGTCCCTTGCCAACACGGCATTTAGCGTGCGGCATTGCCGACGGCTTACCATGAACGGCAGCCGAGACTGCGAGAGATGTCTTAGCAAACTGTGCAGCAGTCGCGTTTTTTTGTGCAGCCAAGTAAGCGCCAGTCACAAGCGCCGCACCGACAATCATTACACTCAACCACGATCCAGAAGTTTTACTTGAAATGGGCCTCATCGCACCTTCCCGTTAAACATGGCCTGCCAAAACGAGCTTTCCGGTTTCCACCTCAGCCCCAGCATATTATACGCATCCGGCTGGCGGAGGTTCAAACCCATTATACCGATCATTGGCGGGCGATCCGTGGCGTGGCCCCGTATTGCCGTTATGGGATCGGTGGCGGCGAAAAGTCTTTCAACTGCGATTTCTCGCACCGACATTCCTGGGGCGTGGCCCTGGATATTACCGCCTGACCCCCTCGGCGCAGCCACCAGACGCCGGTGTTCTGGTAATGTTCAAGAATAAGTCTGCGCTTTGGCCGATTCACATACACCACAAAATAGCCGGCGGGGTCGGATACCATTTTATCGGGGAGATAACCCGGAATTATCGGCACGCCCTGGCTGGCAAGCCATGGAACAGCCGGACCGGGGTTGCGCATCGCGCATGCAGCGGCGGCTTTGGCAATTGCCGCTATCTCCGTTATTCCAATAAGGTTTACGATCTCAACTGTGCGTCGGAAATGCTCTACCATTTCACGGCTGATGTTACGAAGGATCGGACGTTTTCCCTTCGCCTCCATTATCCGCCCGCTTTCAACCACACCGCTTTGCGTCAGGGCGAACAAAGACTGGCCAGGCAAATGCCCAATCGTCTGGCGTGAATCCGTCCCGCACAGGATCAGAAATCGGATATTTGGATTAGCGATTATATTTTGAATGAGGCGCTCAATTCCCAGATTTTCGGTGTACATATTGCCAACGATCGAAACCTCAGGCGAGCGTTGCGCGGCCATGGAAGCAGCAAGCGTCTCGTCTGTCAACGTGCAGACCGCGACCGGAGCCTGGTATTGCAACACCGTATAAGACCCTGGCAGTGGCGGCCACCCGGAACGCACCTCCACCTTTTCGCTTGGGCAGCCCTCAGCCTCAATCTGCAATGCGTTCATGGCCAAAGGAGGAAAACAGACCTCACATCCGAGGCAGTCATATTGCACCGGCACCAGCCGCGTCCGAGCTTTCTCCATGACAACAGCTAAGCCGGGGGATCGCCGCGCAACAGGAATCGCCCGCTCAATGGCCTCAAGCGAACTGTGCAGACAACCGCAGCGCCGGCATTTTTTGGCATCGACAGCCTCCTGCAATCTGGCAACCGCTTCGGCCTCGGACGGTTCTACGATATTGAGCGGGACATCTTTCACCGGCGGCTCCCGGCATCCTCGGCCAAACAAAGCCCCTGCTCCAGCAGGCTGATCACGCAGGGATCAACCACGCGGTAATGGATGGCCGTACCATTCCGACGTGTGCCGACAATACCGCGATCCGCCAGGCGCTGAAGCTGGTTCGAGACTGCCTGTGGTCTCATCTCCACTTCGGCGGCCAGTTCATTAACACACAATTCCCGGGTTCGCATCAGGGCATGCAACAGCCGCAAGCGGGTGTCATTGCTGAGAATCCAGAACAGTTCACCCAATTCGTTAGCCTGCTCCACCGTCAGGAGCGGACGCTCTGAAATTGGCGGCTTCCGTGGACACTTGCGAATCAATGTTGGCGGCATGGCACATCCTCATTTTACATTATTACACTATATCGTGTAATTGTGTTTCTGTCAAACGATGGAGACGGTGCTATCCCATCTGCGCCCAGGGCAGTAGCGATTGGAAACGGACGATCGGCCGGAAGTTCGGGGACCACCCTGGTTGCGTGAAACTTCTGCTGGCCCAATACCATCAACGCAATACATTGTTTGGAGTGCCCCCCCCAAAAAAAATGATTCAAACGCGG
>JAJZNX010000189.1 GCA_021852275.1 Planctomycetota bacterium | reverse complement strand
GCACTGTTCAGGCGATTCCCAGCAATTCCGTCTTCTTGCTTGCGGATGGTAACGACAATATCAATCGCCAGAAGTGGATACAGGTGATTATGGGGGCTGGTGGCAATACCACGCCCAGCGCGGTTTTCCCGGGGGCACCATAAAAGTTGACCTGTGGCCCGGCTATACGTGCAAGGCAGGTATCTTGAATGGCTTTCGGTTGCAGGCCGGGCGAGGATAAGGGGTTTATTTATCCGAATGAACTCACATGACTCGACGGTGAGGTGGGAGTTTGCGGGTGGGATGGTTGCGGCGATTTTTGCCATGGTAAGCGGAGCGGCGTAAGCGTGCCGGCGGTTGAATTATCCGCATGGAACCAGCATCAGCTATGCCACCGTCACGGCGGGCCGTTGGCGATAACGCCGGTGATTCATGTGTGCGGCGCGTTTTCCGGGGATTTTTAAAACTCTCGGGCCGCTTTATCCGGTGCAGTCAGATCGGTTGGCACCTATCGAAAACCACAGCCCGACTGATTAACTTAATCAACTACATCGATGCGCAACCCAGCGTGCAGCACGTGAATTTTTGCGACGTATCTCATCTTCACCCTATGGGCTAAGCGTTCATCAGCCCGTCATTACTTCTTCAACACCATCTTTAGTGCTGAGTCTATTGCTGCCAACGTGGGAACTTCAGCCGGTGGTAGGGCGGAAAGTGTCCGTCAGTTCGGCGAAAAGATGGGCGGCGTTTGAGCCTGAACTGGTGGGACTGTGGCCGTAAAAAGTCCGATCATCATAATTACATCTCGAGATAAAAAATAGACTTACATGACGGAAATATTTTTCTACAATTTTTATTTGACATCTCGAAATAATTATGTTACTTTTATTAAAAGTTTTGAATTGTAAAGTGAATTACAAATAGTATAAACTTAAAAAAAGTATAAAATAAATAAAGAGGCATCCAGTGGTAAGTGCTTTTGTTTTAGATGGCGGTGCCAGGCCAACTCGCGTCTGGATTACAGCTCATGGTTACGCCTGATTGGCAGCGATGAAGTCCTTGAGTAAATGCGCGTGTGCGAAACGAGGACACCAAGTCCATGAATCGCGCAGTGGCAGGTGGCTAAAGTGAATATCGGAGGGCCGGGACCAGACCCGGCCCCCCTCTTTTTTACCTTGATTGTGCGTCGCAGTCGGACCCAAAAAGGTGATTCCTCATGCGTGAGCAATGTCGTCATTCAACCCGGGGTATTTGGCACGAGGCGGTGATAGCCAAAATTCAACCTGGGGTGAGCGCGGATTCCAGCACACCATCACTGGGTATCAGTCCGCACGTTCCTCCCCAGGCCATGACCGGTCTGCGGGTATCTGCCATCGACAGCCCCATGGATTCTTCATCCGCCTTGATTAATGGCTTGATGCCGTCGCGTTATGTCCGTGGTGGTCGGAACGCTTTTACCCTGGTTGAACTTCTTGTGGTAATTTTAATTATCTCCATACTTATTGCATTTCTGTTGCCGGCGCTGGCCAAGGCCCGGGAGATGGCCCTGCGGGTGGTATGCGCATCAAACATCCGGCAATTGGGTATGGCCACCATTATGTACGCCGATGAAAACAATGACGTGCTTATGGCGCAGGGTGGATATGCTGGTGGAATGGCTTCGGGAAATTTTTCTGACAATCCCAGCATGCTGGATTTTTTCCACAATTACCTCAACATCAGCAACAGTTATACCGGCAGTATGTGGACCGGTGATATTCCACCACTCAATACTGCTGAAAATGAGGTGTATTACAATACAATTTATCACACGCCCGCAGTGTTGATTTGCCCATCGGCACCACTGCAGTCACATTATTCCTACCTGACCTATGCTTTTTACACCGGAAGCTGTTTTCTTTATGCGCCGTCGAGCATTGATGGCCAATATCATGCCTATGCCATGCGTCTATCGGCTTTGGCCCAGGCGGGTTATGTTACCACGGACAATGGCGTGCCGGTGCCCGAAAATTTACCGGCGTTATGGGGCGACCGATATGTGCTGCAAAGTGGCGGAATCTCCTTGACCACCGACACTGGCCACCCCGGTGTCGGCATAGGAAAAGGAGGCGGCGGGAACGTGGGCCGGGTGGATGGATCGGTGGTGTGGATGCCGCTGATAGCCACCAGCATTAACAGCAATGGATCGTTGGGGCGCACGGACGACGGTTATGTTCTTAACGGCGGGGCATTAGGTCCGGTGTACGCGGTACCCAATAACGCAATTTTTATTCCGAAGGAGAAGTATGATAATTATTACGATCCGCTCGGCGGGCAAAGTCAGGCGATGGCCATTACCGGGTCCACCATTACGGCGCTAAATAGGGTGTTTTCAGGAACACCGTAATAGCAGCGAAATATTGGATGCAATAAATACACTGTAATTTTCGTTTTTAATTAAATAGGGTATCTTAGGAGAAATAATGATATTGTGTTCTAAAAATCGACATTCAGTCAAAGTCGCGGCATGGATCATCGGCATCTGGATCACGGTGGTGATGTTGGTTGGCGGGTTGGCCCGCGGGGCGGATTTGTCTCATGGTCTGATGTATGCGATGCCGGCGCCGCATGGGGTAGGGCCGAAAATTAACGGCAGCCTGAAGGGGTGGAACATGTCCGGGGCGGATGAGGTATTTCTTACGGCACCCACGGCGAAGAAACTCCACGCTCTGGCAGCACTCGAGTATACCCAAAAGGCTCTTTATTATGGCGTGCGCGTATCCCTGCCGCATCGTAAACTTATCAATCCGCACAATGGCTTGGAAGCCTTCTGGTGGGGGGATGAAATTGAACTGCGGGTGGTATCGGATCCCAAAGTGGCCTATCCGCTTAACGCTAATGCCCCCAATGTGAAGCGCAGCAAACGCGTGGCCAACATGGCTTTTTGGAAGGATAGCCAGAACGGCAAATGCTACTTGAATATCTTGTATGGGCCGGCGCGGGCAGGTCTGGGGCAGGTCGTGAACCCTCCGGGAACCGCTATTGCCATTGTCGAGCACGACCGACACAGTTACACCATGACGGCGCGAATTCCCTGGAGTGTGTTGAACGCGCCGGGCGGAGTAAATCCATTTAAGCCGGGGCAGAGGATGATAGCGACCTTGGCGATTCACTGGCGTAGCGCTCCGAATGCGGCTCCCGGACTGTATCGGCGAAATCCCGGTGATTTCTCGTTTTTGAATTTGGGTGCCTGGGGCCAAGTGGAATTTGCCCAAAAGGGGCAGTTGGTGCCGCCGCGCGCCACCTTGGCACAATATCTGGCCGGCCTGCGTCACAAATCGTTGGGAGTACCGATTACCGTCAATGTGCCGCGCAAAGAAAAGGTGTCGATTAATATATTTTCGCCGCACGGGCGAGTGATCAGGGAATTGATGTGCGGGCAGGAGCACAAGGCCGGTCTGCTGACAGTGCATTGGGATGGCCGTGACGGCTGGGGAGAGCCGGTACCGCTGGGCACCTACAAATGGGGGGCATATTTATCGCCGGGGTTAAAAGCCCAATACGTGGGGAGTGCGGGAATCAGCGGCACGCCGCCGTACCCTACCGCCAACGGGTTAGGCGGCTGGGGCGGGGACCATGGCCCGGCGGTAGATGTGGCGGCGGATAAAACCGGTATGTATTTTATGTGGGATTGCGCCGAGGCTGGACGGGCGTTGATCAAAGTGAATTATCAAGGGCGGACGCTGTGGCGGATGACGCCGTTTGTCGGGGGTGGCTTTGGCCCCCAATATGCGCTGGCTACCAATGGCAGTGTGGTATTTGGCGTGTTTGGCGGCTCGGATCCGCAGTTGTTCCGGGTGCGGGCGACGGATGGTGAATTTTTACATTGGCCCAATGGCTTGAGCCTGGTGCCGATCAGCCACACGCAGATGGTGGCCGTGCCGAAGAGTTCTTCGCCCCTGGGGATTCAGCCGGAGTGCTGCAGCGTGGCGGCCAACCGGACGGAAGTTTTTTGCCCGGTGTATTCGAAAAATCAGATACGGGTATTAAACCCGCATACGGGCAGCCTGATGCGGACGCTGAATTGCCCCGGTCCACGCGGGGTGTGCCTGGATGCACAAGGGAATTTGTTTGCGGTTTCATATCTGCCGGGTCAGCCTGGCAAGGTGCTGGAATTTATTCACGCGACGGGTGCGGCGCAGACGGTGGTGGCTGATGACTTGGCCATGCCGTGGCATGTGGCGGTGGATGCACTGGGGCACATTCATGTAACTGACGAGGGAGCCAGCCAGCAGGTGAAAGTGTTTTCCGCAACGGGCCGGTTGCTGCAGACTCTGGGCCGGCGCGGTGGCAGGCCGTGGGTGGGCAAGTATGTGGCCGGTAATTATTTGCTGCCGGCGGGCATTGCCGCCGATGCCCATGGCGGCATCATCACAGCCCAGGCGGCACTGCCGAAGGTGATATCGCTGAACAGCGCCACGACCGGCAAGGTACTGCACCAATGGTTTGGCGGACTTGGTTACAGCAGCGAAATTACACCCGGCGCCACGCATCCGCGCACGGTGTACGTGCAATATGAGCCGGGGGGATTCTCCCGTTGCCATATTCTTGGCGGCGTGAAGCCGGGAGTACCCACGGCTTATTGGCTGCTGCCCAACGCCGGCTACCATTCCGTGGGTACTCTGGGCGATCATACCGCGCAAACTGAAGTGGTGCTGGCGAACAACGGCCGGCGATATTTTGTCTGTGATGCCAACCCGCACGGCATCGCCCTGATTCAGGGCAATCAGATGCTGCCGGTGGCGCACTTTCTGGTGCGAGATGCGTATCAGCGGCATCGCGGTGCCCGGCGTAATGAATTGGAAGTCTGGAGCGATGTCAACGGTGATCATCATATACAGCCTGGTGAAGTGACGCGGGTATTTTCCATTGCCGGCAAACCGATGCCTTCGCTGGGAGAGGCCACAGGGTCCATGTATATGGCCAAAAATGGCGACATTTATCTGGTAACCAATGAAAACAGCATTATAGAGATTCCCGCGGCAGGTTTTCGGGCCAATGGGTCGATTAAATGGGATGTAAGCAAGGCCCGGTATGCCGTGCCGGTGGTCTTGGCGCGTGCCGGCCGGTACCTGGCCAATGAGCCGCGGTATGGCATTCTGGGTATTCGAGTTAACAGTCATGGTGATATTTATGCGTGTGTAAACGCCACGGTACCGTACTACACGCCGGCTTTAACCAAGGCCGAGTCGGGCGGAATCGGCCATGACAACTGCTGCAATGCGGTAAAGTTCATGAAATTCGCCCCGGATGGCAAGCTGTTGTGGATGGCGGGTCGAAAAGCGGCGGGCGTATACCGCCCGGGTCAACTGCATCATTTCTGGGTTATTGCCGGTCTGGTTGGAAACAAATACGTGGCAGGGGCCAGTGAATGGGGCCAGATTTATTTTTACACCCATGATGGTTTTTATGTCAGCGCCTTGATGAATCAACCGGATCTGGCTCCGCCGCCGGGACCATATACATTTGGCAGCGAAACGTTTTCGGGCATCATTCGCTATTTCCCCAGGCTCAACCAGGTGTGGGCGTATATGGGCGGCAATGCCTATCTGGTAGGGGGCTTTAATCATGGTGTGGTGCGGGGGCAAAGCCGGCAGTGGGGAACGGTGCGCCTGAATAAAATATATCCGGCCGTGCGCAACGGTGTGGCTGTTCACAGGAATATGACGCCCTTGGTCATGGCTCATACTCCCGGATTGTGGACCAATCCGCAACTCTGGCGGACTGTGGCCTATCGGCAATTGAATCGCAACAGCATACCCTTGGCACAGGTGCAGATGAGCTATGGCCGGCATTATGTCTATGCCCGCTTTCATGTGCTGCAGGGCGGAATTCCCACCAATGCCGCCGAGGCTCCCAAGCTGCTTTTTGACGGAGGTGGTTCGGTAGGGCTGGATTTAGGGCCGGTGGGCCATACCAATGCCGTACCGGTGCGCGGAGATGTGCGCATACTGGCGGCATTGGTGCATAACAAGCCGCAAATGGTGGCTTGGAAGCCGGTCAGCAGGCGTTTCCATCATCCGGTGAGTTATTACACGCCCGCGGGCGGACATGTGCACTTTGCTTTTGTGGGGGTTGTGCCGGGTGGAAAGGCCGTGATTACCGCAGCACCCCGTGGTCAGCGGGGCTACATGGCGGTACTGGCGGTGCCGCGCAGTTTCCTGCATTTACCGCTGAAGCCCGGCGGCACCATAGCCGCGGATGTGGAAGTCAATGGCGGCGGCTATGCCAATCGCGGCCTGCAGTTGTGGTTTCGCAATTATCTGTTTTCACCGCAGAATGGTGTCACGACGATGGTCGACGACATGCCCACCGAAGCCCGGCTGAATCCACAGTGGTGGGGTACAGCGGCAGTGAAGTAATCGCGGCAGCAGCATTGCCGCGCTGCCGGGTCTATTTTATCAATGATTCAGGAGAATAATCACGTGACAAAAAAGATATTGAAGGTCATTTGTCTGCCACGTTGGCTGATGTGCTCGGTGGTACTGGCGGTGGTTGCCATTACAACCGGGGCATTGGTCAGGGCGGTGCCGTCCGTACAAAAACATGCGCGAGCCGGCGTCGCGGCACCGATACAGGTGCGGATTCCGGGCACCGGATTTTTAAGTCTGGGCGTGTATAACCGCCAAAACACGCTGATACGTTCCTTGACGTGGGCCGAGCCGGTGAAAGCCGGACTGATGCGTCTGAGCTGGGATGCCACCACGGATCTGGGCGTGCCGGTGGTACCGGGCACATATCATGTGCGGGGGGTGTGGTTTCCGCGTCCGGTATCCGTAAAATATATTATGAAGGTGGGCGAAAGCGGCAATCCGGCGTATACGCTTAGCGACGGCCTGGGCGGTTGGGGTGGCAACCTGGGCGGCCCCGAAGCCGTATGCAGCAATGGCCAACAAGTGGTGGGTATCTTTGGCTGCGTGGAAAACCCGCTCAATACCGGTGTGCAGCGGATGAATGCCGCAGGCAAAATTCTGGGAAGGTATTACACTTTTTTCCCTTGGGATGTGCGCCTGGCGGGTGCCTTGACGAAGCGACACTTTTATCTGGCGGATACCTGGTTTGCCGGCCGGCGGCTGGTGATCGGCAAATATGATATAGACGCTTCCCGGGGCAAAATACTGGCGAATATCCCGGTGGGCAAGCACTTTATCCAGGCCGGCTCCTGGAAGGGTAGGTGGATCTGTGATGTGGAAGGTCTGGCGGCCTGGCACGGCCGGGTGTATCTGCCCGTCCTGTTGGATAACCGGCTCTTTGTGGTGAATTCCCACAACGGGAAAATTATGGACCGGGTGTCCATTCCCTCACCACGCGGAGTGGCAGTTCATCACGGAAAAATATATCTGCTTAGTGGCACGAGACTGGTGCAACTCAATGCGGATGGTGCGGTGGTGCGCACGGTAATAGGGTCAGGCTTGGAAGATCCGATCGGCCTGGCGATTGACCATGCGGGTAATTTTTACATTACCGATCGCAGCCGCCTGCAACTGCATAAAGTATTGATGATGGGGCCGCCGGCCGATTTTAATCTGCCCAATCGCGGCGGGTCCCAGCAGGTCAAAGTATTTTCACGCCAGGGACAATTGCTTCGCACCATCGGGATCAAGGGAGGGCGGCCGCGCAATGGTTTATACAATCCCGCGGGGTTGTTGGATCCGCGAGGAATATGTATTGGGCCGGGTGGCAACGTATGGGTGGCATCACCGGCGGAAGATTACCAGCGCATCAGCGTCTGGAACAGCAAAACCGGGGCTTTGGAAAAGGAATATTTTAATACACGCATTTCCAGCGGGCAGGGTAAATTATCGCCCGGCCGCAGGTATATGATTTTTCGCCATAATGACTACGCGGATTCACCGGGTGTAACGGCATATCGGATTCATCTTAGAAAAGGGACGTGGTATCCGGTCTGGCATTACAGCATAGCCATCAACCAGATGACCCAGCCGCAAGTGTTGATAGGTAACAACCACATTTTCGGGCGGCTGGTAAAACCATTTCATGATCAGGTACCGTACTTATCATTTGCCGGAGGTATGGTGCATGCTGTGAACGGCAGAACCTATTTATGCGGTGGAAGTTTTTCCATCTGGATATTGCCGAAAGACCACCGGTATCCGCATCTGGTGTCGCTGGTTTACATGCACCGTGTAAGCAAACTGCCGAATGGCCGCTACAAAGCCCATTACCAACAGGGGCCGGATGACTGGTTTACCTGGAGCGATGTGGATGATACCGGCAAAATGTCGCTGAACGGAGTACGTTACTCCGTAGCCCCGCCGGGAATGGCGAAAATATCGCGACCGATTTCCTGGCAGCTTGAGCCGGATTTAAGCATTCTGATGCTTTGTCCGGTGAATCAGGGAATGTCGCATGGTCAGTGGCGGCCAGATAAATGGGTTATTAGAAAACTCTCGCCGCGCAGGATTCTGCCGGACGGCGTGCCGATTTATGACTGGGCTGATGTTAAAACCATAGCCAAGCTCCAAGTGCCAAGCTATGTCAGCGGCAGGGGCGCATGGAAGGGCGGAGCGTCCATGACATTAATGGAGATGAATACCCGTGGCGGCGGTTACAATGTCTGGGGTCAACCGCGGATGGCCCCTGGAGTGAATTTGATGCTCCCCGGCATTGACGGCGACGGCTGGTGGGCCAGCCGGAATTGGCGCAATTCGCCTTTACGGTTCAATGATGCGGGCATACCCGCGTGGTTGAAGTTGGGCCGGCGGGCATCGGGGCTGGCCAAGCCCGGTGAAATGTACTATCCCTGGACTGTGGAAACGGATATCAACGGTTTTTGTTTTGTTAATGATTGCATATCACAAACCTGGGTCTGGACGGACACGGGTCTGTACATCGGTCATTTGTACCATGATCCACGAAAGCAGATTCGCGACGGCAACAGTGTATTTGTAGAATCGATCGGCGGATACACCTATAAAATTCACGGCCGGGTATACAATTTCATGGGCGACCACGGCGTATTTGTACATCGCGTAAACCTTCCTGCGCTGACACCCATCAACGGCGGAGTAATTACCATTACTCCGGCCATGGCGGCCCAGGCCAAACCGTGGGATCCGGATGGTCCGCCGCCCGGCAAGCGGCCCGTGTACGTGGCCCGCGCCATCTGGAATTTTGTGGCGCAGCGACAGGCACCGATGCCGGGGCACCGCCGGAGCCATTTTCATACGCGGCATATTATCATTGACGGCAGATTAACTCCGGCCGAGTGGGGCGGGGTGAAGCCCATGCTTCTGAAGCTTGGCGGCAAGGTAGTGGCCAGGGTAAAGGCGGTCTTCGGGCTCAATAATTTGTATCTGGCATATGACGTGAAGGACCCCTACGGCTTTAAAAACGCCGGTACGGAACTGCCGGACTGTCCGTTTACGAGCGGCAGCTACGTATCATTTTCGATCGGCCGCAATTGGAATCATCCCCAGCGGACGCACAACGACGCCGGCGATGTGCGGGTCATCATGGCCCGAATTACGGGTGGGCGACGGGCATGGAAATACCAGAGGGCATTCTGGCCGGTCTACCGGCGTAAACCCGCTGATCCGCAGACGATTACCTCTCCGGCGGATAGCCGATACTTTGGCAATATCGCGCCCTATCCCGGCTTGAAATGGGCCTACCGGCTGGTTCCCGACGGATATACGGTGGAAGTAAAGGTGCCCCTTAGGCCGCTGAAGATATATCACCCAGCCCAACCGATCGGCTTTGATGTGGCGGTGGGCTTTGCCAACAAGGCCGGAACCGTGCGGGAGGCCGCAGCGTGCTGGGATGGCCAGACGGAGTCGATGGTGGTGGATCGTCCGAGTTCCGCGGCCCTGTTGCCGCAGACCTGGGGCACACTGGTGTTTGAACGCGGCCCGGTGCTGGGGCCGGTTACAACAGGGCACTAAGCCAGAGCTGGCTATCGCATAAATAAGCCCGGCCAGAATTCATTGCCTTGCCTGGATTCCAGTGGCGACGTAACGCCGTCGGGCGGTGCGGCTGTCCTCAGGTCAACGAAAGGAAACCAAAGCGATGAATGTTTGCACGACGATCAATGCGATTAAACGCAGGTGCAGTTTGGCTGCACCGATGCGACCACTTCTTACTTTGGTTATGGTGGTGGTATTGGCCATCAGTTTTACCGGCTACAACGCGGCCCGGGCGAACTGGTCTTTGGTGAATCAGGGTTCATGGGCCGCCGGCTTTTGGTCAGAGGCCATGTTTTTCACCAGTAGCACGCGCGGCGTCATGGTGGGGGCAATCCGTGGCACCAGGTTCGTACCGGCCCATGCCGCCATTTTGTTCACCCGCGATGGAGGACGGAGTTGGCATCAGGCTGGAATTAAGGCTGATACCGCCGATATCCAGGCCGTTAACTTAACGGGGGTGTGGTTTTCGACCGCCCGTATGGGATGGGCCACTGGAGCCGCATATCGCCGGGGGAGAAGCCATTGTTTGCTGTTGAAAACAACCGACGGCGGGAGGCAGTGGCAGTTAGTACCATTGCCCGCGAATATTGCTCACGCGGGGGATGGCCTGTATACCGGCAGCGTCTGGTTTGGACCGGCCGGTCAGAAGGGGCGATTGTTACCGCTGTCGGGCAATGTTTATTGGCAGACGATCAACGGCGGGAAGACCTGGCAGACGGTCCATGTCGGCCGGCCGTTCGGTGGGCCACGTTGGCTTGGTTCCTGGAACGATATGGCCTTGGTGTGCAATCAGGGTGTGGTGCTGCTTACACGCAACGCCGGTCGCACGTGGAGAACAGTGCAAAGCGGCCTGCAGACGGGCATACGCGGCATCAGCTTTGCCCCGGGAGGTAAAGTGGGCTGGGCCATTGGCGGCGACGGTAGATACCTGCGCAATGGCGGTTGGGGCATGTTTGCCGATCCGGTCATATTGCATACGGTGGATGGCGGAAAAACATGGACCCGGCAAAAGGTACCAGCAGGGCGAACCGGATCGTTGACCGATGTGTGGGCGGTTTCTTCCAAAGAGGCGTGGATCAGCTCCATGGTGGGATACGCCAGGACCAACGCGTCCTCAGCATTGCCATGGCTGTTGCAGACCACTGATGGCGGCAAGACCTGGCGTAACCGGCAGAAGCATATTGTAAGCGTCCGGCAGCTTTTTTTTCTCAAATCCGGGTGCGGCTGGGCGTTTGGTGGTCAGGGCGGCAGTCCGCAGGAGCCATACGCGGCAGCGCTGTTGCAGTATGTGTCCGGTCAGCGGGTTAAACACGCCCGCAGCACCCGGGGCACGCCTATTACAGTACAAGTGCCGCATCGGGAGCACGTGTCCATCGATATTTTCGGTGCTCATGGCCAGGTGATCCGGGAAATCATGACTGGAGCGATTCACAAAAAAGGGCCATTGACCGTTTATTGGAACGGCCGGGACCAGTGGGGTGCGCCGGTACCACCTGGCACGTATAAGTGGGGGGCGTATTTTTCGCCAGGCATCCGGCCTCTATACATGGGGGCGGTGGGCGGTTCCGGCCAGCCGCCATATCCAACAGTTAACGGCCTGGGGGGATGGGGCGGTGATCATGGTCCGCCGATTGGTGCCGCTGCCGACCGAACGGGCCTGTATTATCTCTGGACCGTCAGCGAAGCCCTGTGCAACGTCATCAAGCTTAATTACCAGTACCATCCTCTTTGGCGCGTGCGGGTGTCCGTTGATGGGGCGTTTACGCCGGCGTACGCCATAACCGCCAACGGAAAGTATGTTTTCGTGGCCTTTCGTGGTTCGCGACCATTGTTGGCGCGTCTGGATGCCCGCAATGGTCAACTGCTGCC
>JAJZNX010000131.1 GCA_021852275.1 Planctomycetota bacterium | reverse complement strand
ATGTGCGGGCCGGAGCCAAGGAAGTCCACATGCGGGTAAGCTGCCCGCCGATCCGACATCCATGTTTTTTCGGTATTGATTTTCCAACGCCCGACGAACTGATTGCCAATGGACGCACGGTGGCTGAAATCCGTGATTTTATTGAGGTAGATTCCCTGGCTTACCTGTCTTTGGAGGGTATGTTGGGGTGTTTAAGCCAGCCCCCGGATCATTATTGCACGGCGTGCTGGTCGGGGGGCTATCCTATTCCGGTGGATCTTAGCGTTTCCAAATTCGGTCTGGAACGTCATCAGATGAAAATGTTTGAGTGATGGGCCTGGGGTTGTGCTGCTCTCGGCAGGCTATTGCGCAACGTTCTGGGTTGGCTGCAAACAACCTGGCGTGATTTGTGATTTGAGTCCACGGTCCTTACGATGGCCGCCATGAAGCTTCGTCTCTATTCAACCCAGTGCGATCTGCAGTTCCGCGGTGCGGCTTTGAAGAATTTATCCGCTTTTCTGGAACGAGGTGCGATGGTGGCCGGCATTCTGGCGTTGGTGATCCTGGCGGCTGGTTGTCGGAAAAAAGCATCTTTGCCTTCCAACCGAGCGCAAGCCGGTGGGTCGCAACCGGTGCGTATTGCCTGCACCGTCCCCGCCGCGACCCAGATGTTACTGCAACTGGGTGCCGCAGGTGACCTGGTTGGCGTATCCAGTTTTGACCGGCCGCTGCTGCCTCCACGGCTGCAAACGCTGCCTATAATCGGCAACTATCTGCATCTGGATTATGAAACAGTGCTCAATGTTAAACCGACCGTGCTGGTGGTGCAGATGGCACCAGCCCGGTTACCGCTTAGCCTGACGCATTTTGTTCGCGGGAACCGGATACAACTGGTCAATGTGCGGCTCAATACCCTGCAGCAGTTGTATGCCAGTGCAAAACTGCTGGGATTGGTGGCCGGATTTTCCGCCAGGGCGACGGAAGCGGTTGCACGAGCCAAAGCTCGCATGGGGGCCATTCGCCGTCGCTATGCTGATCGTTCCCATCGCCGGGTAGTATTTTTGATTGACACACAGCCGCTGATGGCGGTGGGGAAGGACACATTTTTAGATCAATTGATTCGCGCGGCGGGCGGGAACAACGTGGGTGAAAAACTTGGTGCCGACTATCCGGCACTGACGCGTGAAACCCTGGTAGACTTAAAACCGCAGGTATTGTTGATTGGGCTTCCGGGGCAGCCTGCGGCAACGGGTGATGCTGATCCACGCATAGCACCGTGGCTGAACCTGCCAATACCGGCAGCAAAAAAACACCAGGTCTACCTGGTAACGGGCAGGCGCTCACAGATGCCGACACTGCAAGTGTACAAAATTGCAGCGTTATTGGGTCGGTTGATTCATGGCGGGAATAGCAGGAAGCAGGGCGGATGATTAAGTTAAACGACCATGACCACCCCATTTTCGGCTATATGTTTTATGTGGCGGCGGGTATGCTGCTGACAACACTGGTACTGATGTTGTGTCTGGCGCTTGGCCCAGGATTGCCCGGGCACAAAACAATTTCGGTAGGAATTTCCAGTCCGGCGATTATGTCGCTGCGCATGACGCGGGTTGGTGCTGCAGCCATTGTCGGAGCTGCTTTGGCATTATCCGGCGTATTGTTGCAGGGCCTGTTACGCAATCCTCTGGCAGATCCATACGTTCTGGGCATTTCCAGCGGGGGGGCGGTGGGGGTGATGGTGTGGATAGTTCTTTCGAGTACTTGTGGAGCGGCCATTCTTGCCAATCCGTGGCTGGCCGAGTTGTTTCGTTACGGCCAGACGTTGCCGGCGTTGTGCGGATCGCTGGTGGCGTGTACGGTGGTTTATTTTCTGGGGCAGCGCAAGGGGCAGATTGATCCTTTGACGTTGCTGCTGGCGGGGGTGGTGCTGGGGGCGATCTGTGGCGGTCTGATAATGCTGCTGCAGAATCTGGTTCCCTATGGTGCCAAAACCAATCTGTTATCCTACCTTTTTGGATACATCAGCGAAGGTACGCCAACAGTGGTGCTGTGGACGGGCCTGGGCGTGTTGCTGGCGGGTTGGGGGTTGGCGCTGAACCTGGGCGGAGCGTTGAACATTGCGGCGCTGTCGGATGTGGAGGCGGTAAGCCTGGGCGTGCGGCTGGGGCGCATGCGGATGCTGGCTTTTTTTTGTGCCAGTTTTTTAACTGCGGGTTCGATAGCTTTGGCCGGACCGATCGGTTTTGTGGGGTTAATTTGTCCGCACATCTGTCGCATGATCTTTGGTCCGGAACATCGGAGGCTGATACTCATTGCGCCATTTGTGGGCGCTATTTTTCTCATGCTGGCCGATACGTTTGTACGTATTACGGGGTCCTGGTTTGCAGGTGAACTGCCGGTGGGAGTGGTAACGGCCTTGTGCGGCGGTCCTTTTTTTCTATATCTGCTGTCACGTCGTCGGGTATGGGAGTGATGCCATGTGTGCCCATCAAACTGCGGATGCTGTTGACATGAACATGGAGGCGGAAAATGTTGCCTTTGGCTACGGCGAGCAGCCGGTGTTGCAGCAGGTGAATGCGGCATTTCCGGCGGGGCAGATAACGGCGATTTTAGGACCGAATGGTTCCGGAAAATCAACGCTGATGCAGATCATGCTGGGCTTTTTAAGGCCACAATCGGGTGTCGTTCGTCTGGGGGGGCGGCCGCTGGCGGCAATATCCGAAAGGCAGCGGGCCTCGCAAATAGCTTTTGTGCCGCAGTCTCCGACGGTTGGTTTTTCATACACTGTTGAAGAGATTGTATTGATGGGCCGTTGGCCGAGACGCGGTGCTGACGGTGCGCTCCATGCGGCGCTGGGGTTGGCCGGCTCGGATGATCGGGCCGCAGCGACCCGTGCCATGTGGGATCTGGATGTGCATCACCTGGCGCGGCGGGCTTTTGGTGAACTTTCCGGGGGCGAACAGCAGCGGGTTACCATTGCCCGCGCGTTAGCCCTGGATGCCCCGATTTTGCTGTTCGATGAAGTGACGGCATCGCTGGACTTGTGGCATCAATTGGAATTTCTGGCGCGCATTGCGGATGTGGCGCATCAACGGGGGCGCTGTGTGATCTGGATTACCCACGATCTGAATCAGGCTCATGAATATGCGGATCAGGTGGTGCTGTTGAACTATGGTCGGGTGGTTGCGCAAGGCCCGGTAAAATCAGTTCTGGTGCCGGAGGTTCTGGAAGCGGTGTATCGGGTGAAAGTTGATCCGCTGGGGAAATCCCTGCGATTTTTGCGAAAAGTAAGTGAGTGATGGCGGGTGCCACCACAGTTGTTACAGCCGTGCTACCAGCAAGATGTTGGCAAATGGAGTTCCATCGCTCATGGGAATTTGCTCTACGGTAAAACCCAGTTGTTCCAGAGCCAGTTGCCATTGGGCCAGCGATCGACCGTGCAGCCGTACGATGCCATGGCCGCGGGCCAATGCGACCAGAGCATCCACGCAGTTGCTCAGGCGAAAACGCCAGCCGCCGTCAGCATTTCCAATGCGCATCAGCAGGATGCCATGAACCGTCAATGCGGCGCGTACACGGCGTAAAACGGCATCCTGAGCGGCATAGTCCATGTAATGCAGGACATCAAGAATGACCACAATATCCGCCTGACCAAACTCTGCGGTGCGGATGTCGCCTTGTTTAATGGTGGCTTCGCTGCCCAGCGCCGATTGTCCTCTTTGCACATCGCGCGGCATAAGTTCGATTCCGCGAATGGTGAGTTGTGCCGGGGCCGGCGGCCAATTTTCCGGCCAGTTGCCGCTGGAGGAAAGTGTGTGTGCCGCGTGCAACCATGCGGCCAGCAGCCCCTGCCCGCAGCCCAGATCCAGGATTTGTGAATTCGAAGCGATAAGGCCCTGGCGCAAAATCCCCAGAAAAACCGGGTCGCCGCCAAGTTTGCCCCGGGCGAAGTGCCATGCGAAGCGGCCGGCGCGGCGATAGGGTTCAGCCGCCAAGGCTACTAACTGTTTTTTCCAGCGAAGGATATTCTCCGGATAATTCATGGTGCGTGGTATTGTACACTTTATGAACTCTACGGGTAGGGGATGGATCGTTATCATCAACGCATCAGAATTTGTGTTCTCGTTTGGGCCGCAGAATCAGGATGGGTTTGGGTGTGTATCTGGTACGGGCTGCGTCGCAATTGCCAGACGTTGTTGATGGCAGCTTAAGACAAGGTTAATTTTGTCCGCGGCGAATTCCAGCAGGTGGCGGCCGATACTTTCCAGTCGCCATCCACGGACAACGTCGATGCGGCTGAGATCCTGCTGGTCGAGCAATGCCTGCGCCAGTTGAGCTATTTCCGCCTGGGAGGTGACAGCGGCGGTGGACAAGGCCTGCCCCAGGCAAAGAACCTGGGTGATGGACCATAGCATGTCGGCATAAAGCTTATAGCGTGGGGAATCGTTGGAGGGTTCCGGGGGGGTAGGCCAGGTGTTCGGCGGAGACGAACGGACATGGCGGATCAATTCAAGAATGGTCGGTCCGTAAGAGGCCAGTTCCCCCGGTGGAAAATTTTTTATTTTAGCCAGTGATGCTGGCCGGGCCGGCGGGTTTTTGGCGATGTCGCGGAGAACCTCATCTGCAAGCAGGCTCCGAGCCGGCAGGTTGTGCTCAAAAGCGACCTGTTCCCGCCAGGCCGCCAAGGCCTGCAGAACCGCCAGGTTTTCCGCCGTAAAAGATTTGGCGGTTTTGATTTTCAGATACACTTTCTGGGCATCCGGTTCGACTGCGGCGGCGGCGGTAAGCTCATCACAGGCTGCTGTAGCCCATGTGCGGCGGTTCAACCGGCCCAGTTCTGCGTCCAGGCAATCATAAATTTTAAGTAAATAGCGGACATCATCCACGGCATATTCAAATTGCGGCCCGGTCAAGGGGCGACGATTCCATGCGCTATACGTATGGGCTTTGGCCAGGGAGATGCCTGCAAATTCCTCCGCCAGTTTCCAGTAGGCCAGCGGATAGCCCATGCCAATAAGCCCGGCGAGCATCTGCGTATCGAGCACATTGGCCGGGGCCAGGCGGCCCTGGGTAAAAACAATGGCCAGATCCTGTTCACCGGCATGACAGATTTTGAGAATTTTAGAGTCTGCGACGAGTTTCCACAGAGGTGCCAGATCCTGGATAGCCATGGAATCTATGAGTTCCACGCGGTCTCGCGTGGCCACCTGTATCAGGCATAAAACCGGCTGATAAGTGAATTCGCCGATAAATTCAGTATCAAATCCAAACGCTCCAGCGGTCGCGAGATGATCACAGACTTTGTGAAACTCGGCCGGAGTATCAATTAAATGTTTTGGAACTGATGGTAATTGATCGGGCAAGGAACCTTCCATGGCGGGTATTGTGCCGTGTTCAAGTGCCGCTGGCAACCTTGCGACGGGATGGTGCCAGTTCGTAAATATAAAATAGAGTGGAGGGTACAACCGGAATAAGGGGCCGCGCACAAATAACTTCACACTTTCCGACTGGTTCTTTTGGCCGCGGGCGTCGTTGTTCGCTCCTTACAGACCCATTGGCAGGGTATGCGCGTCGCTCACGCCTCGCCGGCGGCCAAAACTCCTGCGCCGTAAAACATGAATTTATTTTTGCGCGGCCCCAAGAGTCTTTGGTCATGGTCGGATGGTATAGTATCGGGATCATAAAATGAGATTGAATCTCAATTGACCTGAGCAATCGTGAGGTATAGGATTAGGCGAAGAAGGCGGGTGCAGAGCGCGGCCAATGTGGCGACGTGGTTGGCCCGTTGGGGCGGCTAATATTACTCGGAAATTTGGAGTTCATGCCATGCCTACGGATACCGGGACCATAGAAAGCCTGGCCAATAAAGAATATGAATGGGGTTTTGTCACCGATATTGACGCCGACGCCCTGCCAAAAGGTCTCAATGAGGATATCATTCGCGAGATTTCCCGGCGCAAGGATGAGCCTGAATTTCTCCTGGAATTTCGCCTGAAGGCCTACCGGCATTGGCTTACCATGGTTCCCCCGCAATGGGCCAATATCAAGTACCCACCGATCAACTTTCAGGACATCATTTATTATTCTGCACCCAAGGCCAAAAAGAAGCTCGCGAGTCTGGATGAGGTTGATCCCGAATTGCTGCGGACCTATGCCAAGCTCGGAGTGCCGCTCGAGGAGCAGAAATTGCTGGCCAATGTGGCTGTGGATGCGGTTTTTGACAGCGTTTCCGTGGCTACCACCTTCAAGGCTAAACTGGCGGAGATGGGGGTCATCTTCGGCTCATTTTCCGAAGCCGTCAAAACTCATCCGGAACTGGTGCGGAAGTATCTGGGATCGGTGGTTCCGTATTCCGATAACTTTTACGCCACACTCAATTCAGCGGTGTTCAGCGACGGCTCTTTTTGTTTTGTGCCCAAAGGCGTGCGCTGCCCCATGGAGCTTTCCACCTATTTTCGGATTAACGCCAAAGAAACCGGCCAGTTCGAACGCACGCTGATTATCGCCGAAGAAGGGGCTTACGTGAGTTATCTGGAGGGCTGCACTGCACCGATGCGCGATGAAAATCAGTTGCACGCGGCGGTGGTGGAACTGGTGACGCTGGACAATGCCCAGATTAAATATTCCACCGTGCAGAACTGGTATCCGGGGGACAAGCAGGGTAAAGGTGGAATTTATAACTTTGTTACCAAGCGGGGAAAGTGTCTGGGCCGCAATTCCCGGATTTCCTGGACGCAGGTGGAGACTGGTTCAGCTATTACATGGAAATATCCCAGCGTAATTTTGCAGGGAGATAACTCCATTGGCGAGTTTTATTCGGTGGCGTTGGCCAACAATTATCAGCAGGCGGATACCGGCACGAAAATGATTCATATCGGGAAAAATACCCGCAGCACCATTGTGTCCAAGGGGATATCGGCGGGACATGGCCAGAATACGTATCGCGGTCTGGTGAAAGTGCTTAAGGGGGCGGACAACGCCCGCAACTATACCCAGTGCGATTCGCTGCTGCTGGGCGATCAATGCGGAGCGCATACGTTTCCGTATATTGAAATGAAGAACACCACGGCCCGTGCGGAACATGAGGCTTCTACTTCTAAAATCGGCGAAGATCAGCTTTTTTACTGCAAACAGCGCGGTATTGCCCTGGAAGATGCGGTCAACATGATCATCAATGGCTTTTGCAAGGAGGTGTTCAAGGAACTGCCGATGGAATTTGCCGTAGAAGCCCAGAAGCTGCTGGGTGTAAGCCTGGAAGGCAGCGTAGGCTGACCGTGAAGAGCGGATAAAAAACACTGTAACTGTGAAAACTTAAACCAGAGGAAATCAATGTCAATACTGGAAATAAAAGACTTAAGGGCCGGTATCGCCGGGCGTGAAATCCTGCGTGGGGTGAATTTGACCATTGCGCCGGGCGAGGTTCATGCAATTATGGGGCCGAATGGCTCGGGTAAAAGCACACTGGCCCAGGTGTTGGCGGGTCGTGATACGTATACGGTAACCGGTGGAACGGTGCGGTTGAATGGCCGGGACCTGCTGGATTTATCGCCGGAAGAGCGGGCTTGTGAAGGGCTGTTTCTGGCTTTTCAGTATCCGGTGGAGATTCCGGGCGTGTCGACGAGTTATTTTCTCAAGGCAGCCCTGAATGCCGTGCGCAAATACCATGGCGAGCCAGAATTGGATGCCATGGATTTTCTTAAGCTCATGAAGCAGAAAATGAAATTGCTGGATATGGACGCGGGCTTTTTGTCGCGGGCGGTAAACGAAGGTTTTTCCGGAGGTGAAAAGAAGCGTAACGAAATTCTGCAGATGGCGGTGCTGGATCCCAAGCTGGCGGTTCTTGATGAAACCGATTCCGGCCTGGATATTGATGCTTTACGGATTGTGGCGGGCGGGGTCAATTCGCTGCGGGGGGCTGACCGCGGCATACTGGTGGTAACGCATTATCAGCGACTGCTTAATTATATTGTTCCCGATTATGTGCATGTATTGCGTGATGGGCAAATTATTAAATCCGGTGATAAAAATCTGGCCCTGGAACTGGAAGCCCGCGGTTACGGCTGGCTGGAAGAGCCGGCTGGCGTCCATTGATACGGTGGTCTTAGCGAGTATTTTAACTCAAACGGTGCAATATCCATGACTCAATTAATGTCTAATACAAGTTACCTCCAGAACCTGCTTGCCACGGGGCCAAATTCGTCCACCCCTGGTCCGGACTGGCTGCAAGTCAGGCGAGAAGAGGCGCGGCAGCAGTGGCTGCGTGCGGGTTTGCCGGCAATCACTGATGAACAGTGGCGTTTTACCGATCTGTCGTTGCTGGCCGAGACTTCATTTTCCACCAGGCACTGTGCTGCTGCAAGGGCCGCCGAGGGCCGCGCGGCCGGACTTGATGGTGCCGAACTGGTGCTGATGAACGGGAAGTTCAATGCACAGACCTCACGTTTGCCGCCCGCACCGGTACGCGTGACGTTTTTGGCCCAGGCCTCGGGCGCAGAGTTGGCAACCTTTGAGAAACTGCTGGGTGCCCAGGCCCGCCCGGCTCATCATGGGTTGATCGCTCTGAACAGCGCTAATTTTTCCGACGTGGTGTTGGTGGAGGTGCCGGGCGGAGTTGCTGTCGAACGTCCGCTGAATCTGATAGTTCATTCCGTTGGCACTGAGCCTTTTGCCACCTATCCGCGGATTCTTTTGAAAGTCGGGGATAATTCCAGCGTGACGGTGGTGATAAATTTTACCGGGCCGAACAACCTGACATATCTTACGAATTCAGTTCTGGAGAGCTATGTTGGTACCGGCAGCCGCGTGGAACTGGTGAAGATCCAGCGGGAGGGAACGGCCGCGATCCATATTGGCTCGGACTATGCGCATCTGGATAAGGATGTCAGGTTTCAATCTCTGTCACTGAATCAGGGTGGTTTGCTGGTGCGCAATAATGTGACCGTGACTTTAGCCGGACCGGGTAGTGAAGCAACGCTCAATGGACTTTCCATGACGGCGGGGCGGCAGCATGTGGACAATCACACAATGCTGGATCATGCCCGGGACCACTGTGAGAGCCACGAATTGTATAAGAGTCTTCTGGCGGGCCGGTCCAGCGGAACCTTTACGGGCAAAATTCTGGTTCGTCCCGGATCGCAAAAGACCGATGCCAAACAGACCAGCAAAGCGGTGCTGCTTTCGAGCCAGGCCTGTATGAATTCTCAGCCGCAGTTGGAAATATACGCCGATGATGTCAAGTGCACGCATGGTTCCACCAATGGCCCGCTGGATGAAGAGCAGCTTTTTTATTTGCGGGCCAGGGGGCTTGCGTACAATCAGGCTCGTGCGATGCTGACCGTCGCATTTGCCGGAGATGTGCTGGCGCGGGTATGGCAGCCGGCATTACGCCAGACATTGGAGGACATGGTGGTAACGGAGTTGCATCGGCTGGAGCGGGAGGAATTCTAACATGGCAGTTAAGAGCATGAAATCAGCCCGGAACAGAGGAGAAGTGGTGGTCTCGTCGTCGGCATTTTCGCCGGACGATATTCGTGGGGACTTTCCGATTTTGCAGACCACCGTGCACGGCAAACGTTTGGCTTATCTGGATAATGCCGCCACCAGTCAGAAACCCCAGGCGGTGATTGCCGCAATGACGCGATATTACAACAGTCAGAATGCCAATATTCATCGGGGTGTTTACGAGCTAAGCATGGAGGCGACAGCCGCGTATGAAGCGGCGCGGGATCGCGTGCGGCAGTTCATCAACGCCGCGGATTCCCGGGAAGTAGTGTTCGTCCGCGGAGCCACGGAAGCGATCAATCTGGTGGCGACGAGTTGGGGCCAGGCGAATGTGCGGACGGGAGATGAAATTATCCTTTCAACGTTGGAGCACCATTCCAATATTGTGCCATGGCAGATGCTGGCCGACCGGGCAGGGGTCAAGTTGCGGGTGATCCCGATCAACGAGGCGGGCGAGTTGTGCATGGAGGAATACGAAAAGCTGCTTAGTCCGCGTACGCGGTTGGTGGCCATAACGCACGTATCCAATGCGTTGGGTACCATCACTCCGGTGCAGCGCATGGTGCGTATGGCCCATGCGGCGGGGGCGCTGGCTCTGGTGGATGGAGCACAGTCGGTGCCGCATCTGCCCATCGATGTTCGGGATATCGACTGCGACTTTTTTGTTTTTTCGGGCCACAAGATATGCGGTCCCACGGGCATCGGCGTGCTGTACGGCAGGCAGGCAATATTGCAGGCCATGCCCCCTTATCAGGGCGGCGGTGACATGATTGAAACCGTTTCTTTTGCCAAAACCACCTACGCTCCAGTTCCACAGAAATTTGAAGCTGGAACGCCCAATATTTCCGGTGCTTTAGGGCTGGCCGCCGCCCTGGATTACGTCTGCGGTATTGGTATGGATCGCATCGGCAGCTATGAGCATCAATTGCTGCGATATGCCCAGGAAAAACTTTCCCAGGTTAAAGGTTTGAAAATTGTTGGTACTGCCGCCGAAAAGGCGGCGGTTATTTCTTTTGTCCTCTCCTGCGCTCATCCACATGATGTGGGTACTATTCTGGATGGGCAGGGGGTGGCCATTCGCACCGGCCATCATTGTTGCCAGCCGGTGATGGACCACTACGGAATTCCGGCCACCGCACGGGTCTCGCTGGCATTTTATAACACTCGTGAAGATGTGGATCAGTTGGTGCAGGGGCTGCAAACGGTAAAAGAGGTTCTGGGCTGATGTCGGATTTACGCGAACTTTATCAGGAAGTAATTCTGGATCATGCCAAACATCCACGGAACTTCCATGCCATGCCAGATTCCGTCCGGGCGGCCGACGGGCATAATCCACTTTGCGGCGATCGACTCAAAGTGTTTGTGCAGGTGGAAGACGGCGTGATTCGCGATATAAGCTTTACCGGTTCCGGCTGTGCTATTTCCACAGCATCGGCCTCCATGATGACCGAAGCGCTCAAGGGTAAGTCGCTTTTGGAGGAGGAGGCCATTTTTAAGAGCTTTCATGATCTACTTACCACGGGCAGCCATGCCACCGAAGATGAAGAATTGCTGGGTAAGCTGGAGGTATTTGGTGGGGTACGGGAATTTCCGGTGCGGGTGAAATGTGCCACGCTGGCCTGGCACACCCTGCAGGCGGCCCTTAAGGGCAGTGCTGAACCGGTAAAAACGGAGTAGATTGAATTTTCAGGGATTGGAATTATCCATGGCAGTAACATTAACCGAGCGGGCCGCCCAGGAAATTAAAGCCATCATCAAAGATCAGGCCATGTCTGATAAGGTGGTGCTGCGCGTGGGCATCAAGGGTCGCAACATGCACGGGTTTAACTATATTCTGGATCTGACGGAGGTTTCCGTAGATGATGATGTGACGGGTGTTTCACACGATATCAAAATCGTGTGCGATCCGACCAGTTTTCCGAGTCTTGATGGTACGGAAATTGACTTTAAGGATGAAACAGGCCGACGGGGCTTTACGTTCCAGAATCCTCATGCCACGCGTCTGCCCGTTAAGCCCGCGACGGAAAGTTCCGCAGGTGCTGCGCCACCTGTCGTGAATGGTGAAGCGGCGGCAGATGTGCTCGGGACGACTGCGTCGCCTGAATTTTCCGGTCTGCATGATAAAGTGCTGGAGGCGGAAATTATCGAAAAACTTCGCACCATTTTTGATCCGGAAATTCCCGTCAACATCTATGATTTGGGCCTGATTTATAAAATAACCATTTTGCCCCAGCGGGAAGTGATCATCGATATGACCCTGACGGCTCCCGGCTGCCCGGTGGCGGGTTCCATGCCGCCAGCGGTGGCCGCAGCGGTTGAAACCATTGAATCGGTGAAAGGTGCAAAAGTAAACCTGGTGTGGGATCCGCCATGGAGCAAGGATCGTATGTCGGAAGAAGCGCAATTGGCTTTGGGACTTATG
>JAJZNX010000151.1 GCA_021852275.1 Planctomycetota bacterium | reverse complement strand
GCCGCCAAGGTCCCGCAGACGCAGTTGCCGGCAGATTTCGCGAATGGCGTCCTTGTTGATGTTAAAGGCCGTGAGTTCTGCATCGCGATGTTCGCGATAACGGCCGGAATTGACATCAATGGCGACCAGCGCTTCGGCAGAATCAATGACCAGCGAACCGCCGTTGGCCATTTCCACCCGGCGTGAATTGATACGGTCGATCTGGCGTTCGACATTGAATCTCTGGAATAAGGGGAGAGGCTCACGATAAACTTCCACCAGTCCCGCGGATTTGGGACTGATGATTTCCAGAAAATCGTGTACCCGGGCGGCGACCGCCGGATCATCCACAATGATGCGGTCAATATCCTGTACGGCCAGATCGCGGATGGTGCGAATGACCAGGTCGCTTTCCTGGTAAAGCTCGGCCGGGGCCGGGAGGGTGGCAATGCGCTCGTTGATGAGTTTCCAGATGCGCACCAGGTACAGCAGGTCCTGCTGGAGTTCTTTTTTGGTGCGGTCCATGCCGGCGGTGCGAATGATGAAGCCCAGATTTTTGGGTGGATTGAGTTCCTGCAGCAGCTTGCGCATGGCGCGGCGCTGCTCGTCATTTTCGATTTTGCGGGAGACTCCCAACTGGCTCATGCCCGCCATCATGACCAGGTAACGCCCCGGAAGGCTGATGTAACTGGTGAGCGTGGGGCCTTTGTTGCCGATGCCTTCCTTGGTCACCTGCACAATGACATCTTGTCCGCGGCGCAGGCATTGCTGAATGGGTGGCCGGCTGTGGCGGGGGGTTTTGCGTCCCACCTTTTCCATGGGGCGAATGTGTTCGTTGCCGGAATCCATCACCGCTTCGTGGATCGCGTCTTCGGACATTTCCAGTTCGCCATCGCCATAAATGCCGCCGGGTATTTCATCATCGGCGCTCGCATCATCGGTATCGGCCGGTTCCGCGGCACCATCGGCTTCCGGGCCGGTGTCGCCCGGCCGGCGTGCCTGGCCGATGCGTCGCTGCGCTCCGGAAAAATACTGGGGGTGCAGATCGCTGATGTGTAAGAACCCGTTTTTCTCAATTCCAAAATCAATAAATGCCGCCTGGATGCTGGGTTCCACATTCACCACGCGACCTTTGTAGATGTTGCCAACGTGCAGTTCCGTGCTGGATCGCTCCATATAAAGTTCTTCCAGCATGCCCTGGCACACCATGGCAATCCGTACTTCATCCTGCTGGGCTACGTTGATCAGCAACTGGCTCGGCGGACCGCTGCGGCGCGGGGCGGCTGGCTGTGGCTCATCGTCGGCCGAAACCTCGCTCGTGGCATCCGGATTGGCAGCGCCTTGCGTATCAGTGGTGGCGGCGGCAACTTCATCTTGCTCCGGTTCCACAGGTGCCGGGGTTGCCGGATTGTTGTGGACTACGTGCGGTGCCTGCGCTGCGACCGGTTCGTCGGCGGCATCAACTGCCAATGGTTCATCTGTCTGTGGGCCGGCTTCAGGGGCGATTTTCGGGGGCAAAGAGGCCTCTTCACGGGAGGGCAGGTTTCCGGATGGGCGAAACTGATGGCGCACGCGGTTGGCTCCACCGAAGGATCGCCGACCAAGATGCTGGATGGCACCAGGTGCCGCATGCACCACCCGTCGCGACGAGCTTCGTAGCGGCGCAGCGCCTGCGCGTTGCACGGGTGATGGCACCGCGGGGGAACGGTCGACGGGGCTTGATGGTTGCGGCAGCGGTGGGGCAGTCGGAAGAGAGGGCTGCACCGCATCGTCCAGTTGAGCTTCCGACCTCGGCACGGTTGGCAAAGAGGTCATGGTGGA
The DNA here is from genome assembly GCA_021852275.1 of Planctomycetota bacterium. Classification (GTDB taxonomy): domain Bacteria; phylum Planctomycetota; class Phycisphaerae; order WQYP01; family WQYP01; genus JABEVA01. The sequence continues at coordinate 10,140 of JAJZNX010000151.1, read as the reverse complement.
GTCAGTCGATGGTGAATCAGACTCCTCCATCTGCTGGGTGGTAGAGGCAGGAAGCTTATTGGTGGCGGTTACGCCGCTGCGGCCTCGGCCCCGGCTTCGTCCTCGACCACCACGTCTGCGGCGGCGGCGCGATCTTTTACCGCTGCCAGGGGTCGGATCATTGGAGCCTTCTGTTGACGAATGACCGGGCAGAGCCGAGTCCGCACCAGCCGCCGGGCCGGCCTGGCCTGCATGGATGTGATGGTCGGGCGGAATCGGCTGGTCGCCGAATGCCGCACCACCGGAATTATTGGAATTGATGGGATAACCTCACTGTAAAAGCCAGTATATTGTTAATCAATTCACATTCAACGAGAATGTGAATGATATTATCATCCAACATATTCTAGGGTTCCCCGGTCATTAAGTCCATAGCACGGCGGGGGGGGGTGATGGCACGGGTCCGGCTGGCAATGGCAGTCACCGGCAGGGCGGTGTATTAGGCCGACAGACCATCCGAGGTGAGTTGCCTGGGCCGTATCGCCGGCAGCGCATCGGCTTGCACTGGCGGTTTGAACCCTGTTGCTTCATCAGCGTATAGGGCTTATAAAACCATGGCCGGTGGTAATTTGGTTTTAATGCGGGGAAACTTTTAATGACCAAAGCTTTATGCAATATGACTTGTGTTTTGGCTCTGATTTTCAATGTCCGCCTGGCTGTAGCCCAAGCCGGCAATTTGCCGCATTCCACGCCGCACCAGCCGGCGGTGATCAAGGCCTCGGCCATGCCTCATCCCGGTCCGGCGGCGGCCGCGGCCATCCAGGCCATTTCAGGGCATGTGCCGGCGGCAAAGCCGAATGTTCTGTCGATCGTTCATCAACAGATCATAATCCATGGCCATCCGCTGCATTACACCATTACCAGCGGATACATGCCCATGACCAATCGCTCCGGCAAGCTCCTGGCCCGGATTTTCTTTATTGCCTACACCAAGGATGTGGCGGCGGGCCGAAAGGCCGCCCGTCCGCTGACGTTTGCCTTTAACGGCGGGCCGGGTGCGGCGGCGGTATGGCTGAATCTGGGTTGCGCCGGGCCTACGCGGCTGGTGCTTACGCCCCAGGGCAAGGTTCCGCCTCCACCCTACAGGCTGGCCCCCAATCATCAGACCTGGCTCACCGCCACCGATCTGGTGTTTGTGGATCCGGTGGGAACCGGCTACAGCCGGGCCGCGCCGGGGGTGCCGAATTCCAGATTTTTCGGCGTGATGCCGGACATTCAATCGATGGGCAGTTTTATACGCCGATATATGACCTCCTATCAGCGCTGGGGATCGCCGGTGTTTCTGGCGGGAGAAAGTTACGGTACCACACGTGCCGCAGCGCTGGCCGATTATTTAAGCTCTCATGAGGGGTTGGATCTCAACGGGGTGATTTTAATTTCGTCAGTGTTGAATTTTGAAACCCTGGAACCCTCCGCCGGCAATGACGTTCCTTATCCATTGTATCTGCCTTCCTACACGGCGACGGCGTGGTATCATCATAAACTGCCACCCGATCTGGAAGCCCATTTTCACCGCACCCTGGCCAAGGTGGAAAGATGGGCCTTGCATGTGTATATGCCCGCCTTGGCCGAAGGCAACACTTTAAGCCAAGCCCGGCGGGCGACGATTGCCGCCAAGCTGGCCCGCTATACCGGTCTGCCGGAAAAATTTATTTTGCTATCCAACTTGCGGATCAATCCGTTTGCCTTTGAACAGCGGCTGCTTCGCTCTTGGCGGCTGGTGGTAAGCCGAATGGACACCCGGCTGACCGGGTATAACCCGGATCCGACAGCCGGTATGGCACCGTATGATCCTGGTTTGTCACGCTATGTTGCACCGTTCACCAGTGCGTTTAACTGGTATGTGCGGCGGGATTTGCACTACACCAATAACCTGCGGTACAAGACGTTGGCCAATCTGCCGTGGAAATTTAATACCCGCGGCAACGGTTATCTTAATGTCGCAGATAATCTCCAGCGGGGCATGATCCGTAATCCGGATATGAAGGTGCTGGTGTGCAGCGGATATTTTGATCTGGCCACACCCTTTTTCGCCACCATCTACACGATGGATCATCTGAACCTAAGCCCGCGACTTGCAGCCAATATCAAGGAAGTTTTTTTTCGGGGCGGGCACATGGTCTATCACCCGGCTCCCATGCGGCGCAAGCTTGCGCAAGAGGTGCGTGCCTTTATTCAGGCAGGCAGTGGCCGCGGGCATAGCACCGGTAAAGGCTCCGCCAGGCTGAATTCGTCGCGGGCAGGTCCGAAAACGCAAAAATAATCTGGGGTGGATAAAATCCGCACGGCGGACCGTACGGGTGCATTGTCATGTCCACCCATCCGATAATCGTGCCGGTTTGGCAAAATAATTTGGTTATCTGCGGAGAACCGGTCATAATGGCCGGGTGCCGGGATGTTGGCGGCGAACTGCCTTCATCTGCGGCGGGCGTTATTTTCCTGATGCGCGTATGAATAGCTCACCGATGAAAGACGGGGTTCCTGAAGAGGCTTCGAACCTGCAGCACCGGGAAAAGGACCAGGTGGAGAATACCGGCTGCGATGCCAAGGACGGAAATCTGGAGCAGGATGCGGTATCAGACCTGGACGTTTTCACAGGTGGGCTGAATATGATGCCGGCACATGATTCTGTAATTCTGGACCGCTTGCTTAAACTGGCGGACTCTTCGCCGCTGGTTCCTGTTTTACAGCGCAAAGTATTTGACCATGACAACGAATATCTGCAGACGCTGCCGGAGGGTTTCAGCGGCGATCAGCGCGGGTTGACTTACCACCTGTTTATCCCCGCCAATGAAAATGCGATTCCGGATGAATTATTTTCCAGCCTGCGGTGGGGTGGGCGGGTGATTTTTTTCTCCGATGATCAAAAAGCCGTGCATAGTTTAGCTCAGCGTTACAGCCGGTGGGCGGGGTTTCTCATCGATGTGCCGGTGACGTGCGTACGCTGCTTGCCGCTGCCCTGGTCCAGAAAGGTCCATTATTTTGTCGTGCGGAAGGTGGACCTGATCAAACCCGGCCAATCGTCCGATCGTTTTACCTATCACGTGCAGTTGGCCAAACGACACGCTGACGATGAAAATTATGTGGTGGTGAAGCGCGTACCCACCATTGACCGGGTGATGGCCCGGCTGCAGGAACGATTTCCGGATGCGTCCCTGGATGACATTCGGCGGCGGGCGGGAAAGTTCACGGAAAAGATATTCCCGGTCTTTCTGACCCGCGAAGCGGCCATGCTCAAAATTCTGGAACGCGATCTGCCCGAACCTTACAAAAATCGCGTGCCGAAGTGTCTGGGGGTCGAGCACGATTCCCGCGGTTTCGTGCGCACGTTGTACATGAACTGGATGCGCAACGGCGGTGCCGGGCTTTCCCAACTGGATTTTTGTTCCCAGGCGGCCGAACTGCTGGCCGTGATGCATGACAAAATCGGCCTGATTCACCTGGATCTGCGTTTGGATAATTTTGTTGTAACCCAGGACGGTGTGGGCTTTATTGACTTTGGCTCGGCGGTGCGGGTAGGCGAAAAGTTTGCGGACAATTCACTCTTGTCCACGCTCTTTGAGGAAATGATGCGCACCAGCCAGATTCAACGCATGCTCGGCCAGATGAAGGATCAGGGGCTGGTTACATCCCGTGTACTTAGCGACGGCCATCACAAGGTGGATAAAGCCGTGGATTTATTTTACCTGGCGGTGCAGTTCAATAAGCCGCACGGCAATCCGGATTTCCGGGGGTTGGTGCGGTTTGGTCCGCGCACTCTGGAAGCTCGGCTGATCAAGCGGCTCACGGAGGCCGTTCTTCGCCCGATGGACGGGGCCAGCGCCACCTATCGGTCGGCGGCAGATATTTTTAAGGGCCTCCAGCAGGTGCGCGAAGACGTGCGCGCCGGTCGGGAAGGTGCCCAGTATGGTCCTACCGTGCCCCAGCGCCATGAGTCACACGGGGTGTCGGATGAAACTTCCGGCGATGTAGAAGCCCTGGCCGCCCTGGTGCCGTAAGCCGAACAACTGCGGCAATTTTTCCTCTCGGCCCCATAGCCGGGTTGGCCCTTTATGGTGCAGGCATTCCTGCCTGCATGAATTCGGCCCACCTAAGCCACGCCTGCGGCTCGGATTGCGGCCATAACATCCCCCTGTTTTTCGCTCACTGGACTTTCTTAGAAGAGACGGGAGATGTGTATTCACTGCAAAGGGCACAGAGGGACGCGAAGGACGGGGCTTGGGCTGAGGCCCGCAGACGGGACACGGTGATCTGGCGGGCAGAGGGCGGCGGTCAGCATTCAGCGATCAGCAGTCAGCTTTTAACAGTCAACGGGTGGGGTAAGATTAGCAAGATCAACAATATCAGCAAATATTTTTTGAAGGGAGTCGGCGGTCAGCTTTCAGCGGTCAGCGATCGGCGGGCAGAATGCCGACACCGCGGCTGGACGGTGGTCCTGATTGGTGCAGGCGGGCAGCAACAAACAGAATGCCCGCGATGCGGCCGAAGGTTTGGCAGGCAAGATGCCTGCGTTACCAGACGTCAGGCAGGGACGCCTGCCCCACACCATTTGGCTGCGAGGCATGGCCTGCGCACGTATTTACTTGTCAATGATCGCGAGTCTTTGCAGGCTTACGGTCAGGCGGAACGGGTTGGGCTGCACAAGGCAGTGGAGCCATAGGAGCACGCCAAAATAATTTTACACTTTCTAGCTGGTTCTTTTGGCGGCTGGGCATTGCTGGTTGCTCCTTAGAAATCCGCGGGCGGGGTATGCGCGTCGCTTACACCTTGCCGGCGGTTAAAACTCCTGGGCTGCAAAATATAAATTTATTTTGCGAGGCCCCTTTGGGGAGTTCCACTTAAGTTGGTAGTAGGCGGGGTATGGGGAGGGATAACGGAGGTACGGGCTGCGGCCCGCAGAGATTTGAGATTTGAAATTTCAGATTTTAGAGATCAAAGTTCGGAATTGAGAGTTGAGAATTACAGATGCCCAGAGCGGGTTAGTGGCGGAAAAGAGTCCCAACCCTTTAATTTTTGCAATTGCTTGCAAATCAGCTTGAGCATGGTTGTAATCACATTAGCCGATGGTCTTACGACGGGCCTCTGAATCGCTTTTCCTCGCAGGTGCTTAGGTTAATGGAGAAGATACCACGGTTAATTGGATCTCGCTCCACAAGCCCAGCCTATTTGGCGTTCTCAAGGATATGTAATCCAAGGGCATTAAGCAGAGAATTGGCTTTTTCCGTTGTCAGTTCTTTTCTGTCGGCAATGAAATCATAAACGTGGCTGCGGTGAACCTTGCCGTGAACCTTAACGGCAAGTTCATTAATGCTCATATGCTTTCGGGCCAGCGCATCCTTTATCGCCCGGCGGATGTCGGTTTTCACTGCGATGCCCGCCTTGCCATCGCTCCGGCAATGCCACCGGAGCGAATCCACGTGTCTACGGCAGCGATGACGGGATTCATCATGTTGCAGAACGAATTCCACGCATGGGCGTGCCCCCCTTCGGTATCAGGTGCGGCGTCCTGCAATTCGTCGAATAACCATTCCGCCTTTCCGTAGCAGTTGGCATCAGTGTAATCGTGCAGGTCAGCGTATTTCCCAATCGTCAGCGGTACATGGCCAGTATCTACGTCGGCGACAATTTCCTGTTTCATCAGGTCGATAATTTCTTCTGTGGTCATCATGATTAAACTATATCCACTGTCAGAGGATATGTCAACTGCAGCGAGTCTATATCCTCAGAAATTCCGAAATGCGGCGACGGAGATGAATTGCATTGGATGTGCGGCACTCCCACACTATCAAAACTCTCCATCCAAGCTTCCGCAGTTGTCGCGCGGCCCTGCGATCGCGATCAACATTTACCGCAAATTTTTTTCTCCAGAAGCCTCTGCGGGATTTCGGCATGTATGCAAATCTGCAATTTCGATGCCTATGCCAGAAACATCCATGGACGAAAATGACGGCCCGGTATGCCGTGAGAACGATATCGGGAGATCCCGGCAGTTTTCTTGGTTTAAGGCGGAATCGGCAGCCCATGGCATGCACGATCCGCCGTACCATTTTTTCCGGTCGGGTATTACGCGATCTGATCTGTGACATGCACAGGCTTCGCTGCTGTTTGGACATGGTATCAGTCATGGTTTGTGCAGTATGTTTTGTACTGTTTCAATGAACGCCTGGACCGTCAGAATTTTCATCCGGCTGTCCGTGGGGTATTCCCGGCGGTACGCGTCAGGAACTACCAGCCTAATTCCAGATTCAGACATTTCGTTGAGCTGGTTGGTCGAAATACCTCTTTGCAGTGTCAGGATATGCTTATTTTTAACGCGGCGGCCCTCGTTGAGAACCTGACGCCATCGGTCTTTGCATGTGGTCTTGAGTCCAAGCAGACAGAGTTTTTGCGGGGGATAATTGGAATCTTCATAGGCCGCTTTACTGGGAATTAAAATATCTGGTTCCGCTGTTCCGTCTATTCGAACACGTTGTACAAATGGAATGTGGGCATTTTTTAATATTGAGGCAAAATGGTTTTCCAGGGAACGTCCGGCGCGTGACTTCCGCCGATTCATCAGCGTAGCGGCGGTTTTGATGAATTCATCAACTGAATTGAAGGGATGGGCAATCTCAGCCCGGCATATTTTATTTTCCACCATCCGGAATAATTTATACTCTCCCTCAACAAGCCGAACCAGTTGATCGTCCACAAGCCTGTTGCCAAAATGGGGCAGGCATTTCTCCATGGTTCGGCGTGTGGCTGCGGAAAGAGTTGCTGTATCCGGAAACTCGTTTAGCGTGTCCAACAGGTCGTGGAAATTTTCCTCTATGCAATCATTCGTGGCTTCCGCCGGAAGGTACGTTCCGGAAGGAAAGACCGCCCATGATTCGGCGATTTCCAGGCCAAGCCTCGCCTGAATTTCCTCAATATCTTCATCGGTCTGGAGCACCTGCGCAATGAATCGGTCCGGTGCCTGACATGTGAGCACCAGCAGATTTCCGACCATATCGTGGCGCAACCACCGGAAACCCTTGCCGAATCTCGTTAGTCTGTATTCCGACCGTGTGCCTTTTCCATACCATGTGACGGTCGATTCTGTTTCACGGGAATCGGGCCACGTGATGACAACCTTGTGTTTGGAATTTTCGCCAAGCTCAGGTGGATGCGGTGTAAAGCGTTGCCAGACCGTTTTGGGTAGATAAAATCCAGCCTGATGGGCACCAGTTAATCCGCAGTCATTGGCGGATATGAATTTGAAGAGGGCATTACCATATTTAAGTGCGGTGGCAATAGCTTGTTCGCATTGAGCTGTAGGCATGCTGGAGTTCCTTACTTCCTTATCACCGTTATGCCGCACCGCGGGTCGGTTGGATACGGGTCCTGCCCTTGACCAGGCAGCCGGTACCGGCGACAGCTATATGATGACTGAATACGCCAACAATCCTGCGGCCTACCGCTTCCACCATATCGGGGACCACCGAGTTTCCGAATTGCCGATATGCCTGTGTATCTGATACTACAATTGGGAACCCATCTGGGTGGCCAAATGTTCTGGCATTCTTTTCGCCGTAACCCATGAGTTTCGCCGCCTCGCGTGGGGTAAGCCTGCGAGGATTTCGACCGCATTGTCGGATCAGAATTTCAGATCCATCCTTGTAGTATCTGGCACTGAGGGTTCGGGCAATATCTTCCGGCCCAACCAGCCCATAGCCGAATCCATTGCCTTGTTCCCGATGTCTTTTTGCATATTCCTGCAAATAATTCCACAGATGATCGGTTAAAGTATATTTGGGATTTGGATTGGGCTCCAAAATATCAGCCAGTGTGGGGTGGCCCGCCGGCGGTTCGGGAAACTCGAATGGGGGGCTGTCGCCGAACACTGTCCGGTCAAAGCATACAATCAAGATTCTTTCCCGGTGCTGCGGCACCCAGTGGACGGCATCAATGATGCGGGAAAACACTTTGTATCGCAGCCCCTCCAATTCAGATTGAATTACCATCCATGTTTTACCGTTATCGTGAGATTTCAGGTTTTTGACATTTTCAAGGAAGAGTACCGGCGGACGTTTTGCCCTAGCGATGTCGCATATCTTAAAAAATAGATTGCCCTGTCGCTGGCAATTAAATCCGTGCGCCTGACCGAGAGAATTTTTCTTGGAAACTCCGGCAATGGAGAAAGGCTGGCAAGGAAAGCCGGCGGCGAGGATGTCGTGATCAGGTATTTCTTTCATCTTCACGGCGTTGATGTCGCCGTGGATTTGGCGGTCACCGAACCATGCCTGATAGGTTTTTTGACTGTTGCGGTCCCATTCGGAAGTAAAAACGCATCGTCCTCCAACCTTGGTAAGCCCGATGCGGAATCCGCCGATCCCCGCAAAAAGATCAATAAACCGAAACGGTATAAAGGGTGCGGCGGCATACGGTAATGTTTCAATGGAATTGAAGAGTGTGGGCACGCGATTGTCGGTAGCGGATTGAGATGCTTCCTTAAGCAAATGCAACATGAACTCCTTCAGGCTCATCCGTCGACGGTATTTTTCCTCCTCAAGCCATTTGCGCAGATTGTCGGGGACATCACGGATCAGAATGTCATTTGGCATAACACAATCCTCTGGGAAGATCTGCTATCGATGATAGCAGATCTTCCCAGAGGCAACAATTTGAAAGTTTTTATTGAGGAGTTCTTTTGCTAATTGGCTGCCGGCCGTTCACGATTATTGTGGATGGAGATAAATTGTGGGTCTATTTTATTGGCGAGGGGCGAGGCACTCCATGCCAACTGGTTGCGAAATTGGTTATGCTAACCGCGTCTGGATCGAGACTTCCTGCCTAGTTACTCGTCACGAATTTATAGCCACTGCGCTTGCCCTATCCAACGGGTGCGTTTACGATTCGAGCGCGATAAAGAGGTTCTGCATGGTTGATGATGATTCTTTAGCTCCGTTGCGGGTGCAGATAGACGAATTGGACCGGCGCATTGTTGAATTGCTCAATTCCCGGGCCCGGATCGTCGTTGAAATAGGTAAGATCAAACATCAATCCAATACGCCCATTTATGCACCGGACCGGGAAAAGGCCGTACTGGAACGCATTCGGCAGGTAAACCGCCAGCAGGGCGGTCCGTTGCCCGATACGTGCCTGGAGGCTATTTACCGCGAACTGATGTCGGGCAGTTTTGCCCTGGAAAAGCCGCTGCGCATTGCATTTTTAGGCCCGCAGGGCAGTTTTTCGCACCTGGCGTCAAAAAAGAAATTTGGTTCATCGGTGGATCATGTTCCGGTGGTGGATATTGCTGCGGTTTTTGATGAGGTGGGGCGAGGCCATGCGGACCTGGGCCTGGCACCCATAGAAAATTCCACCATTGGCGGCATTGTGGAAACGATGGATGCTTTTCTGGAGCACCGCAACATTACCATTGTGGCGGAAGTGCTTATTGCCATTCATCACCATCTGCTGGCCCGTTGTGATGCGGCGGATATTCGCACCATTTATAGCAAGCCGGAAGTGCTGGATCAGTGCCGGCGGTGGCTCAACGCAACGATGCCGGAAGCCCAGCGCATTGCGGTGGGTTCCAGCAGCAAGGCTGCGGAAATGGCGGCCCGGGAGGATAAGACGGCGGCGATAGGTTCATCGCTGGCGGCGGAGGTTTATGGCCTTAAGACGCTGTTTGCCAACATTGAAGATAATCCGCATAACGTTACACGCTTTTTAATTATTGGCCGGGCGGCGGCCAAGCGCAGCGGCGATGATAAAACGTCGATTATATTTACCACCACGCACAAAAGCGGCGCGCTGGTGGATGTGCTGGAAGTGTTTCGTAACCACCAGATCAACCTGACCAATATTGACACACGCCCGAGCCAGAAGCGGAATTTTGAATATTATTTTTTCACTGATCTGGTGGGCCATGCGGACGATGCACCTGTGGCCAAAGCTTTGGTGGAGGCTCAGAAACACTGCCTGCAACTGGCGGTGCTGGGCAGTTTTCCACGGGCCTTGGAAACTTTGTAGTGAAGATGCTGCGGCGATGGTTGACGAAATCCTGCGGCCCGGTTAAATTGCCTGCCTGTTCCGAGTTGACGTGGAAACTTGGACCGGTTATGGTGATGGGGAGTATAA
>JAJZNX010000054.1 GCA_021852275.1 Planctomycetota bacterium | reverse complement strand
TTATTCGGGTGCAGGCCGGTACGGCAGGCCGCGTGGCCCCGTCGAAGCCACAGGCCATGCACCACACCAAAATAAGGAATTCGATCCATGCCCATGCTGCGCCTGCAACCAGCACAAAACCGACTCTTAGCCCGAAAAATTAAAAATGTGTGGCCATCTTGGCCATCTTGGCCATCTTGGCCACCTTACCTCAAAACCCCAACAAAACCACCAATTTTTCAATCTTTCCAAGATGGCCAACACCAAATACCTTGGCCATCTTGCCCGTCACCGCAACGTCCGCTCTGCCCGCCTACCGTTGATTGTGCCGTGTTTCTTGCCATCCCCGTTAAGGCACGCAGTTGAGCAGGTGATTTCAGAAAAAGAGCGAGCGTTGGGGAACTCGGCGGTGGGAGTGGATGGGAATTTTGTACCTTGCTTGCCCGGCGGCTCCTCGGGACGCCACGGTCCCGAAGGTTCTGAAGAGTCGTCGGGAGACCGGGCCGGACGATAACCCAACCCCGATGCCTCGGGAGATGCAAAGTGGATATTTTCGTCAGGCCGGCAGTCGAGGTCTCTTCATGCCCAGCCGACATGGAAGTCTCTGGCATTTTCCTGCCGTTGACGGTAATATTTTCACTTCGGCCATGGGTCAAACTGGAGCATTGGTCTGGTATTGGACATAAGGATTCTTCTATGATGCGGTCTGGGCGTGTTCGCTTCCCATTCGCTGCGGCCCTGACCATAATTTTCGGCTTGGGATTGGCTCTTGTGCCGACGGTGGCCGGAGCCAGGAGCTTTTCCTGCCCTGCCGTAGCTCAACCGCGCCGCGATGTGGTACTGGCCTTTGCTCGTCCGGGCATTGTGGCCGCCATGCCCGTCCGGCGTGGAGCTGCGGTTCGAGCCGGTCAATTGCTGGTTTCCCTGAACACGTCGCGCCAAATCTTACGTATGCGTATCGCCAGGTTTTCCGCGGAAAGCACACTCAAGGTACAGGCTGCCGAAGCCCAACTCCGCCACGACGAGGTTGATTTACAACAAACGCAATGGGCCTTTACCGAAAAGGCGGCAACCGCCTTTGAATTACAACGTGCGAAACTCAAAGTTACCATTGCCCGGCTTTCGCTGGCCCTGGCGGACCTGAAACATAAAAATGACCTGCTTGAATACAGTCTGGCTCAATTGGCCGTCCGTCGTCGACAGATTCGGGCCCCTTTCGCCGGCATTATTGAGGTTCGCTACACACACGTCGGGCAGTCCATCAATGCCTTTCAAAAGGTTCTGCGGCTGGTACAAGTTACAGCCTTTAAAATTGATGTACCCGTGCCACTGGCCGTGGCCATAAAACTCCGCATTGGCGAATCGGCGATGGTCCGGTTTGCCACAGGCGGGACGGCCGTGGGTAAAATAATCGGCATTGCCAGTGTTGCTGATTCTGCCAGCGGCACACTGCTGGTGCACGTGCAAGTGCCCAACCCCAATCATCTGCCGGCCGGCCAGCAGGTCAGCGTGCGTTTCCCGGCGACAGAATCGGCGGAAAACTCCAACCAGCGGCATGAGACGTCCCGGGCTGCCGTCAGAGTCAACAAGGTCGCCAACTAGATTTCAACCCGGCACAAGAATCCGCCGAGTCTCACAATAAGGAAGCATCCATGGATGCCCGTACAACCCAGAACCAACCGGTGCTGCACATTGCCGTTTCGCAGGATTCGTTGGATCAATTACAAGCCCGCGTCGCAACCGCGGAAGCCAAAGCGATGAATCTTTCCAAAGCGGCTGAAGTTATTGCGGCAACGGCCTCCAGCGAACGTTTTATGTCTCTGGCCATGGCCGTGTGCAATAAGATCGCCTCGCAGTGGCAGGCCACGCGGGTTTCGCTGGGCATGTTGCGTGGCCGAACGGTGCGACTTCTGGCCATGAGTCAAACTGAACGCATCCTGCGAAAAATGCAACTGGTGCAGAATCTGGAAACAGCCATGGAGGAATGTTTCGACCAGGATTGTGAAATTATTTTCCCCGCGCCGCCCGGGGCCACCTACGTTACCCGATGTACCGCCCGGCTGGCCGCCGGGGAAGGCCCGCGAGCAATCTATGCTTTGCCGATTCGTCGTGACACGGTGATGGGGGTCCTGCTGCTGGAATTGCCGCCGGAGCGTTCGCTTTCAACCCACGACATCAGGGCGCTCCGACTGACATTGGACCTGGTTTCGCCGCGGCTCGTTGACCTGTACCGCCATGATAAGTGGTTTGGCGCACGCTGGGCGCAAAGCAGCCGCGCTATGCTCGCCCACATTGTAGGCCCTCGCCATACTTGGGCTAAGCTCACAGCCGTTGTGGCCGCTGCACTGCTGGCTTGGGTTTGCCTGGGTATCGGCACGTTCCGCATCAGTGCGCCCTTTACGCTTGAGCCTGTTCGACAGGCCATGGTCATCGCTCCATTTAACGGCTACATCAAGGCGGTTTTTGTACATCCGGGAACGAAGGTGGTGGCGGGCCAAACGGTGCTGGCCGAATTGCACACTGCCCGGCTACGCGATCAATTGGCGGCAGCGCAGGCCAAGCTGTCCGCTTACCGGCGGCAGGCAGATATCGCGCAAGGCCGCGGCAAATTCGCCGATGTGGAGATCGCCGATGACGGTGTTAATGCCGAGCAAGCTCGTGTGCGACTGCTGGCCCGGCGCATTGTGCTGGCTACCATTCGTTCGCCGATCAGCGGCACGGTGCTTTCTGGACGGCTGCAACGCCGGATCGGATCGCCGGTAAAACTGGGGCAAACGCTTTTTAAAGTGGCTCCGCTGACGCCGCTGCTGGCCAGGGTACGTGTATCCGATTCCGATATTCTTTACGTACAGCCGCGGCAACATGGCCGGCTGGTAACCGCATCCTATCCGGGAATAGAGATTCCATTTCGGGTGGTGCGCATTGATCCGCTGGCCACCATCCACCGCAAGCAAAATGTTTTTGACGTCCGCGCGGTTCTGCTGAAAACCCCGGTCTGGCTGCGGCCGGGAATGGAAGGCACCGCACGCATCCATGTTGGACACCGCCACTATATCTGGATATGGACCCGCAGCCTGATTGACTTTCTGCGTATGAAACTTTGGTTGTGAGAAATTGACGCATGATGCTGAACCACCGGGCACTCAAAACCAACCGATCATCCTTCCGGCAGGCAACTGCGAATCGCTTAGCGAGGGCGATCCGACATCTCGGCGCTGCGGCACTGGGTATGCTGGCAGCTTGCGGTATGGCCGCGTGCGCCTCGCCTTTTGGCACAGCAGGCGGCGATGGCAGTGGGCAGGGCCTCTACCGGAGTATTCTGGCCCATGATCTAGCCGACGGCCGACTGTTGACCCAACCCTCGGTGATGCCGGTCGATCAGGGTGTACATGAAATGCCGGCAACCACGGCCAACAACGCGGATGCCGCGGTGATACCGACGACGACACAGAGCGGCGCGGCGGTGACGTTAAACTCTCACCCGCCATCGACATTCATGACCTTGCGGCAAGCTATTGAAGATGCCCTGAGTCACAACCTGTCCATTAAAATTCAAGCCTACGTGCCATCTATTTCACAAACCCAGATTATTCAGGCGCAAGCGGCCTTTGATCCATCTCTGGTGAGCAGCGTGCAGTATCAGCACCTCAATGAGCCTACACCGTTTCCATCCACGCTGGGCGGATCATTTCCCATAGGCATAAACAATGAAGACCAGTTGCAAAGTCAGATAGGAGTCAAGAAACTGCTCTCCACCGGCGGTACGGTTTCACTGACCAGCTCCGACAATTATCAGGACTTTCATAGTTCATCCGGTTTGCCGCCGGACATTAACCCTTCGCACACAGCCGATCTGGGAATTGAACTAAAACAACCGCTGCTGCGCGGGTTCGGTGTTACCGTTAATCACGCTGAAATTTATATCGCCCGTAGGAACCAACAGATAGCCCTGTCTGACTTTCGCAGGGAAGTGATCCGTATTGTAGCCCGGGTGGAACGGACCTATGTTCAACTCAATCAGGCCCGCACGGAAGTACGAATAGAGGAACAATTGCTCCGCCATTCCCGCCGCACGCTCCAGCGACTGCGCACACGTCTGCACATGGACGTGGACAGCGTGCAGATAAGTCAGGCCAGAGCGGCCGTGGACCTGGCTCAATACGGTCTGGTCTCCGCAGAGCGACAAACCGGCGATCTCTCCGAAAAACTCAAGGCCTTGCTTAATGATCCGGCATTCCCGGCCGGCCCGGGCCCGGCCATTAAAACCGCCAACAAGCTGGTGGCCGAGCCTCTGGCATTTGATTTGCACCATGATATTGCCACCGCCCTGGCCCAACGTGGAATCATGCGCCGAGACCGCATGAACATTGAAAAGGACGGCATCCGCCAGGCGGTTGCCAAAAATGCACTGCTGCCCAAGGCGAATCTGATTGCCGCTACCGATTCTTCGGGGCTATCGATGAATGGCAGCCTGCCTGGAGCATTTCGCCAGGCCATTACCAGCCCTAATTTCGGTTTCAGCGTCGGGTTGAATGTGGATATTCCTCTGGGCAATCGCGCCGCCCGCGCCGCGTTGTACCGTCGGAGGCTGTTGCGACGGCAGGCGCTCACGCAGATGCTTAAAGACGCGCAAAATATCGCCCGCGATATTGCCAGCGATCTCATCGATCTTACCGCCGATTGGAGTCAAATTCGTGTGGCCCGGAAACGACGGCTTTCCGCAGCGATGGTTCTCCGCGGATTGAAGGTGGAAGAGCTTTCAGGCCATGCCCTTAGCCCCACTTTCCTGCAACTGCAGCTTAATGCCCAGGAAAACCTGGCCGAGGCGCAAATCGCACAATCCGCGGCTGTCGCGGCATATAACCTGGATTTGGTTCAATTTGAACGCGATAAGGGTACCCTCCTGGAGTTTGACCGGGTAGCCATCTCGCCGGCAGGCAGTCAATAGAGGTGCGTCCCTGGCGGACGTTTGGATATCTGATGATCAGCGAAGTTACACCACCTGGGAACATCCATTGAATTCTGCAACATTGTCGTTTAACCCGCGCCTGCGCCGAGAACCTGATGGCAGCATCACCATCGCCGCTCCGGCCAAGCTGAACTTGGGATTGCGCATCTTTTCGGTCCGCGATGACGGATACCACCCGATTGAATCGTGGTTTGTGCCCATCAGTTTTTACGACACCATCCGCATTATTCCGCAGGCCGCTTTTGAACTGGTCGTCACGGGCCAGACCGCTGCTATGCCCGAAAAACTGCAGGACAACCTGGTGGGGAAAGCGGCCATTGCCTTGTTTAAGGCCGCGAAACAAGAACCGCACGGGCGGATTATGCTGCACAAAATTATTCCACCGGGTGGAGGTTTGGGCGGCGGAAGTTCCGATGCCGCGGCCGCACTGTTGGCACTCAACGCGGCATTTTCGCTGGAACAATCCATGGCCAGTCTGCAGGCACTCGCCCTGTCGCTGGGCAGCGATGTACCGTTTTTTGTACCATGCCGGTCCGCCCTATGCCGTGGCCGAGGAGAAATCATGGAGCCTCTGGATTTTAGCCATGCCATCTATGCGGTGCTGCTGATTCCACCGCAGGGTGTATCCACCCGGCTGGTCTATGAACAATTCGACCGATACCCACAACCTGAATTGCGGCCGGCGATGCAGTGGCAACAGTTGGCCCAGGCGGCACCCGCAGAAATTAACGCAAAAATCAGCAATGATCTGGCCGGCCCGGCTTTCGCCATCGCCCCGTGGCTGGATACCTTACGTGCAGAATTGGTACAAGCCGC
This sequence comes from Planctomycetota bacterium, assembly GCA_021852275.1. Lineage (GTDB taxonomy): Bacteria > Planctomycetota > Phycisphaerae > WQYP01 > WQYP01 > JABEVA01. The sequence continues at coordinate 6,261 of JAJZNX010000054.1, read as the reverse complement.
CGGCCAGCCGATGCATTTAAGTGGCAGTGGATCCACCCTCTTTACGCTTTTTGACAGCGGCCCGGCGGCCGCGGCTTTCGCCCGCTTATGCCAACAGCGTTTTGCCCATCGTGTCAGAACCTTACCGGTACGTATTTATCGGCCCCACGAAGTACTTGGGGATTGAACCATACTGCCGGAAAATCGGCCCGGGACAAATCTCACGGCCATAGCCTGCAGCATAGTGAGACAACTTGGCAATCCCCTGGCTCCAACCGCAGCGGCCAGCCACGGAAATGACATCCGGCAAAGGCGCTGTCGAACCGTGCGGACCATACGATTTCACGCCATCACCGCGATGCCGACAGTATATCCTTCAGTTGCACAACGGTCCCCAACCGGCAAGACTCCAAGGCCGCCTGCACCATGGCAAAGCTGCGAATATTATCCTTACCACTGGTTTCGGGCTGGTCCCCTTCACGTATGGCCCGTCCAAATTCAGTCAGGCTGTAATCCTGTCCGGTGGCAGGCAAACCGGGAACATCGAGGAACCGTCGGGATCGCTCTTTACCCCACGGCAGGCTGGTGGTAAACGTAACGCCCGAATCATCCCAGGCCAAGGCTCCCTTGCGAGTCTGAATTTGCCAGTCTCCATTCCAGGAGGTGGCCAATCGTCGGGCTGTCCAATCACCGCTGTAGCCCAGCACCACACCGTTTTCCATTTCAATGACGGCCTTGAAGGCGGCATCATGCTTAAATTCCGGTGCACCCGTATGAATACTGCGCACGTAGATGCTTTTAGCTTCCAAACCGGTGATATAGCGCATCAGGTCGGTATGGTGAATGGACATGTCCAGCAGCAGCGGATACTGCATGGTTTCACGGAAACTGCCTCGGAAATCCGCCGCCAGGGCGAAGACAATGTCCGCGTGAACAAGACGGCCGAAGTTTTTTTTTGCCAGCAGGGTCCGCAGCAGATGAGGAGCCGGATTATTGCGGTAATTCTGGCTCACCATCAAAATCCGCTTATGCAATTCGGCCTGCCTGACCATGTCCATGGCGCTGGGCATATCTTCCGCAATCGGCTTTTCCACCAACACATGGGTACCGGCGGACAACGCCTGCACCACCAGCGGGTGATGCGTTGCCGGTGGAGTTACCACCAGCACGGCATCGGCCTTGACCTTGGCCAAGGCCCGGTCCAATGAAGTAAAACAAAGACTCGCCGGCATAGGCACTTTACGCCGGGCGGCTTCCATATTGGCGGAATTGGGATCCACCAGCGCCGCATGTTCAAATTGTTCGTTGCGTTGCACCACCCCCAGCCACCCCCCGCCAAACCCTCCGACACCACACTGTATAATTCGCATCGTTTTCATTGTGCCGATTCCTGTCTTTCTGGATCTGAATACTTATTTACGCCTGCGCCGGCCATGGCCGACAAACACCAGTGTAATAGCGAGTTCCGGTGGAATCAATGGATTATTGCGAAGGGAGGTCTGGCAACCAGCGGATTGAACTGGTGTTGGCGTCCAGTCGCCAATCGTGCTACCATCTCCATAGACGTTTAATGGTTTTACTAAAATGAGGATACGTTTATGTCACATCAGGATATTCGCATTGGCACGCTGGCCCCTATGAATAAAGGTGCCGCATATCTCAAGGAGATTTTGCCGCACGGTTTTGAAAGCTTCTCCGTCACCTGCTGGCAACATATAGGTGCTGTGGATGTCGAGCGCACCGCCAAAGAAATGGTCGAAGCCATCGGAGATCGGGCGGTTATCAGTTCCGTTGGTGTCTTCGGCAACCCTCTGCAGGATGAAGTTACGGCCCGCGATTTTGGCCGGCTCATTGATACCGCCCATCTGTTCAAGTGCAACCTCGTAACCGGTTTCGCCGGAGCCATTGAAGGCAAACCGCTGCCCGAGTCCCTCAATCAATTCAAAAAAGTCTGGGGAGAACTCTCCCGGCGGGCGGAAGCCAAAGGTGTCCGAATCGCTTTTGAAAATTGTGACATGGGCGGCTGGTGGCATGATGTACGCTGGAATATCGCCCATTCTCCCACCGCATGGGAGATGATGTTTGACGCGGTGCCTTCTCCGGCCATCGGTCTTGAATGGGAACCCTGCCATCAGATGGTTTCTCTTATTGATCCTCTGCCGCAGCTTCGCAAGTGGGTGAAAAAGGTCTTCCACGTTCATGGTAAAGATGCAACCGTGGCGTGGGATGTGATACGGACCAGCGGCATTCGCGGCGGCCAGCCTTATGTTTGGCATCGCACGCCCGGCTTTGGCGACACCAACTGGACGGACGTTATTTCCATCCTGCGCATGGGCGGGTTCAAAGGCAGCATTGATATTGAAGGTTGGCATGATCCGGTCTACCGTGAAAATCTGGAAATGACCGGCCAGGTGCATGGGCTTAATTATCTCAAGAATTGTCGCGGCGGACCGTTTGTCAGCAATCCGAAGTTATAAACTCGTCCCCGCCACCACGTAACCTGCGCATCCTTAAAAGCCGAATTTCGCGGAACCTCTTTGCCCAGGAATGCCTCATGTTTCGGACCACAGTATATACTCTCATAGTCAGCATTGTTTTTGCAATGCTGGCTATTAGTGTGTTCGGCCCGACACCAATAGCCTCGGCCGGCACCGGACCCGGCCTGGAACTGCTTCCCTGGCCGGACAACGCCTCTGCGGTCTTCACGCAGACCGCAACCGTTTACGGTGATACCCATACCAAGAGCAATAAAGATTATTTTCAATTGACCAGCCTCAATTTCGATGGACGTTATCGCCTCAGTAATGCCGCCAAAACACCACCGCTCACGCTAAGCTCCCTGGCCCTGGGCTACGACGTTCAATACTTCAACATCAACACCACCGCCTTGACCCTTCCCCATCATCTCATCGATGCTTCTGTTGCGGCTGGTGAGGTTCTTTACCATTCCTCCCGCTGGAGAATTTCGTTTGTTGGTGGCGCGGAATATTCCGGATCCAGCGTTGGTGGTGACCCAGACGCCTATTACGGACGAGCCGATTTACTCGGCCAATATCATATCGATAAAGATCGCGAACTTATTGTAGGCTTAGACTATTACGGCAACCGACTTTTTCTGCCGGACGTTCCTCTGCCGATTATAGCGTACAACTGGCGGCTCAATCGTCGCTTGGAAATTTTTGCTGGCGTACCGTATGTCGGTCTGAAATGGAAGCCTAATTCGCGCTTGCAGATGCGACTTTTTTATGAAATTCCATACTCCGGCAGCGCTATCTTCAAATATCGTCTTTTCGACCATTTCAAACTCCTGGTGGACTACGCCGACGACGAAAATGTCTTTCATGTCCGCGGCACACCCAACACTCAGCGACTGTTTTTCTCACAGCAGCGTGTTGAAGCCGGCGTAAGCTGGCGCCCCGTGCGGGCCATACGCCTGGAGTTAACCGGTGGATATGCATTCGGACAGGAATTTCAGAGCGGCTTCGATGTTCGGAAATTAACAACTCTTTCCCAGATTGCACCCGAGCCTTACGCCCGTATCGATATCGCCTTTGGCTTCTAGCCGCCGATGCGTGCGGTTAAACCTCCTCCCGGTTACTATACCATCCATGATTGTCGCGGGTATTGATGAAGCCGGTTACGGCCCGCTGCTTGGCCCTCTGGTTATTTCGGCGGCCGCCTTTCGTGTGCCTGCAACCGCGGCTACCTTGGCAGCTCATGGCTACGAACCACCGGCCCTGCTCGAAGCCGGAAATTTCTGGGCAGCGTTATCCGCCGCCGTTACGGCCAAGCCGCCCGTCCAGCCCGGAAAACTGATTGTCGCGGATTCTAAAATCGTTCATGCCCGGGCTGATGGTCTGAGCCTGCTGGAGCAAACCACGCTGGCCTTTACGCAGGTGCTGGGCAAAATCTCATCATCAACCGCCAATGTTCCCCCATCCGCCTCCACACTCCAGCAACTGCTGCTGGCGCTGGGCCAACCACCTGATCCGGTTTTTCAGCAACCCTGGTACCAGGGTGACGGCCCCTTGCCGCGGTTTGGATCAGGGGCTATCGGCCCGGCCGCCAATTTTCTCACCCGTACTCTGTACACCGCCGATATTACGCCCGTAGCCCTGCGCACCCGGGTCATTGCCGAGCATGAATTTAATCGGCTCGTGGCCGTCACCAACAACAAAGCCTCGGTATTGATGGGTGCAACCTTCGCTCATTTGTCCTGGCTATGCCGCCAATTCGCCGCGGAAGACCTGCTGGTTATCATCGATAAACAGGGCGGCCGCGATCATTATCTGGATATACTTTTGGAAACTTTCCCCGAAAGCCGCATAAAAGTTCTCGCCGAATCAAAGTCCTTCAGCGGCTACGTATTAACCGGCAGCCAGAAACCGGCCACCATTTGTTTTTCGCCGAAAGCGGAATCAGCCTGCATGGCGACTGCCCTGGCCAGCATGATCTGCAAATACCTGCGCGAGGTTCTGATGCACGATTTTAATCAGTGGTTTCAATTGCGCATCCCATCACTGGCTCCTACGGCCGGTTATTACCAGGATGGCCGGCGATGGCTGGCCAATGTCAGCCCTCACTTATCGCAGATCGGTGTACTTCCAGCCCAATTCCTGCGCCTCAGATAAGGTCTTGTTATGGTGTGGCCAGCGTGCCATTCAAAGCCGTTCCTGACTCAGAACTCGGACCCGAATCTTTGGTGGCCTGCGTCGCGGCGGGGACCTTGGGCGGTTTAATGGCCGCCTGCTGCGAAAGCAAATCAGCCCACTGTGCCGCCAGCTTGCTTGAATCCTTGTGCGCCAGTAGCGCCAGTGCACGGGCAATGGCGGTCCCAGGACCCGTGGTGCGGGCTAATTCGGCTTTGAGCATCATCCAGCGGTAACACATCATACGAATCAGTGGATGAGAACTGGCTTGCAGGGACAAAATCGCTTTTTGCAGTTTAGCCGGTAACCTGGTCAAAGGTGCCTGCCGGACAATCCACGCCTGTACCAGCGAGTTCTCCGGCTGCGATAACACCTGGAGCAAGGCCGATGTGGCCAGTCTTCGGAGTTTAGCCGGCGTGAGCGACGCTCCTGCCTCGGCAGGCTGTGCCGGCGCGGCTGCGGCCATCTGCCGCAGACGCGGCAACTGCACCACCAGCACTCCGGCGGCCAACATGGCTTTTTGTCCGGTCAAGGTCGGTAACTCGCGGGCGACACGTGCAAATTCGCTTAGCGAATTGCCGCAAAAGCCCCGGATATTGAAATAACCCGCAGAAAGTTCCTGCCCACCCAGGCCCGGAGCCATCTGCCCATGGTCCGCCACGGGATTGGTGATAATTTCAATATTGCCGCCGATAAGCGAGTTGGGGTTGTTCCATACCAGGTTCATCAACGGGCCCTGGTCCACGCGGTAGCGCACAGTCAACGTGGATTGACTTCCCAGTTGCATCACCTCTGGATTTTCATCCACCGCATACACTCCCAGGTTTACGGTATGCAGGCCGTCTATCTGCCCGGCCAGCGCCACCGCAGTGGTCACCGCCGTACCAGGCCCTACCGCCAGGGTATGGCCCGTGGCATTAAAAAAATGTACCTTGAGGTAAAGCGGTTGGCCATAGTCGACCATGCGGTGTGACCAGCTTGTGGTAACCAAAACAACCCGTGATGGATGATCAACCGCATTGAGAATATGCGAAGGATAATCCTCCACCAACCCCGCCAGGGCTTCACCGGTCGGGCTGCGATGCAACTTAATTTGCAGTTGACGGGCAGCTTGCGCCACATCTAACGCCAGCAGGCTGGAAGGCGGATGCGCCCATAGTCTCTGCAAAATAAACCCAGCGCGGGCACGATCCCCCTGCCGCACCGCCAGCCAGGCCAAACCAATACGTGCGTACGGATCCAGGCCGGCCGCCTGCAATGCGACTTTTGCCGAGTGGTATTTCTTTTCCCGCAGCAGTTGCCAGCCTATCAGCCGCTGATACAACGATTCATTCGCCGGTGCCACTTTATGCCAGGCGGCAATCCGCGCCGCGATATCTGTCGGCACGGTAGAGCCATAATACAAATTCAGCCAAATTTTATCAGCCGCAAATTCAGCGAATTTGGGATGGGCTTTGGCCAATGCCGTCAACCGAGATTGCACGCGACCCAGCAACTCCACTCCGCCCGGGCTGTCCACTGGACGGCCCTGGCTGTGCGCCGCAAGGGCCAGCATCAACAGGTGGGTTGAGACATTTTTCATCGCCAGCAATTCCCGCGAAAACGCGTCAAATTGCGGATATTCACCGGCTAT
>JAJZNX010000116.1 GCA_021852275.1 Planctomycetota bacterium | reverse complement strand
AAGTGCATGTTCGGCATCAGGATCACGGGGAGGTAGCCGCTCCAACCGCCGGGCGGGTGGATCAGATTCCACAGTCGGTGGCCGCGCGCGGCCGGTGCGTGGTATTTCTTCCATAGCGGCACTCTAACCAGTTGCCGGCGGATTTCAACGCCCTTAATTATTCCGTAGCGTCGGAGGTAGAGCCGTCGGCAGATTCACCGGCCACTGCCGCAGCCTGGGCACCTTCAGATGGTGCCTGGCCCTGGGCATTTTCACGCACTACCCATACCTTGATCTGGGTCTTTAGATCGGCCGCCAGTTGAATCGGCACGGTAAATGTGTCAATGCGCCGCAACGGCTCATCAAGCTGCACGTCATCCGGCTGTACTGCAAAGCCCTGCTTCTGAAGCTCTTCGGACAGATCGCGTCGTGAAACCGATCCGAACAGATGACCATCCTCATTAGAGGCCCGGGCCACCGTTACTTCCACCCCGGTAAGCGAAGCCAGCAGTTTTTCGCGACCTTCACGCAACAACTTGAGCTTGGCCTCATATTCCTTGCGGGCGGCTTGTAAGCGTTCAATGTTGCCCTCAGTGGGTTCAATGGCCAGTTTTTTCGGCAGCAAATAGTTGCGGGCAAAACCATCGCTGACATCAATAACCTCTCCCACTACGCCAATGCGTTCCAACGTATCGGTTAACAGCACTTTCATTTCATACCTCGTTACTAAAAAATCAACTTGCAAATAATATCGCCCATGGCCGGTACGCCCGACCTTCCGGCGATTGACCCGGCCGGCGCGGGTTCAAAAAGGAATATCGTCGGCGCTGGGCGGAGGATTCTCTTCATGGGATGGCTCCGCCGGTGCGGCGGCATCCGGCGCAGGTCGGACCGGTGCACGGGCCGCTGGACGCGCCGCCTGGCGCATCGGTGCCCGGGCCGACGGCTCACTGTCCGGCATTCCGCCATCTGCCCCTCCGGCGTCACCTGCGCCGCGCGAATCTATAAACTGGAAGCCCTCCAGCACCACCCGCATTTTGCTGCGCTTGGTGCCATCCTGTGCTTCCCATTGATCCAGCTTCAGCCGGCCTTCAATAAAAACCGGGCGGCCTTTCCGCAGGTACTTGCCCAGGGTTTCCGCCTGCTTGCCGTAGGCCACTATGTCTACAAAGCTCACTTCCTCCTTCTGCTGCCCATCCTGGCTGGTCCAGCGACGATTCACCGCCAGCCCTAATTCGCACACTGCCGTCTGGCTTGGCAGATAGCTCACCTGCGGATCACGGGTCAAATTACCCATGAGAAAAACTTTGTTGAAATTGGCCATAAGCTGATCCTCCTGGCAAAAGGTCCGTCATCCGGCACCGGCACAAAATTCGCCCCTTGCCGCGGAAACCCGGTTTAATTTATTTGATGTCCTCCGGATTCGCGGCCACGGTATCCGTAGCGGCCGGAACCATTTCCCTATCGCGGGGCGGACGTTCGCGCCGCATTGCCCGATGATCGTGCTCATCAATAATCGGCTGCTGCGGCACCATGGCTTCCATATCCTTCATGGCCAGATGATCCGCCTTGATAATCAGCACACGTAATATACTTTCCGATATCTGCGCATCGCGCTCGATTCCCGCCACCTTCGTTCCATCGCAACGGAAAAAGGCCAGCACAAACAGTCCGCGTTTGCCACCGCTGATCGGAAACATCAACCGTCGTTCATCCCATTTCTTCAGATGCACGATCTCCGCGCTGGCCCGCTGAAGAATATGTTCCACTTCGGCTTTTGCCGTTTCCCAGTTGCCGCCAGCATGGGTGGCATTGAATAAAAACATCGCTTCGTATTGACGAACATGTGTGGCCATTCAGGCACTCCAAAAACAATCCCCTTGGCGGCGAGCGAAGCAACCAGCTTCACTATGGGATTCACCACCCGGGTAAATTCATACCGGAACATCCGGCACTCTTCCAAAACAACTGTGGCTCCTGCCGCCACGCCAATGCCCGGGCCGCAACCCACGGCATCTTCATCATCCGGGTTCATCGGCGTTATACCGGTTCATGGCGGGAACAAGCCCTTCCCCGATCCAGCATTTTACCGCTTCTGCCGCGCGATGCAAAGCAGCCTCCAGAATTTTCCACTGGGCCGGTGAAAAAGATTCCAGCACATAAGTCTCCAGAGGCACACGCCCGGGGGGATCCACACCAATCCGGATCCGCGCAAAATCCCGTCCGCTTTTCTCTTCCTTAACGGCTTGCGCGGCCAGCGACGATTCAATGCTGGCCAACCCCCTGTGGCCGCCGGAGGTACCTGCCCCACGAATCCGCAGCCCGCCACATGGCAACGCCACATCATCCACCACCACCAGCAATTCCGCCAGCGTCAGCCGAAAGTACCTTACCGCCTCCGCCACCGATTTACCGCTGAGGTTCATATACGTCATCGGTTTGAGCAGCAGCACCCGCTCGGATCCGATGGCGGCCGGCATGATCAGACCATGGTGCGCCGATTGCCAGGAACCCTGGCCGCACTCTACAGCCAAGCGGTCCAATGCCATAAAACCGGCGTTATGCCGCGTGGCCGCATATTCCTTGCCGGGATTGCCCAGACCGACTACCAGTTTCATGGACCATAACCTCGGACGTCCGATACATCCTTATGGCGCAGCACCACGGCCACCCTGCCGAAACTGTTACTTTTTCGCAGGAGCTTTCGAAGCCGCCGCCGCAGGCGCACCGGCAGCCGGTGCCTCGGCATCTTCTTCGGCCTTCTTACCGATCACTTCCGGTTCGGTCGCAGCGGCCTCCGTAGCCACCACCGCCACCTCTTCCTTCACGGTGCGCACCTGGGCGATAATCTGATCTGCCGGGTGAAGCAGTTTAGTCCCCGCCGGCAGCGGAATATCCTTGGCGTGCAGTATTTCATGCATATCCAGATTTTCCACGTTCACCCGCAAAACGTCGGGAATCTCCAGCGGCAATACTTCCATCTCCACCTCCGCTATCTGCACCTCCAGAATTCCACCCTGCTTGGTGCCTTTGGGGGTGCCGCGGAAGTCCAGCGGAATTTTAACCTTGACCCTCTGATTCGGGTCAATCCGCAGCAGGTCCACGTGCTCTATCGTGCGCTGTAGATGATCATACTGAACATCCTTGATCAACACGTGCTCCACCTGGCCGTTGACGCTCACATCCACCAGATGAGCCCCGCTGTGAATAGCTATTTCCGCCCGGGGCGCATCCAGCGTTACCGCCACCGTGCCACCCTTGAGGCCGTAAATCACCGCAGGCACTTTGCCGCCTGCCCGCAGAGCTTGAGATTGGCGGCTGCCCCGCCCTTCGCGAATCTCCGCTTGCAGGATATGCCGTTGTTTTTCTGTTGCTGCCACCATTGAGTAAACTCCTTAAATTTCCCAAATTGAGCGAGCTTCTAACCGGTCGCTCTTTTTTCTTTTTTTCATACCCGCCGGCAACACCCCCGTGTCGCCGACACCTTGCAACCCGCACGCCGGGTCTGCCATACTTTTACGCCGCAATGCCCCATATTGCAAACATTGCCGCACTTTTATTCTTCTATTTTCCGCTCATCGCTTGCCACCGTTGCCGTCTTTGCCGAACAGGATCGATACCGACTGATTCAGGTGAATTCTCCGAATGGCCTCGCCAAACAGGTCCGCGACCGATAATACCGTCAACCGATCGCGAATGGGCGCTATGCGATTATCCATCGGCACCGTATCTGTCACCACGATCCGGCTGATCGGACTTTTAACCAGCCGTTCCACCGCCGGACCGGCAAAAACTCCGTGTGTGGCGGCAATATGAACCGCACGGGCACCGTGATCCATGAGAATGCGGCTGGCCTCCGCTACGGTGCCCCCCGTGGTGATCATGTCATCAAACATCAGCACGGTTTTATCCGCCACATCACCCACAATCGTGGTCATGGCCACCTGCATCCCGGATTGCCGGCGTTTATCAATAAACGCCAGATCCGCACCCAGCATTTCCGCGTAGTAACTGGCCGCCTTGAGATTACCAGGATCCGGAGAAACCACCGCTATGCGACCAAGTTTCGGCAATTCCGCCCGGTAATACTCGGTGAACACCGGGGACGCCAGCAGATGATCCACCGGCAGATCAAAAAATCCCTGCACCTGCGCCGCGTGAAGATCCATCGTAATCACGCGATCAACACCCGCGGCGGTAATGATATTGGCCACCATCTTGGCCGTTATCGGCGTGCGACCCTCGCTTTTACGATCCTGGCGGGCATAGCCAAAATATGGAATTACCGCGGTAATGCGTTTCGCCGATGCCCGCATGAGGCAATCAATCCAGATCAGCAGTTCCACCAGCGTATCGTTGACCGGCTGACACGTAGGCTGAATGACAAAGCAATCCCGTCCGCGGACATCCTCATCCAGTTTGACAATCAGTTCCCCATCCGGAAAGCTTTCGGTCCGCGCGTTGCCCAGCGGAATTCCGACATGGCAGCATACCTTTCTGGCCAGTTCCTGGTTAGCCCGGCCGGCAAATACCTTCAGCGAATCTTTTAATTCCGTCATGCCCGCACCGGCCAAATACCTTCATCCGACTCGACGCTGTGCGCCAAGCCTCACACCGAGTTTGCCTGCCATCATGCTTTGAACCACGCCCGATTATCGCACCCGCGGGAACCCGCTGACCCGCCGCCACGTTCGCCCTGGATACCATCCAGGTAAACGGTTCAAGGCCGCCATCTTGACCGATTTTCGCGAAATATTCAAACCAACACTTCGCACCCCGGCAAAATAGCTGGCCACACCCAATGCGACGGCACCAATTTCGTGCGGCGGTACACGGAATTCACCGCCATGCGGCATCGTGATACCTTCCGGACCGCCCGCCATAGAATCGCAACGCCTGAATCATCACAGGCGGTGCCGACTCGGTAAAAACTGGGGGATCTGGATTCGAACCAGAACAAGCAGAACCAAAATCTGCTGTGCTACCGTTACACCATCCCCCAAAACGCGGTTCATCGGGATCTGCTGCTCTTTCCCCACGCCGTAGACCACATCGCACCCGCAACCCATTTGGGCTTATCACTTTATCCAATCGTTGTACGGCGGTCAAACCCGCACCAATATCCCGCAATTTCTTCCCATGCTGCCCGTCGGCTTCTGCACACCGCCGGTTTGGGTTGCGGTCGCAGTCGCCCTTTGTAAGATATCCACATTGATGGGCACGGCTATAAATTGCGGCAACCCCCAAATTTCGCCCGAAATCGGCAGTCAGGTTGATTCCGCCATGTTCGCCGCCCTGCTCCCGGCCCGCGCGTTGCCAAAGAGACCCACGGCCAGGCATGTCGCCCCGCCGCCGACCCGCCCGGCCAAAGGGTTGTGCCGATAATGACGGGCCTGCGCCGCCCGCACGTCGGACAGTCAATTGAATTGAGGAAACTCCCCGCTTTTGCCGACAAAAAGCCTGCCGGCCAGTCATCGTAAGGATTTTTTAATGCGTGTAATTGTAGTAGACCAGGACCGGGTCACCTTGGCGTTGATCAGCAATACCCTTACCGCCGCCGGCTTTGAAGTTACTGCCTGCGACGATGCCGCCGAAGCTCTGGAACTTATTCGCCAGGGGATATCCCATCTGGTGATTGCCGATTGGGAGCTTTCCGGAAAAATCAATGCCCCAACGCTTTGTCAGACCATTCGCAGGGAGGAAATGTGGGGCTATGTCTACATTATTTTGCTCACCCTGCGCAACGACACCCAGGATCGTGTCAACGGCCTGACCGCCGGGGCCGATGATTTTCTGGCCAAGCCTTTTGATCCGGATGAACTGGTAGCCCGCGTCCGCGGCGGCGAACGGGTCCTTTCGCTCGATACGCGAAATGTGGCCATCTTTGCCATGGCTAAACTGGCAGAATCACGCGATCCCGAAACCGGTATGCATCTGGAGCGGGTGCAGAGTTATTCCCGCCTGCTGGCTCAGGAACTCTTCAGCCGCGACCAATACCGATCCCAAATTACAGCCGATTTTATCCGCTGGGTGTATCTTACCAGCCCGCTGCACGATATTGGCAAAGTCGCCATTCCGGATTACGTACTGCTCAAGCCCGGACGTCTTAATGACCGCGAGTTTGCCCTGATGAAAACCCACACTACGCTGGGGGCCAACACCATTGACATTGCCCTGAAAAAATTCCCGAATGTGGCCTTTCTGCAAATTGCCCGTGAAATTACCGCCACCCACCACGAGCGCATCGATGGTACGGGCTATCCCACCCAGATGCGCGAGGCGGAAATACCCTTGAGCGGACGTATTGTGGCCGTGGCCGATGTTTATGACGCCCTCACGTCCAAGCGGCTCTATAAGGATGCCTTCTCTCACGAAGTAGCCAAATCCATGATTCGCGCAGCCACCGGCACGCAGTTTGATCCGGACGTGGTGGATGCGTTTTTGCGTAATGAAGCCGCCTTTTTGACCATCCGTGAACGCTTCACCGAACGCCCCCCCATCCTGACCTGACCGCCCGCGTGGCCGCCGCCGCATTCCTCACGGGGCCAGGCAGTACCCACACTGGCAGCAGACAACCCCTTCAACCCGTTATGCCGTCTTGCTCCAAACCGGACATTTTAACTTTGGTTAAGTGAGGACATTTTAACTTCGGTTTAACAACGAGGATCAGGTAACATGGCAGGTTCAGCGTTTTCAATTATAATTTTTTGATTGTGTGCTCCGCCAGTGTTTCAGACGAGGATATTCCGTAACAACTGGCAAGCCCAAGAAATAAGGCAAGGGTGCACGACACCGCGACCGCCAAGGATAGTAAATTATGCCGGTACTTAAACGAGCATTTCTGTATGCGCCTTGGACCGGCCTATGGCGGCATCGAGGGCTGGTCTGGCAGATGACCAAACGTGATGTGCTGGGGCGATACCGGGGTTCCTTTATCGGTCTGGCCTGGTCATTTTTTAACCCGTTGATTTTACTGGCAGTCTATACCTTCGTTTTCTCAGTTATCTTCAAGGTGAAATGGAGACCCACCGGCCCCAACAGCATGGGGACCTTTGCATTAGCATTGTTCAGCGGACTCATTGTTTTCATGTTCTTTGCCGAGTGCCTGAACAAGGCGCCCGGCCTCATTTTGGCTAACCCAAACCTGGTCAAAAAAGTGGTCTTCCCCCTGGAAATTCTGCCATGGGTAACACTTGGCTCGGCATTTTTTCACTTTCTGGTGAGCCTGGGCGTACTCCTGGCGGCATGTGTTCTACTCATGCATACGCTGCACTGGACGGTGGTTTTTGTGCCTCTGGTACTCTTGCCGCTGCTGCTGATCTCGGTGGGACTGGTGTGGTTTCTTTCATCGCTGGGAGTATATCTGCGCGATGTGGCACAAGCCATGGCACTGATTACCATGGCGCTGAATTTTTTGTGCCCTATTTTTTATCCACTTTCCTCGGTTCCGATCCAATATCGCCCCTTGCTCTACCTGAATCCTATCACCCCATTGGTCGAACAGATGCGCAATTTGGTTCTTTGGGGTGGTATGCCTAATTGGGTGCCATTGGGCGTGGCTACGCTGGTCGGACTGGTTTTCAGTTTCCTGGGGTTTATATGGTTTCAAAAGACCAGGAAAGGATTCGCAGATGTCCTGTAAACCAGCCATTGAAATTCGCCATGTGGGCAAGTGTTACGAGATTTACGACAAGCCGCAGTATCGGCTTTGGCAGAGCGTTTTTCGCGGAAGGCGACAATTCTACCGCGAATTCTGGGCCTTAACGAACGTCAATTTCGATATTCAACATGGCGAGACTTTTGGCATTGTAGGGCGTAATGGATCGGGCAAATCGACGCTGTTGCAGATTGTCGCAGGCACCCTTCAGCCCACCACCGGCAAGGTGAGCGTCCACGGCCGCGTAGCCGCTCTTTTGGAATTGGGCAGCGGCTTTAACCCGGAATTCACGGGGCGGGAAAACGTATTTTTGAACGCCGCGATGCTCGGACTTTCCCGTGCTGAAATTGAAGCACGCTATGACGATATTGTGGAGTTTTCGGAAATCGGCGATTTCGTCGATCAGCCGGTGAAAACCTATTCCAGCGGCATGTACGTGCGGTTGGCATTTTCGGTGGCCATTAATGTAGACCCGGATATTTTAATTGTAGACGAAGCTTTGTCGGTCGGAGATGAAGCCTTTCAGCGCAAGTGCTTTGCCCGTATCCGGGCTATTCGCGAAAAAGGGGCCACGATTTTGTTTGTGTCCCATTCGGGATCCACGGTTATTGAGCTTTGCAATCGGGCGGTGTTGCTGGACCATGGCGAACAGTTGCTTCTGGGGCCGCCCAAACCGGTGGTATCGCGCTACCAGCAGTTAATGTATGCGCCGTCGCAGGATGCCATCCGACTAAGAGAGGAATTCAAATTGCTGGGGGCGAGGCTCTCCGAGGAGGAATCCACCTTGTCGCGGTCGGCTGGCAATGTGGCGTGCGACACGACCTCGACCGAACCCGCAGCCTCGATCTCAGTACCGCCCGCAAAGCCTCCACCGGACAGCTATGATCCCAATCTGCGGCCGAAAAGCACCATTGTTTATCCATCGCGCGGCGCTCGTATTGAATCGCCCCACATCACCCGTCTGGACGGATCACCGGTCAATATTCTTTGTCGCCGACAGGAATATGAATATCGCTACAGGGTTCACTTTGACCGGTCCGCGAGGAATGTCCGTTTTGGCATGTTGATCAAGACCGTCACGGGGTTGGAATTGGGCGGTACATCAGAGCCGGCCATCGCGGGAGTAAAACGGATTGCAGCAGGCTCAGTGATATCGGTGCAAATGCGGTTTATATGCTTGCTGGCACCGGGCGTTTATTTTAACAATGCCGGTGTGGTGGCCACCAACGAAACCGCCCAGGAGGAATACTTGGCCCGGGTGATTGATAGTGTCATCTTTCGAGTTCAGCCAGAAGTTGCAAGTTCGATGACGGGACTGGTTGATTTTTATATTCGCGCCGATGTTCAATTAGGAATATGAAGGATCTGCTGTGGCGTTAAATAACACGGCTATTCTTATTTTGGGCGCTGGCCGTAGCGGCACCTCAGCTACGGCGGGGGTGCTACTTCGCCTGGGCGTCGATCTAGGACCGAATTTGCTCAAAGGCACTGCGGCGAATCCACGCGGTTATTTTGAACATGAAGAGGTAACTCGTATCAATAACGAGTTACTCACAGCGATTGGCTACGAATGGGATGATCCTCGTGCCATGCCCGATGGCTGGTCCACAGATCCACGAATTACACCTTATCGCGATAAGTTGCAAAAGATTATTGAAAGGGATTTCCAGGATTCCGCGTTGTGGGGCCTCAAAGATCCACGATTATGCAGGTTATTGCCGCTTTGGATTCCGCTTCTCACAACATTGGCTGTCGATCTGCGGGTAATACTTATCATACGTCATCCTGCCGAAGTGGCTGCATCGCTCCCGGCTCTTCGTTCCATCGGTCGGGAAAGACGGTCTTTGATCTGGTTGCGACACAATTTGGAGGCAGAACGAAATACCCGGAATATGCAGCGAACCAGTCTGGATTACCATAATCTATTGCAAAACTGGCAGCAGGAACTATTGCGAATCGGACAAGACCTTGGTATCGACTGGCCCATTGCACCCGCTGCTGCGGCCGCTTCCATTCAAACCTTCCTTGAACCGCAACTGCAACATCACTTCGCAGCCACTGCATCGGATATAATTACTCCAGTCTACCGCCCATGGGTACAGATAGTCTACCAGTCTGTCCGCGACCTTAATACCGATCGAAGCCGACAAGATCTGGATCAGATAAATCAGGATATGCACATCTTCGACCAAAAATCTACGGCCTTTTTGGAGCGAAGCTATATGGCCGAGGAAGAAGCTCAACGATATCTGACCGAACGCAACGAACTGCTGCAAGCGCAAGCGAAAGCTCAACAACAATTACAACAGGAGCTTGGCACCGCCCATACCGAGCTGGCGATAGCAAAAGCCCAACAGCAACAATTACAACAGGAGCTTGGCACCGCCCATACCGAGCTGGCGCAAGCGAAAGCCCAACAGCAACAATTACAACAGGAGCTTGGCACCGCCCATACCGAGCTGGCGCAAACGAAAGCCCAACAACAACAATTACAACAGGAGCTTGGCACCGCCCATACCGAGCTGGCGCAAGCGAAAGCCCAACAACAACATTTACAACAGGAGCTTGGCACCACATCAACTAATCGTGACAATTTGCAAAATGAAGTAAGCCGTCTGCTGCGTTCCCGTAGCTGGCGACTCACCAGTCCATTAAGATTGGCCTTCTCCCTAGGCCGAAGTTTCTTTCGTCGTCCCCATTGAATCCAAAGAAGTTATTACGTGCTATGCTAATTACACTAGTCTTGAGGTTCCATCTCGCCTGAAAAAACGCCAACGTTTTACCTTATTGCGCAGCCACCACTTGTGCTTATCACTTAGCGGCAGACGACGGTAAATTTTCTTGGCTAATGCAGTTCGCTCCTCAATGGTGCCGGATCTCAGACAACTCGCTGATAAGCGCAGGATCGTCCATAGCCGTTTCCATCCGCGAGGTTCGGCATTTTTCAATAATCGACGAATATGAAAGGTGCTATTGGGAGGCAGCAGCAGTGGGATCGCGTCCATTTTATCGTAGGCTCTATCACGATTGCTAAGCCATTCCGCCGGCGAATGCACCGTCAGCGACGATTCCGCCCGGTGCCATTTACGGTAAATACCGGTCACCGCCCGGCTGTCGGCCACACCGCACACCAAAACCACACGCATCAGAAAATCCCAATCTTCCGCAGTGGTAATCTCCTCATCAAAATGAATCCCGAAATCCCTAAACGCAAAGCGCGGGAACGCCAAGGACACCGGCGGCGAGCGGTTTTCCACCAGATGCTCGAATACATCAAAATCCACCAGAAATTCCTTGCCCATCCCGCTGATCGCCTGCACCGCTCGCCCAGAGTACCGCGGCTGCACCGGCTCGGAAGTCTGCACCACCACCCGCGATCTTAACACCCGCCCAGGATGCTTGGCCGCTAATTCCTTAAACGTTTCCACCCAGTGGCCCAACACCACATCATCATCATCCAGTATCGCCACATATCGGCCCCGGCTTGCGCCAAAACCCACATTCAGCGGTGTCGTACGATTGCCCTGATCCACACACACCAACCGTGCCTTGTGCGGCTGGACCGGCCACACCGCTGCGATCAACCCCTCCACTGAATGTCTGGCTTGCTCATCCAACCGGTGCCCCACCACAATCAACTCAAAATCCTGACATTCCTGGGCAGACAAACACAATAACACGTCCCGCAATGTATCCAGCCGTTTACCTTGCGTCCGTGTCACCACCGACAAAAACGGAAATTCCCCGGCATTTTCCTCTCCCATCACCACCGAGGCAGCCTTGGGCTTTGGCCCAGGCAAATACGCCCGCACAAAACGCACGGTTTCTCCCCAGGGGTCCGCATGACACCGTAGATACGTCAAAAAGTGCCGCAGAGCCGTATCCGCAGCTAAACCAGGCCAATCTCCCCCATCCATTGACCCACCACCGCCAAGCACATCCGCCCGCGCTACCTCATGCCAGCCGAAATTGCGCATCAAATCTTCCAACGCGCCGGCGGTAAATTTCGGCGGAACCTCACCTGCACCCACAGCATAATCCCATCGACCCACCAGTAATTGCAGGGCCAGATCGCTGTGCGCTACATTACGCACTGATACAATTAACGGACACCCCTCCTCCACCGCCAGATCTCTTAGCATCCCCAGCATCCCGCCCGGATCCACCATACCCTCCAGAAAGTCCCCCACCAAAATCACCCCCACACGCCGCCCCCCCAACATCGACGTCACCGCTTCTCGCGTCAGTGCTTGATGCTCCATTCTCCGCGATTCAAAACCCCGCCCAGCCAAGTCCGCACACACCCTATCCAGCTTACTTATTCCGATATAGCTTAGCCCATACTCGTCCCGCAACGTTTCGGCCATCTCCACAAAACCGCAACCAAAGTCCAATCCCACGCCATGC
>JAJZNX010000022.1 GCA_021852275.1 Planctomycetota bacterium | reverse complement strand
CGATCTCAATGCATAACCGGAATAGGCGTCGCATCTTATTTGGGGCAGCGGATTTTGCCGGAAGCGGCAATTGTTAAATTGGATCCAGGTTGGCGGCCCTTTTTCAGCCCCGGTAAGAACCGCCACTCGGCCGGTAATCATCGAGGCATTGACGGAAACGTTGGCGGTGGGGCCAAGAATAAATGCCGGCACATTGGGGAAGCGATGGACTCCACTGATAATGAGATCCAGGGAGGTAAAATTGACATTGGTTTCGCCTTTGGCCCGCAGAACCACGGTCCGAAAATGGGTTCCATCGCCATCCACGCGCATGGAATCGAAGCAATACGTACCGGCGTTGATGCCGCCATGGTCAATTTGCACCACAGTGTGCACATTGTAGGTGGTAAAAAGCTGGCCATCCACGCTGCCGCCCTTGTAAAAGTGCAGGGCCGTATTGCAGGCCACCGCCGTGCAGCGCAGGAAGAGATAGTCAAGATTTTGGTCGGAAAGGGTTAAAAAGCCGGTATGGCAGTTTTGGAAGGTGGTGTCCAGCAGGCTTATATCTCCGGAGCAGATATAAGAATGGGTGCCGCAGACAATACCATCGGTCATGTGGCTGAAGGTGAGGCGCGAAAACATGCCATTGCCGAAGCCATAGGCGGCGGGCGAATTAATGGTAATGCCTTTTCCGGCTTTGCCCTCACCCAGAAAGGCCAGGTCACTGATTTTAATTCCGCCCGAGCCTACCACCTGTAACATGGTGCCGCCCTTGGGGCCATCCCAGATCAATGAACTCACACCGGCGGGTGGCGCACCGGTTGGGTCAAAGGCCGGATCGGTCCAGCCGCCTGTTCCGGCGGCACCGCAGAGTTCCATATCGGTATCAGCCGGGCCTAATTTCAGCGGGGCGGTAATGCGATAATGTCCGGGAGGAAACACCACCCGTTCCGGCGCTACGCCATAGGCATTCCATTGGCTGTGGTGAAATCCAGCAAAATCAATAGCTTTCTGTATGGCGGCGGTATCATTGTGTTTGCCGTTACCCACGGCACCAAATTGCCGCACAGACACCGCAAAACCATAGCCTCCCGGAAGGGCTGCGGTCGCGGACTTGGGGGCGGCGGGCGGGGCTTTTGGTGCCGGCGCGGCCAGGAGTCGGGGTGTAGCGGATTGGCGCAGCAGGACCGTGGCCAGGGCGACGAGCAACATGAAACTGGCCAAGGTGGTGAGTTGCTTTTTGCCGAAGGTCATAAAATCTCCATATCAGGTGGTTGGTGGGTATGCTTTTAAGAAAGCTCCGGGCCGGAGCTGCATCACGGTAAATGATATCGAGCGGCAGGCGTGGGTGCTGGGCTGTGCCGGAGCTATTTTTTAGGCGTTCCGGCGGCGGGCGGTGCCCCCGTGTGCAACGAAAAATGGGTAATACCCTGGGCTTCGGTGGGGCCGAAGCGGTGGTCCGCGGTAGCACCGGTAAACCCGACATAACCTATCGGCCCGCCCAGCACGGTCGACAACTTATGGGGCAATTGAATGCTATGCGTAAAGGTTTTTTTACCCTGGATGGCTCGGAAGATAATGGTTTTGCCTCCGTTGCAGGTGATGCTGATGTGTACAGCGGGAGGCATGGTTTTGGGGGTGGCATTCAGGAAGTCCACTCCGGTCACGGGCACATTGATGATGGTTTTCCCGACCACTACCTGCAAGACACCATTTTTGGAGGTCAGGGATTATTATCGTTAAGATACGTACCAGAGGTGTTATTAATGCCGATGCCCAGGGTATGATCGGGAACGGTGGCGGAACGCAGATAGCCACCCTTGCGCTTGCTAATCACCGCGGCGGTGGTTAATCCCATGTTTGGGCCGGCCTGGCCGATCAGGCCCAGGCCTTTGGCGCTGTGCTGCACGGCAAAATAAAACCCAAAACCACCGCCGGAAGCTCCGGCTGACTGGCCCAGATCATGCCAGGTAAAATGGGCCTGCCAGGGACCGGCTACAGGCTGGGGTTTATTGAACCATACACTGCTGTCAATGGCCCAGACAACGGCGGTGAGCTTTATAACCGGAGTGTCATGGCCGATACCGTACCAGCCGTCCGAAACCATGGGCAGTACCGCAATTTGTTTCTGGCCCTGAATAACGGTGAGTCCTTTAATCCCTTGGGTATTAAAAGTCATGGTGTGGTTGGTGGTCTGAAACGGCCCCCAACTGCCGGAGCTATCCGGCATCATCATGCCGGAAGTGGTGGTACCAAAACTGGAAAGGTCCGCTGCTGCCGGTGCTGCGGGCCTCAACCCCCAACCGAGAACCATGGCGGCGGCACTGATCATCATTGGAGTTAACCGCGTCTTTTTTGGCAAACATGGATTTCCTTTCTTTAAGATTCAATCTGGTTAAAAAAGACCGATCTTCAGGGACCGGGGGGCACGCATCGCCTGTCAAATTCTTGGGTAAGCGCCTATGCAGACCGCAGTTTTGACTGTGCTGGTATGCGGATTTATAAGCATGATTCTATTATCCAATAATGGCTTCAAGGAAATAATATCTGACGGGTGCTGGGGTGTCAAGATACAGCAGCGGTCTTTGGCCATGGGGGTGTGCCCGTTTTTGTTGGTTTTGGCAACGTGCCCTGCGTAGCGGCGGTTCTGGGTTTAAGCGCAGAGGCCGGTACCGGGCGACGGCGGGTGAGTATCCTGATTGTGACCGGGACGCCCCCAGACCGGCAGCGCCAAACGCATTGGCGGATAACCACAGGCTTCGGCGGTTCCCGAGAAAAACGGGTACACTCGGCCATGGTCAATTGGGGCACCTGGCTGCAAGGCCGGTTTCCGGCCCGGCCGGTCATGAGGCCTTTTTCGTTTTGGCCGGCGATTTTTTATAAAGATGTCGTACCTGCCGGGCCGTGAGCGCACCGGAATAAATCCGCACATCGTCCATCAAACCCAGGAAAACATGGTTGAGCCAGGGATCGGCGGGGAATGCCGCTAAGTACCAGGGGGGCGTGGTCTTGGGATACACAATTTTGCCGGTGCTGCCGTGGCCCGCGGGCTTGCCATTGACATAGATGACCACTTTATGCGATTTGGCATTGGTGGTAACGGTAATCATGCACCAGTGGCCCCAGGCAAAGGCGTTGGGGCGGGTACCGACGCTGGCGTAGTATCGGCCCGTGTTGCCAAGTTCAAAGTGAATGGTGCGGTCGGTGGTGCCCTTGGGGTTCCAGGTATTTAAGTAAAGTCGAATTCCGAAGTTATTAGCACCATTGGAATTGGTCAACAGCGGGATCATGGCGCTGAACGGGTGGAACTTCTGCGGCTTGATCCATAGCGAAATGGTAAACTGCTGGCCGAAGTTATAAGGCGGAAACTTTACGAATTGGCCATACCATGATTTGGCATGGGCCGGGGCGGTGAATTTTAAGGCATAACGTCCCACCTTGCCCTTGGTGAAGGTGGGCAGGGGGCCGCCATCACCCAATAGCAGGCCGTTGTGCTTGCCCACGCTATCGTGGGCGTTGCGGTGATCAAAGGTGAGATGAATTTTAAGTTCGGGGGGAGCGGCGGTCAGGGTGTGAGCGGTGGTGCCGATGGTCAGGAGGATCGCGGCCAGAGCCAGGGGCCATTGGCGTCGCGTGTACATGGTTTTTCCTTTCCAACAAATGAGGGCCTCAATGTGGGGCGGTACCTGCGATGGTAAAGCGCACCTTTTGGCCGGGCCGGCTGGTATACCAGAAGCCGACTTTTCCGGGCGGCAGTTTCATTACCTTGACGGCTCCGGCCACGGCCACGCGCACGCGCCGCACCGCGGGCGGCACGGTTACCCGCCACAATATCTCGTGGGCGCCGATTTGCATGCCCGTGGCGAGTAAGCGGCTGTTCCATGGGACCGGGGCCAAAGTTATAGTCCGCCGGGGCTGGAGGCCGAATTTTTTATTGAGCGTGGCCAGCAGGGTATTGACGAGGCGGTCCTGGGCGTTGTCGGCCCAATGGGCGGGGTGTTGGGTTTTGAGCCAGGGGCGGGGGTTAAAGAGTAAAAAATTCGCTGCGCCGCACAACGCTGCGTGATAGATCAACTCGTTGTAATAAATGCTGTGCCGGAAGGCGTATTGGCGGTGGCCGAAATTTTTGGCGGCAATCCACGGAATCACCGGCACATCGCTGGAACGGCGTGCCGCCCGCATACGATTGACTTCCCATCGGAGCACCGCAAAGGGCGTTCGGCCATAGGGCGTGCCGCCCCCGCCTGGCGATTGCCCGGCCAGTTGGTCAATCCAGCCATAAAGCACCGGGCTGCCGGCGGTGCCAAAGTAGGAATCCCGGAATTGCGGATGACCATTGCGATCCGGTGCCCAGACGGCATTGCGGCGGGTCAGAATATAATCACTGTAATTGCTGCCCTGAACGGCGGGGTAGTATTGCCGGGCGGCGGCAAAGAGGCTGTTGTTGAGGCCGGTATCCACCACTTGTTTCATCACAGAATTCCAGATGAGGTAGTGGTGGCTGGTGGTGTACTCTTCGATGCTGGCAAAATCGCTGAAGCCCAACTGTCGCGCCAATGCTTTGCTGCGCGGATCATTTTGGATGGCCCGAATTGCTGCGGCGTTTAACTGCCAATTGCTTAGCCCACCTTCGTAATCCAGAATGAGGTAATCCATACGTCCGCCATCGGCCTTGTAGCGGCGGAAACACCGCAGTGCCGCGCGTTTGAGCCGGGCGGGGCCGTGGGCGATCCAGGGGCTGGGGTAATGGGTGAGCTTTCCTTGAGGTGTGCGGGCGGCGTCGCGCGGGTCGGCCAGAAAATTATGGTAAACGCCGTCCAAATGCCAGATAAACACCGCCGCATCGCCGGGCGGGGTTTGGCGGCTGGCCTGGGCGGCGGCGGCCAAGCTGCGGTTGGGCCGGGAAATCCAGATCAGGGGGGTAATATTGGGGGTGTTGGGGGGTGTTTTGGACCAGGCAAAAGCGTGCAGCGGATCGCAGAGTGTTGCGGTGGCGGCCAGGCGCGTGACGGGGCGGGCGGTGGGCAGTTTGGGGGCGGGCACGCTGTGGAGGGCCGGCAGGTGGGTGGTATTCTGGGCCTGATGGCAGGCTGCGGTGAGCAGGCAGAGCACAACCATAACGCCACCGACGATGGCCCTGTCCACAGTGAATCTCGCCAGGGATTTATTAGAGCCAAGCTCTTTCGGCGGTCTGTTGTCGCCTTCACTTAGAAGCATCGTTTCACGTTCCGTAAGATGCCGATTACCAATTTTGCCAGAAGCTGCTGCCGGCCACGTAGGTGTAAAAGTCGGCCGGGTAGGGTGCGCCGTAGCCATTTACCCCCAGCACTACTTTGTTGGTGGTGGCGGCGTGGCCATCCACAAAGCATACATTCATGGCGGAGAAATTATCGTGCACCGCGCTGCCGATCTGGCCGAATTCGGCTGGTGGGTTTACAGGGGAAAGCGTAACATCACAATAATCCGCACTGCTGATGCCATCTTCCAGCAACATGGTTTGGCTGGGGTTTTCCACGGCGGGCAGCTTGGTGGCCAGTGCCACCTGCGCCCCGTCGATATAAGGATAAAAATTATCAGCGCTATAATCGCCGTCATATTGCGGCAGGTTTTGGTTGGCCCAGCCTGCCGACGTTCCCGCCGACGCCGGCACCCAAGCCTGGGAATCAATTTCCCCGACAATGGAAATGTTAAAGCGGTAGTCGCAGAAAGCCCAGGGTAGAAAGCCGCCGTCCGATTGTTTATACCAGACCGCAGCCGGGCTGCCCGGCCCTTCGCTGCTGACGGGGCAGGCCATGGCCGCAGGCGTAGACAGATAACCGCTCGTTACCAGCACACTGTTGAGCGTGGGCTGGGGGTTGTTGTTATAAAGGCCAGCGTTAAAAAATTCGCCGATGCCCGCGGCAGGATCTCCACCCGCGGTAAGGTAGCCGGTAAAGCCCACGGCCCCCGGCGCGTAGCCATTGTGCTCCGACGACCAGCCGATGGTGGCGGTGGCAATTTGCTGCTCGTTGCTTAAGCAGATGACGGTTTGGGCTTTTTGGCGGGCGGCCGCCAGGGCCGGCAGCAACAGTGCAATAAGGATGGAGATAATGAGTATAACCACGAGCAATTCCACCAAGGTAAAGGCTCGGCGGCACTCCCCCACCGGCAAAAGGTGGTCGCCATCGCTACTGCGAACAGGCAATTGACAAGATTTTATGGCGGTAATCAAGGCATTAATTCTCCATGGCACACCCACCCGTGTTGATTCCTGCGAAACGCATGAACCCAAGGGCGCTGGGGTGCCAGCCAAAAATCCCCTCTTCGCGGCAGCGTTTATGTTGCCTGTGCCCGCTTTTTTTCAAAACACCTCCGCAACTGCGGCAATCGCATAGGTCGCAAGTCCTTACGCCAATTTGCGTTTGCGGCCTACCAATAACAACCCTAAACCACCAACCGCCAACAAGCCCAGCGAAGCGGGTTCGGGAACGGCGCTGGAGGTCAGGCCGACGTTGGTGAAAAATACGCGAGCTTGGGGACTGGGTCCGGTGGTCGGCCCCATCAACGCCAATTCGATGGACAGATCACCGGAAACCGAAGCTCCCGTCGTATAGCTTACAGTTTCGGTGGCATAGCCATTTTGTAGCACGGTGTAGGAGGTGCTGTTGAGCGTGGTGCCTCCTGGAAGCTGCGTGGAGGTATCGCTGTCCGCAGCTGTGTTGACCAGCGCTATTTCAGCGGTTCCATTGCCACCGTAACCGCCCGAGCCGGTGAGCACCGAAAGCGTGTAGGTGGTGTCAGGGGCCAATGTTCCCACATCCTGATAAAAAGTTGCACCAGAGCTGCCGGGGTTGTCAATGCTGCTGGTAAGGCCGTTCACATCCAAACTAAAGGCGTATTGCGTGCCGCTCACGTTTTGCAGGCCGTTGTAATAGCCGCCGCCGGCCTTGCCCCAATCCGAAACCAGTGGGTTGGTGCCGGGATAATAGGTCGCACTTTTCGTGTAGGTATAAGAATTTATAGTCAGCGGCTGGCTGGTGAAACTGGAATTCGCCACCGTAATCACGGTTGCCGGCGCAACGCCGTTGCTGGCCACCACACCCACCCCGAATGCCGCCATGCCCAGCGCCGCTGCACCCAAACCTAATTTGCCAACCATCCGTGCCGATGACTTGGGCTGCGCCATCCCGGTGCCGCCGTCGCTGAAATCCTGTGCGTTCATCTCTGAACTCCTTTATAAATCTTTTCCCTTCCAAAGGTCGGAAATCGGCCTTAAAAAAAGAAGGAAAATACCTTAAGCCTAATCTAATCCCATCCGTGTAACCAATTTTCAAAGGCTGCAATTCCATCCGCAGCCATGCCATCAACCAGTGGCCGACGATACCGCCGCCGTGGTCGGCACACGCCGCTTGCCGCCGGTTGGAACTATGCCGGTTTCCGCCTTCGCTTCCACCAACTCATGAGATAGCACAATATCTCGTGACTCCAGTGGTTCATGGCGCATCAGTTTCAGCAACAAATCCACACGAGCCTGGGCGAAGGCGTCGGGGTTAAATTCCAGCCGGGTTACCGGCAGCGGACTGGCCATGCCGGAGCCTTGGTTATGGTGGCTGACGATGAGTAAATCTTCGGGTACACGAATACCCAGTTGCAGCACCGCCATAGCCGCACCCAAAAATAAATTATCATCACAAATCAGCAGGCCGTTGGGTTTTTCGCCATGTTCACCGGCTGCCATCCATATCTCGCGGAATTCTTCCCACCCGGCACCGGGTGCTACTGGGGGTAAATCGTCGCGCACCCAATGCGAATTGACGGGGATGCCGGCTTCGGCCATCACCACACGAAAATCATCGATAAATTCATATGCCTGATGGTTACGCGGTTCCCAAGGTGACCGCCAGGCCATCAGGGCAATGCGCCGACGGCCGTGCTTCATCAGGTAATCAACGCCTGCCCGTACCATGCCGCTCAAGTCTGGCCGTACCAGGGCGTCCACTTCCAGATCCAGTTTGCCTCCGCCTGAAACCACGGGCACACCCGCTGCACGTAAGGATCCGAACCAGTCGGGAAAGCGATGTTCGGGCGTGGCAAAGGTAATAACCCCCGCCAATTCGTTGTGCTCTAAAGCATCGCGGAAATCTTCGCTGGTAATATCCGCTGGTCGCGGTTCTATCTGTGAAGCGTGGCCGGTGTAGAGCCGGGCGGAATAACCCGCTGCCCGCAGTTGTTCCACCGTGTGCGCTGCGGCCCGGCGGTAATAGTAAGAAGTGTGGGGGGCGGCCAAATCAATTTCCACCAGCACTCCCACGTGCCGGCCCTTTTGGCCATCGCAGACAAAAGTGCCGCGGCCCGCATGGCGTTCAATAAGACCTTCCTGTTCCAACACGCTTAGGGCTTCGCGCACGCTGTGGAAGCTGACCTCAAAACGGCGGGCGAATGCGGCGATGGTGCAGAGGCGATCTCCGGGTTTAAATTCGGTACGGATTTCATCGCGCAAGATGGGTATGATCTGCTGCGAGAGGCTTAGGCGTTTTATGGTATCGGGCATCGGAATATTTTCCTTCACCAATCATCCAATGATTGAATTTCTCCAGTATATCGGAGTCATTTTGCCAAGTCAAGCCGAAAAAAATACATTTTAGCTCAAGTTTTTGACCAAGGCCATCCGTGGCCGAGACTGTCAGTCCGCAACTGGCGGATTTTCCAACCGTGGATGCGATAAAACATCCAATTGTTGAATAATATAATCTTTCAAGATTGTTTTGTCAAGACTTGACTTGGATATAACTTTCACTTATGCGAATATATAGGAAGAATGGTTACGGTTGCTGCGGGTCGTGGTCTGACCTGTTTCGCCGGAGAAGTTTTCCGGACTCCACCGGCGAGATCAGAATGCATTTTTTTTGAAACCACCTCCCGGTCGGAAGTGCGAGTGCGATGCCATAACGCTTTGGATTTGATCCATCGTGGCCGTGGATGCGGGAGCCGAGAGGCGCTCGTCATATCTCACTGGCAACCCGCGGACGCGGGTGGTTTGTGGCCCGCTTGATTTTGCGGCGGTGTGGGTTATAGTGGTTGTGGTTACATCCGCCGAGAAGGCCCGGAGAAAATGGTTTCGCTGGGTACGCCGGCTTTGGAGCGGCCCATGGCCGCAGGCAAACCCTTCACCTTTGGCAACGGCTGACAGCCTGGCGGGTGATGTTTTGTTTGCGGGGTTTGTGGTTTGCGGAATCAGGAGTTTTCATGTCCCGTTATCTGGGTCCCAAGGTTCGTTTATCACGCCGGCTGGGCGTGGCTATCGCCGATCTTCCAAAACATAACAAGAGTGAGTTTGTAGCGCCGGGCATGCACGGCTTTCGGGCCAAGCGGCTTTCGGAATATGGCATTCGTCTGCGCGAAAAGCAGCGTATGAAGGCTCATTACAGCGTGCTGGAAAAGCAGTTTCGCCGGTATATGGCCATGGCCAAAAAGGCCAAGGGCAACACCGCCGTTACGTTGCAGCAGCTTCTGGAAACACGGTTGGACAACGTGGTGCGGCGGCTGGGGGTTACGCGGTCGATCTGGGCGGCCCGGCAGTTGGTGGCCCATGGACAGGTGAAAGTGGATGGCAAGAAGGTGGATGTGGCGAGTTATCAGGTGCCACCCGGCGCGGTGATTACCTTCCGCGAAAAAGTGCATAAGATGCTGCGCGAAAACATGGAAAGCCTGGCCGGTCATCAAACGCCTTCCTGGCTGGAATTTAATCCGGCCCAGTTGGAAGCCAGAGTGATGGGTTTGCCGCAGCCGGAACAAATTCCCTTTGAGATCAATCCCAGCCTGATCATTGAATTTTATCGTTGATCGCGGCCCGCTTGAGGCGATGGGCCTTGAGGCGCAGGTAAATCAGATAGGTCAAGATCAAGACGTTGCCCACCAATATGCCGATGCGCAGAACATCCGGCTTGCGGGCTATTTCGTAAATTTCCAGCGGCAGCAGCACCGCGGTATCAATGAGAACCAGGTACTCGGCCCAGACCTTTTCAAAGTACAATCCAAAGCCTTCGATGGCGAACATGATAGCGTAGAAAAACGTTCCGCCCGCGATCATTTCCATGGTTTGCGGAGTGATCAGGTGAAGACGGTCGATGATCGGATCGATGAAGCGATTGTGCGGGTCGAGACGCACATAGTTGACCCAATGGGTCATCAGGCGGGCCAGATCGGTTTTGCGAAACACAATGGCGGCCACGCCCGCCGCCACCATCACCGTGGCCTTGAACAACTTGAACAAGGCGATGGTGAGCAGGATGCGATTGTGGTGCTTCCTGGGGGCACTTTTGCCAGGCCCGGCGGCCTGCAGACCCGCAGCGGCGGCAACGGTCGGTATTTTGGGAGGTTCAGTCATGCGCCGGCTCCGGGCGATGTTTTCAGACCAGGCAAGGCCCCGATGGCCGCGGCAATCCGGGCGGAAATAAGGTCTACACCCGTGGGATTAGGGTGTACGCAGTCCGCGGCCACCCAATGTTGGATGGGCGTTTGGGCGTGCATGTCTAATACGTGCTGCCGCACATCCACCAGCGGCAGACCCTGGCGGGCGGCCCATTGGGCAAAAGTCTGCTGATAGACGCTGCGCCAGTGGTGCCGCAGGGCAAAAATTTCCGGCAGTGCCCCAAAAAACAGGCGATTAGCACGCTCATCGGGTACCGCGGCGATGGGGGCAATGGTCAGATAAAGCAGCACGCGGGCCTGCGGGGCCAGTTCCCGGCACGTGGCGAGAATCTGATCCCAGACATGGGTGAAGTTCCTTAGCCCCGCCTCCTGGTCGTTGGAATTATTAAAAGCGCAGGATTCCAGCACCAGAATATCCGGCAGCAGCACGGGCAGCGGCTGCATGCGCTGCCGGCCATGCCAGTATTCATAACGTAAGCGATAGAGCACCAGTTCCGCGCGCGTGGCACCGACGCCGTAGTTGAAAAGCTGGGCATCCACCGGCGGTTGCAGCCGGGCCAAGTGCTCGGCGAGTGCCCGCGGGGGCTGATGCAGATATTCAGTCATGGAATCGCCATAGACGGCTATACGCATAAAAGTCTCGGTGCAGAACATCGGTTGTGGGCGCTCTTTACCGCCCAGCCAGGTTAAAATTATAAACCAGCCAGAGAGATCAGGCCACCGGCGGCATTTGTGACGCGCAGTTCGGCACGTGTATACCGGCAATTCCGGAGATCGGCGCTGCGTCATTTGTGGCTATGCTCAGACTCCGGCTCCCCGGCCAGGTGCAGCCGGATGCCCCCGGGCAATTCCCCAACCATGTACTGTGGACCAAGCATCCAGATCGTGCTAAAATTCTTTGGTTAGCGGCTAAGGAGGCCTGTTCATGACGGTCAATGACATTGTCAAAGAGCACGTGAAAGCATCAGATAAGCTGCTAAAGTCGCTGCATCGTTCGCCGAAGAAAATTCGGAAATTATTGATCAAGGCGGGCATACTCAACAAAAGTGGGACCAGGTTGGCAAGGCACTGCCGCTGAAATATGGATTCCAATCAGCCTGCATTGGTTTTGGGGTTTCACGGGTGTGATCAAGCCGTGGCCGAGGATATTCTGTGCGGTCGTTGTTCACATCTGAATTCCAGTCGGAATGAATATGACTGGCTGGGTCATGGCATCTATTTTTGGGAAAACAGCCCGGCTCGTGCGCTGGCGTATGCCCAGCAACAGGTTTCACGCAAAAAACGGAAAAATAAAATTGAGCACCCAGCAGCCCTTGGGGCGATTCTGGATTTGGGCCACTGTTTGAATTTGCTCGATTCCCAATATGTTCCGGTCATTCAGGCAGGGTACCAGGCCTTGGCTCACTGGATGGACGAACTGGACAAACCAATGCCGCAGAACCGACCGGCGGCCGACGGTGGAGCGGCTTTGCTGCGGGATCTGGATTGCGCGGTCATCAACATGGTCCACGCCACGCGGCGCGAGGGCGGGCTTTTGCCCTTCGACTCCGTCCGCGCAGCTGTGTCCGTCCTACGAACCCCGTCTTCCGCGAAGCGTCGGGAAGTGAATAATGGTTGGACATGAAGTATGCGTGCCTATCAACCTGCGGGCTGAACCTGAACGCTTTTGTTTTCGGCGAGTTGTCGG
>JAJZNX010000208.1 GCA_021852275.1 Planctomycetota bacterium | reverse complement strand
CCGTACTGCGGCGAATTCATCCCGAACCCGATAGTGAATCCACCGAACAGGTACGGCAATTCGTGGCGATTACAGGTCGACGCCTCCCCCGCGAACTGGACCGCAGTGTCATTCAAGGCCTGTTGGACAGTGTGCGGGGCACGCCCATTGCTTATGCCGTGCATTTATCCGTCCTGAAAACCTTCAGCACGGCCGAATACTCCCCTCTGCCCATGGGCCATTACGCTTTGGCCAGCGAGAATTACGCGCATTTCACCTCCCCGATTCGCCGCTATGCTGATTTAGTCATTCACCGCTGCCTGGATTCTATTATTGGTCAAGCAGCACCTACCCAGAGCGGACTGACTCCCGCGATGGAAAAACGCAGTTCGCCGCGACGTAAAGCCGCCATGGCCGGCCAGCATACCGTGCCGCTCCAAGATAGCCGCCCCCCACTAAAAGTCACCAGACCAGCAGGCACCGGTAATTTCAACTTGCTCATGCCGTTGAGTCTTGGCAATGTACCCGATGAAAAAACACTCCTGCGATTGTCACGACATCTCTCTTTTACCGAGCGCCGGGCGCAAAATGCCGAACGGGAACTGCGCGCTGTCAAGGTACTTAGCCTGCTCTCTGAACATATTGGAGATGTGATTGATGGCGTGGTGACGGGTGTTAACAATTTCGGCATTTTTATTCAGTCCACCAGGTTTCTGGTGGAAGGACTTATCCGCATCAGCGATCTGCCGCCCGATTACTGGTTCTTTGATGAACGCACCGCATCGCTGCGCGGCCAGCGGACCGGACGGCGCATTTCGCTCGGTGATCCGGTGCGCGTGCAAATCGTTGCAGTTCATTTGTCCACCAGGCAAATGGACCTGCTTCTATTGGAGCATGGTTCAAGTGCCGGCGGCAAAGCCACACTGCGGCAGGTGCAGCCGCGGCAACAGCCTAAAGCCCTGCAGCGCCGCGGACCGCGCGAAGACCGCAACAAGGATTCCCGCTTGCGGCAGCACGCCTATACTGACAGGAGAGACGGCTCGGCTCGGACCGGGAGTAGACCTGCCGGTCAAAGGCCGGGGCAGCTTACCCGCGGATCCGGGAAACGTGGATATAAGCCAGCTCGCGGGAACCGAAATAGACGGCGATCCCGACGTTAGGGACTGTCAGGAAATAAAATGTATGAATACGGCGCAGGCATTTTGGCGGCTGGCGAGGCGCGAGCGACGCGCATACCCTGGCCATGGGTCTGTAAGGAGCGAGCAACAAAGCCCGCCGCCAATAGGGCCGGCCGGATGGTACAGGTTATTTCTTGACAGCCCCTTAGTCATACCATTACACGCGTGCGTTATGTATTCTCAATACCCAAGCAGACAGGTACTTTTCGGCGGCCACCGTGCGCGGTGGCTGATGGCTCTGGTAATCTTGACGGGCACGGTGCTCGCGCTTTCGAGCCTGAATGGATGCGAAACCAGGGTGATTAAAGACAACAGCGTCGACGCCCGGCTCAGTCGCAGCATGCCCGCGGGAAATTTGCAAAATGGCCGTGGCGAGAACTATCAGGCACAGCATGTCAACGGCCAATCTGTGCCTCCAGGCTATATCCCCAATGCGGCTGCGCCAGGTAACTGGACCCACGGCTTTGCCCCACCCACCGGACCGTAATAGTCTGTATTTTATCTTTAGGACTGTCAGGAAATAAAGTGTATGAATACGGCGCAGACATATTGTCGGCCGGCAAGGCACCAGCGACGCACATACCTCGCCCGTCGTCGTAGCCGACGATGTCCTCATCGCCGTGGCGGATAAAAACAGCTCACCGCGTTTCGGAGTTTATCCCGGTTACTTTTAATAACATTTAGCTATCGGGATGCCTTTTGTAAATACGTATCTTGCTGGCCACCACCCCCGCGCCCTGTTGAGCCATGGATGGCGAAATCCCGATGCGTTAGGGAAAAAGCCATCGGGTTTGAGCCATGGATGGCGAAATCCCGATGCGTTAGGGAAAAAGCCATCGGGTTTGAGCCATGGATGGCGAAATCCCGATGCGGCATGGAGCAAGCAATCGGGATCTCCTGTCTTCTGTCTCCTCACTTAATACGTATCTCCCGTCTCCCGTCTCCCAACTGCGGGCCTTAGCCCGCAATGACGATCAGAGTTCTTCCGGATCAATGCGAATATTGGTTTCACCGGCGGCTTTTTTTTCCTGATATTTTTTCAGCCAGGTCTGAAAACTTTTGCCCGCTGCCGCGTCTCGGCCTGAAAATTCCAGCCTGGTAATATCGCTGTACGCAATCCGTACTTTCTCCGTGCTGCCCTTCGGATACAGTCGCACGTAGCTATTTTCCAGACCACGCCCATGGCCGCCGCGATCAAAAATGTAGCCTTCAATTATTTGCCCCTGGCGGGTATGAATGGTCACATCCCCCCGATAACTAAACGCCATTTCCAGCGCCTCGACGATCTCTTCCAACGAGGCCAACGAAGGAATCCAGCCTTCCAGATTCTCCGGCTCCTTCCGCGCGCTAACATGATCAGCAGTGTCCGACGGCGAGGCATGGGATTTTGTTTCTTGCAGCAAAAGAGCATCTCCAATGGTCATCTTGAAAACGGCGGTGGCTGTTTCGTTTACGATTGTGGCGACGACATATCTTGTGCATCGGCTGTTTCGCGCGGGACGCGCCGCGTGGCTGTAACCTTTAATTCCACAAGCCTTCCCGGTCGCGACTCCACCGTCTGCTCCAAAGCCTCCAGGGCGGAGGCGTTGGCATAAGTCCCGCCAAATACGGTGGCTCGCACCGTCGCCAGAAAGCCCCGCAATGAACCAAAGGTATCGTCTACCGCACTGGCCTCGTAGCCGCTGTGAACCATGCAGTTGGCGCACTTTGAATTACCCGATTCTGCACCATACTTTTCCCATTGCGTCTGGGACAGCAGTTCGGAAAACGTATCGGCATATCCATCTTGCAGCAGGTAGCAGGGCTTTTGCCAGCCAAAAACATTATACGTGGGCATTCCCCAGGGCGTACACACATAGGATCGCCGCCCCATCAGAAATTCCAGAAACAGCGGGCTTTGATTAAACCGCCACTTCTTATTGCGATTGCTCAAAATAGTGCCGAAGAGCGTGCGGGTTTTGGCCCGACCCAGAAAGTGTTCTTGGTCGGGGGCTTTTTCGTAACTGTAGCCCGGCGACAGCATCATCCCTTCCACCCCGACCTCCATCATCTGGTCAAAAAATCGCCGTACACTCACCGGATCAGTTCCGTCAAACAGCGTGGTGTTGGTGGTAACACGGAAGCCCCGCTTCACTGCCTCTTTAATTCCTTCCAGCGCTATGTCAAATCCGCCTTCCCGGCATACCGAAAAATCATGGTGCTCTTTTTCGCCATCCAGATGCACACTAAACGTCAGATACTTTGACGGCTTAAAGAGATCAATTTTTTCTTTCAAAAGCAGTGCATTGGTGCACAAATAAATATACTTGCGCCGGGCTACCAAGCCTTCCACAATTTCCTTGATCTGCGGGTGCAGCAGCGGTTCGCCCCCGGGAATGCTCACCATCGGAGCTCCGCATTCCTCCACGGCTGAAAAGCATTGCTCAGGCGTGAGATTTTGCTTGAGGATATGGGCAGGATATTGAATTTTTCCACAACCGGCGCAGGCCAGATTGCACCGAAACAGCGGTTCCAGCATCAGCACCAGCGGATAGCGTTTTTTGCCCTTGAGTTTCTGGGTAAGAACGTATCGGGCTACCGTCCACATTTGCGAAATTGGAACACCCATTGGACCCTTTCATCAACACAACAAAGCTTTAGCCAGAATCAGGCCCGGTAACCATGCCCCCTGTACCGTCTTGCCGCACCAGCCAATGCTTTCAATGATACCATACTCTCCGCCGACCGTAAAATCGACCGATACACCGCAGGAACGGTCGAACGGTCCGGTCTATCGGAATTTCCCCATAGATGCCTACGGTCCCAGACGGCCGCAGGGCGGCGTTACGAATCTGCGGAAAGTTGCATGTTATAGGAGCAGACCGTATGTTTTTCCGATGTTGATGGTGGGTATGGACCGATAGATTAAGGCGATGGATACTCAAACGGCTTGTGATACCCGAACATTATTAATCCTGACCGCCTTAAAAACGGAGTATCAGGTGGCACTTGCTGTGGTCAAACAATGGCAGCGGGACACCCCCACTGCCATCCGGTCCAACGCGTACGAAAATATTGTTGTGGAACAGATTGGCATGGGTGGACGGTTCCTTAAAGAAATTCTACCCCGCTATTACCACAGCCAGGTTACCGGGGTGGTCACCGCCGGTCTGGCGGGAGCCTGCAGTCCAGATCTGGCAGTGGGTGATCTGGTGATAGACAGTAACTCTCATGAGGCCCTTAGAGTGGAGGAAATCATCAATGCCATGTCCAACGGACAACGCTGTTTTATAGGTCCGATTCACACCAGCAAGCACATGGTTGGCGATACCGCCGAAAAAAAGGAACTTTTTGTAAAAGGTAAATTTATTGCCGTTGATATGGAAAACAAGGCGACTTTCCAATTCGCCCTGCGACGCAATGTGCCGTGGATCGGCATTCGCACCATCAGCGATACCGCACTGGATTCCCTGCCCAGCCAGATTAACCATTTCATCGATCCTTCCGGCAGTGTTCGACCATTGGCTTTGACCATTACCCTGGTATCAAATCCCGGCATCATCGGAAATTTGATGCGACTGGGCAAATCCTCCAACGTTGCATCGCGCAAACTTGCCGACGCCATCGGGGCTATTATTCGCTCCGGCTGGCCATTCCAGGCGTAACGCAATACCCACAACCCTGTTCCCTCGCCAAACCAGTTACCATTTATGTAACCGTTCACGGCCATGCCAACAGATCAGCGTTATGGCAGTGGTGGCGTCCTCAACAGCGGGGACCCCACTTGTGGTGCGGGCTTCCAGCCTGCCCGGTCGCCCT
The DNA here is from genome assembly GCA_021852275.1 of Planctomycetota bacterium. Lineage (GTDB taxonomy): Bacteria > Planctomycetota > Phycisphaerae > WQYP01 > WQYP01 > JABEVA01. The sequence goes on along the minus strand of JAJZNX010000208.1, from coordinate 7,201 downwards.
TTCGTGAACGGTTACCCATTTATATTTACGTCCATCGCTGGGGATTGACCGGGTGAACCGGACACCTTCCAGAGGTCATGGCCAGAAGATCCTCCGCCGCCATCACTGCCATCTGTCCGCGCGTTGACACCGTCGCACTTCCAATATGTGGCAACAATATCACATTTTGCAAGGTCGCCAGACCCGGATTCAATGCAGGCTCTCTCTCAAAAACATCCAAACCCGCTGCGAAAATCCGGTTTTTCCGTAAAGCGTCAACCAGGGCCTGTTCATCCACCAGCGGACCACGTGCAGTGTTAATTAAAATGGCCGTGGGTTTCATCATGGCCAGTTGTTTTGCGCCGATAATATGCCGGGTTTGATCCGTCAGCGGGGCATGCAACGAAACAAAATCGGCTTGTTTCAGCAGCGACTCCATATCTACACGTGCGGCCCCGATCTGATCAAATTCCGGATGCAATTTGCGAGAATAATATAGCACACGCATTTCAAACCCGGCAGCCATTCTGGCCACCCGCAGGCCGATACGCCCCGCACCGATGATGCCCAGCACTTTTCCCACCATGTCCATCCCAAGATAATCCAGCGGTGCCCAGCCCCGCCATTGCCCCGCCCGCACAACTCCATCCGCTTCCACCACGCGCCGGGCGCAGGCCAGCATCAACGCCAGGGCGATTTCCGCCGTGGCATTGGTCAACACATCCGGTGTGTTACTGACTCCAATGCCCCGCTGCGTACATGCGACCACATCGATATTGTTAAACCCGACGGCGTAGTTGCTGATGGCCTTTACCCGCGGACACCGATCCAGAAATGCCGCATCAATACGATCCGTAAGCATGGAAAGAACACCGTCGCAATCGGCGGCGGCCATGACCAGTTCATCGGCAGTCATAGGCCGATCATGAGGATTCACCTTGACCGATCCGCCGCTTGCCAGACGATCCAGACCGGCTGCAGGTATGTTTCGCGTTACCAGAAATGAATATGCCATGCAGATTTTCCTACCCTGTTACCACGCGGTGCAGCCGTGCGCCCAACCGCGTTGCCAATTCATAGCCAATCGTCCGGCATTGCTCCGCCAGGCGATCCATGCCATAACTGGCTGTTGACTGATCACTGATCAAAGTTACTTCATCGCCAACGGTGGCCGCCACATCGGTAATATCGAGAATAGTTTGATCCATGCTGATCCGCCCCACGACCGGAACTTCACGATTCAGCACGCCGGCCACCGCACGGCCTGACAATTCCCGCGGGTAGCCATCGGCGTACCCCACCGGCACAACAGCTAGGCGGCTGGGGCGGCTTGTGCGAAAACTGTGCCCATAACCCACGCCCGTGCCTGCCGGTCTTTCATGTACCGCGGTAATTGGAGCTACCAGCCTGGCCACAGGTTTTAAGTCCGGAATCATGTGGTTCAACGAAGGTTGCAGCCCATACATGGCTATGCCCAGTCGCACCATATCCAATCCAATTTCGCCTTCATGCCACGTGCCGCCGGAATTTTGGGCATGCAGAATCACGTGCGGATGCTGCAACTTGATCGGATCTGCAATCCGACGGAACATCGCCAGTTGCGCGGCCGTGGTCGGGCTGCCCGGCTCATCACCATGCGAAAGGTGCATATATATGCCTTCCAACTTCAGTTCCGGCAGCGCAAGAATTTGTTCGCAAAGGCACGGAGCCGCGGCTACATCCACCCCCTGCCGCGTAAGGCCGGTGTCAATTTGCACATGCACCGACACGCGGTTGGAAGGGGGACGCCTGCGAACGGCTGCGGCCAAAGCCAACGCTGAAATCGAATCGGTAAGCGTGAGGCGAAGGCGGCCGCCCTCTAAACCCTTCCACATGGAAGCATCAAAATCGACGCGTCCCCGGCTACCTACCAGCGGGGCAAGCACCAGCACCGGCCCATCCCATCCTGATGCCGCCACCTGCAACGCTTCGTCCAGCGAATACACACACACCCAGTCCATGCCAATTTGCCGCAGCATCGGCACCACCACGGCCAGCCCATGGCCATACGCATTGGCCTTGACTGTTGCACACTGCAGGGTGTGGCGGCCTGCGCGTTGCCGCAACAGCCGGAGATTGCCGCGAAATGCCGCTTCGCTGATCAATAATGTCCCGTGCTGCGCCATCATGGCGGCCACTCCTGCGATGCACGCCTGATCCGATCTCGAATGGCCGTCCATACATGACCCCGATCCGGCGGCATTTCAACCAAGATCAAATCATAACCGCGGCTGTCGGCAGTGCGCAGATTTTTATACAAGTGCCGCGCGCACTGCTCGCCATTCGCAGACAGGTGAATCAGCACCTCCTGACCGCCCGCCGCTCCAGACTTTTCACAGCTTAAACGCACTACTCGTGCCCGGGGCCGATACCGGTTCAGCCACGCCCGCACCTGATGCCACTCTTCCCGAAGATACCGGTATGTCGGCGTAACCGGCGCGTAATGCCGCTTCGACATGCCTGGGCTTTTGGATACGGCATTGCCGCTCATGGAGCTTGTCCCGATGGCCCTGACCCTGGTGCCGAGTTTTCTACGCAGGGCCGCACGAATCATTTCCACCGTTACACTGCCCGGCCGAAGCACCACCGGCGGGTCAACCGTCAGATCAATCACCGTCGATTCCACACCCACCCGGCATCGTCCTCCATCCAGAATAAGCGGTATGCGTCCACCAAGTTCCGCCAGCACATCCGCGGCCGTCGTCGGTGAAACATGACCGGATAAATTCGCACTCGGTGCGGCAATGGGCCGCCCCAGAGACGCCAATAAACGCTGTGCGGCCCAGTGAGATGGACAACGCACCGCCATGGTAGCCATACCGGCAGATACCTCCGCTGGAATTTTTGATCCACGACCAACCACCATGGTTAAAGGCCCCGGCCAAAAGCGCCTGGCCAGAATCCGCGCCACGTCGTCAAAGCCCACCGCGTAATCTTCCGCCTGCTGCTGGTTCAGGACATGCACAATCAGCGGGTTGTCAGCGGGCCGCCGCTTCACCTTGTAAATCCGGCGAACAGCCGCCGCCTGAGTAGCATCCGCCCCCAGGCCATACACAGTTTCGGTGGCAAATGCTACCAGTTGACCAGCGCGCAAGAAATCTGCGGCGTCTGTTATTCCCTCGCCTGCCGCTCGAACCAGTGTTTTCACTTTACCAGCCAACGATGTTGTAGCCACCATCCACATAAATGGTTTCGCCGGTAACACCGCTTGAAAGATCACTGCACAGATAAAGAGCAGTCTTGCCGACATGCACGGCCGCCGTATCGCCGTTCCAGGGCAATGGCGATTTTTCCGTGTAGTGCGCCATCATTTTGTCGATGTCGCCTATACCGCGGGCGGCCATAGTTTTAATGGCCCCCGCACTGATCGCATTCACCCGCACATGCTTTTCATGCCGGCCCAGCTCAGCCGCCAGATACCGCACGGAACATTCCAGCGCCGCCTTGGCCACCGCCATGACGTTATACATGGGTATAAATTTCTCCGCCCCCAGATAACTCATCGTTAAGATGCTTCCATCCACATTCATCAGCGGCACCGCCGCGCGGGACAGCGCCACAAGTGAATAGGCGCTGATATCCAGCGCCGTTCGCCACGCTTCCCGACTGGTCTGAAGAAACGGATTGTGCAGAGCCTCCCCCGGGGCAAAGGCCAGCGAATGAATGAGAATATCAAAGCTGCCAAATTTTTCTGCCGTTACATCAAACGCCCGCCCGATATCCTCATCCTTGCTGACATCGCACGGAACCAGGAACTTTGGCCCAAAAGGTTCCACCGCTTTCACTACGCGGCGCTCGATTTTCTCCCCAGGTAAAAAAGAGAATGCCAGTTCACAACCATGTTGATGCAATTGCTCCGCAATATGCCACCCGATTGAATATTCATTCAATACGCCAAATACAAGTGCCTTTTTACCCGTCAATAGCGCCATACAAATGTTCCCCTTGTTAAAATTTACCCAGCCTGCATGGTAGTAACACGAATCGCCTTAACGCGGATAGTCGCCGCGCAGCATTCTTATCGCCGACACCCTGTCTTCACCGTGAAACACCGCCGCTCCCGCCACCAGCACATCCGCTCCGGCTTCCAGTGCATCGTGCGCCGTGCGGATCCCGATGCCCCCGTCAATGGACAACCGTTGGTGCGGCCCCAGCCGATGCCGCAGCCAGCGCACTTTTTCCAGTGTCTGGGGAATAAAATTCTGCCCCGTAAACCCAGGATGCACACTCATCACCAGCACCAGATCCACCATCGACAGAACACCCTCCAGCATTTTCGCCGACGTTTCCGGATTTAAGGATATACCCGCGGTAAGGCCATGGTCATGAATGCGTTTGATGACCTCCATGGCACCAAACGATTTCAACCCCGGTGCTTCAATGTGAAACGTAATGTTGCCGGCCCCCGCATCCACAAACGGCTTGATAAAGTCCTGTGGATCGGTCACCATCAGGTGCACATCCTGCATCAGCCGACAGCTACGCGCCAAGGCCAACACCACATCCGGCCCCATGGTCAAATTGGGTACAAAATGCCCATCCATGACATCCACGTGAATAAGGTCAGCGCCGGCGCGCTCCACATCCGCCGCTTCCTCCCCCAGGCGGGCGAAATCCGCGGCCAGTATAGATGGTGCAATCAACGGCAAATGCGGCGGACGGACAAAAATATTATTCATCATGCAGCCATCCATCAGCAGCCATCGCGGCCTTGCGAGTTTCACACATTATCGAGAATATCTATACATGCAAACCCACGACCTTCCATAAACTCCAGGCTCGCCCCGCCACCGGTGGATACATGCGAAACCTTATCCGCAAGGCCGAACTTCTCAATGGCCGCCGCCGAATCACCGCCCCCGATGATCGTCACCGCATTACTGTTGGTGGAGATTTTTGCCAACATGTTGGCGATCGCCCGCGTGCCGGCCTGAAAAGGCTTTTTCTCAAATACGCCCATCGGTCCATTCCATACTACCGTCCGCGCCGGCTGGAGTATCTTTTCGTAAAGCTGGATGGTTTTCGGCCCGATATCGAAACCTTCCATTCCTTCTGGAATATCACCTTCCACAACACGGGTAGCAACATTATCCGTCATTTCCGAGGCAATCACATTATCCACCGGCAGAATCAATTTCCGACCGGCAGATTCCAGCAGCTTTCGGGCCAATTCCACCTTGTCTTTTTCACACAGGGATTTCCCGATCTTCTTCCCCTGCGCCAGAAAAAAGGTGTAAGCCATGGCCCCGCCGATCAGCACAGAATCCGCTTTGCCAAGCAAATTTTCTATTACCGCGATTTTATCGGAGACTTTTGCTCCACCCAAAATGGCCACGAATGGCCGCTGTGGATGTTCCAGGGCGTCGCCCAGAAATTTCAGTTCCTTTTCAATCAAGAAGCCGATAGCCCGTTTGCCAGCACCAATTTTCTCCGCGACGCCGTAGGTGGAAGCATGTTGTCGATGCGCTGTGCCAAAGGCATCGTTCACATAGCATTGACCAAGCGCCGCCAGCTCGGCCGCCAACACGGGATCGTTCTTTTCCTCACCCTTGTGAAAACGCGTATTTTCCAGCAATACCACGTCGCCATTTTTCATTCCGTTCACAAGCGCCGCCACAGCCGGGCCGATGCAATCCGAGGCCATGGTCACATTTCGCTTGAGCAATTCACCTAGTCGCACCGCTACCGGCCGCAGCGAAAATTTCCCCTCCGGCCCGCCTTTGGGACGCCCTAAATGACTCATGAGTACCGCACGACCGCCACGCTCAATAATACTTCTGATGGTCGGCAAAGCCGCCACAATCCGCCGGTCATCGGTGATGCAGCCCGCATCATCCAGCGGCACATTAAAATCCACTCGTACCAAAACCTTTTGATCACGAACATCTAATTGAGCTACCGTTTTCTTTGCCATTGACGTTTATATTCCCCATTCGTTCCATGTTCTCCGCATTTATGTCATCACTCTGATGAACCATCGCGAATAACCACAACGCCATGCTATGGATTCTTGGCCCATCGGTCAAGAAGCCCCGGAGCAGGAAAGGCCGGTTATTGATTGCTTTTGGCAGTTTTTTTGTCGGGCACTATAATCAATAGTTCGGTTTGGGCAGTCTTAACACCACCCCGATAGTGGAGAATTGTGTGGCTCTTAAGTGCATCAGAATTGTTGGAGCCAGGGAACACAATCTCAAAAGCGTCAATCTGGATATTCCACGCGACCAACTCGTAGTCATCACCGGCCTCTCCGGCTCCGGAAAAAGCTCCCTCGCCTTTGATACCATTTATGCGGAAGGACAGCGGAAATATGTAGAATCGCTTTCCGCCTACGCCCGTCAATTTCTGGAACAGATGCAAAAGCCCGATTGCGACGAAATCGAAGGCCTGCCACCCACCATCGCCATTGAACAGCGCAGCGGAAGCACCAACCCCCGTTCCACCGTGGCTACCACCACTGAAATTTACGACTATTTGCGACTTCTTTTTGCCCGCGTGGGCCAACCCCACTGCTGGACCTGCGGCAAACCCATCACCACGCAAAGCCCCTCCCAAATTGTCGATAACGTACTCGCCTGGCCTCAAGGCTCTAAAATCATGGTGCTTTCGCCGCTCGTACGCGGACAAAAGGGCACCCACCGGGAGGTGCTCGACGCTATGACCCGCCAGGGCTTCATTCGTTGCCGCATTGACGGCACTTTTTCCGAGATCAAAGCCGCCGCCGCCCTCGATAAAAAGCTCGCCCACACCCTGGAGGCCGTCGTAGACCGGCTGGTCATCAAGCCCGAGATTCGTACACGCCTCGCCGATTCCATTGAACTCTCACTCAAACTCGCCGATGGCCTGGTCGTCATCGCCCGCGACGAAGGCGGCACCTGGGTGGACGTTACCTATTCCGCCCGGTGGGCTTGCCCGGACCATCCCGGCAATTCACTCGAAGAGCTTTCCCCCCGCCTGTTTTCCTTCAACAGCCCTTACGGAGCCTGCGCCAAATGCGATGGGCTGGGCACGATCCTCGAATTCGATCCCGACCTCATCGTCGCCGACCCCACACTTTCCCTTTCCCAGGGGGCCATCGAAGCCTTTCGTCGCAACGGCAAACGCATGAACATCTACTACAACCGCCTCCTGGCCCGTTTCTGTCAGGATTTTGACGTGCCCGCCGATCAGCCCTTCAAGGACTTGC
>JAJZNX010000026.1 GCA_021852275.1 Planctomycetota bacterium | reverse complement strand
GCGGGGGTCATGGTATTGGTTGGTCCAATGATGGCACCGGTTTTCGTGTGATCAGGATGCCTGCCGCTGCTGTGATAAGACCAGCCGCCGTCCATAAATTGAGTGTTCACCCAGTGCATGCGGGCCAAGCGCCAGTACCATGCGGGAATTTCAAGCCCGGCATGGGCGCACGCCCACATGCCAAGCACGCCGTATTGCGTATTGGAGTTATCAAAGTTACCCGGCAAATAGGCCGGGCGGGCGGGCCATGGTGGAAGCATGAAATAGTGATACGCACCGTCGGAATGGATCGTTTTTAGCAAATACCAAGCGTCCTTATCAAGAACACGGCGGTAGCGGGCTTTGGGAGGTAGCAACGCCATGGCGTTGGCCTGAAAAGAAGCCGCGTATGTCCCTATGGGGTTGACCTTGACCAGAAAATTAATGGCCGCACGCATCTTGGGTGAATAAATGTTAAGCTGCGGAAGGTGCAGGCTTTGGCCCACATCCAGCAACGCCTCCGTGACCAGCGCAGTTTCGCCGCCATAGTCGTTAAACAGCATGTTCGGAACCTTCTTACCTTTTTTGTTAACGCGGTAAGTGATCGTGTTGCCATAAGTGGCCTGCTCCCACATGGTTTGGGAATTTTGACTGGCCAACAGCGCATTCGCCCCGCGCTTGATCGCGGCAATGACCGCCTTGCTGCGAACGGTAACATGACCCCGGACACTCGATGCGAATGCCGACAATACCACCGCCAGCGTTAAGGCCATCACAGCACGTAGCCTTAAGGCAACATATCGCGACATAAACGTTGACAACATCGCTTGAAACTCCTTTACTGCTCCGCTGCAATGCTCTTTCCTATCGCACAACAACCATTAGATGGTACGCGAGTAAAATATATTTAGCAATAACAAAATATTGCGGCGAATCGGCTCGGGTGCGTATCACAGGAGCCTTGCACCCCCCACCTGCCTTGCACCCCCCACCTTGGCTGAAACCAGTATGAGCATTTCTACTCATCTTGATCCAATCATCGCCGTCGCCGCTGATCAAGACAGCTCTCGCGTTCCCGGTAAGCGGCCTGGCAAAAATAAATTCATATGTTGCGGCGCACTAGCCGACGATATCCCCATCGCCGTGGCGAACATTAACGATGCGATCGATCATGGATTTAGCCGCCAATTAACTAAAGTGCTACAGACCGCATTTTCCGGCAGGGTCTCCCTCCGGTCACCAAAAAAGCCACCAATTACCCAAAACTTCCCGTCAGCCCGGCCATTTGAGGCACGAATGCTGCAATCTCCCGACGCGGTCGCGACAGACCTCCGCGTTAGAGAAAAAGCTATTGGGATGTCCATTGTGGTTCAATCTTCCCCGTCGTTCTCTGCGTCCTCCATGTCTTGCCTGCGGTGCATACGCATTCTCCTGCATTCGGCCTCCTGCGTTATCCCATCGCCCCGGCTTTACTGTTTAACTGTTCTACTCCTCTTCTGTTCTCGCGGGCCGCAGTCCCCCATCCACCTCATCAACGAATTCATAGGCTGGATATATTGTTGAGTATATCGTTGATGGAAATTCCGACCTCTTTATCTCATTTGATCCCCAGAGTTAACTCGCTGCCGTATTTTACCGCCAGATGGCAGATGGATAAAGAATTCAGCCGGCCACACGTTCAACATGTTAACCTCGGTTATAAAAATCTTGTTTAAAGTTGTTATGGTATAGCTCTCTTGAAATCGAGGGGGCCTGGTGGAATCAGATGATAGCGGGGCCAGAATTTCCAGGGCGATGAATGCACAAGGTATCCTCCGGTAGCCGGGGTTTGTGATTTCTAAGCACCTGCTCTAGCCCCCTGGCTTCGCCGGTCCATAGATAGGTAAAGAACCCTTTGGGCGTCACACGCGCAACCAGCAGCGTCCAGGATTCCGTATCTGGATGTGAACCACTATGGCCATATAACGCCAAGGCTTTGATTTTATCCTGATGTTTGATCGGAGCGATATCCAGTTGCGTCCCCGGAATCGCCAAAGCCAGGTCGCGCAATACCGGCTTATAAAGATGGGCACAGTAGTGCAGCAAATCCCGATACCTGTCCAGTTGGTGAATGTCATCATCAAAATGCGATGGATTTAACACCCGCACCGCTTCCTGATATGGCAACTGCGGAACATAGTTTAAAGTGGCCGACAATTGGGCATGCAACTGATCAAACCGAGTGCCAAAGGCGTGGCCCATTTTCACAGCACTGCATGCATCTGAGCGAAAACCGCATTGCACGCACATACGCTGCCTTGGCGTATAAAATCGCCACGGTCCGATCTTGCGGATTTTAAATTCCAACGGCGACGCACACGCCGGACATAGAAGAGGCTCTTTGTCCACCAGCGCCTCCTTCACCACCATTTGAATCACGTTAGACCACAAGCCTGTCAACAGGATTGTTAACGCGATTCATCCTCTCCGCTGCCTTCTCAGTCATTCGCCACGACACCCAACCATCAATATTGATGTTAACAATTGACCGGCAACTGTCAAGTAAAAAATGTGGCCATACCGTAATGCCATACATCATCGAGCATTGAATGGACGAATATGATGTGACACTGCCAGGGAACACAGCGGCGGAGTTACACGTTTAATGCAGGAAATGTCGGCGGCCGGTAAACACCAGAGCTACACCATGCTGGTCGCAAAGATCAATGGTTTCCTGATCGCGCTTGGAACCGCCGGGTTCAACCAGGCACTGGATACCGGCTTCAATAAGAATCTGCGGACCATCAGCAAACGGAAAAAACGCATCCGAGGCTGCAGCGGCACCTTTGAGTTTCTCTCCATGGCCATTGCGCAGGGCTAAATCCACCGCCAGACGGCAACTGGTAACCCGGCTCATCTGCCCGGCCCCGGCTGCTAAAAGCTGCCCTCCGTGCACCAGTGTAATGGCATTACTTTTGACGTGCTTGCCAATCAGATCCGCACATGCCAGATCGCTCCATTGCGATTCCGTTGGTTGGTGCTGGGACGCCACGCGGCACGCAGCGCGATCAAAGCCACCCACATCCATCTGCTGTACCAGCATTGCCCCCCACAAACTGCGGAACCCCGCACCGGCACGGGCCAGTCCCGGCTTCAGCCCGGGCAACTCTAAAATGCGACAATCAGCCCAACGCTGCCGCAGTATCTCCAGTGCCTGCGGAGCGTAAGCCGGTGCTATCAACACTTCCAGGAACCGCTTACCATCGGCAATGTTTTTCGCAGTAACGACATCCACCGTGTCATTGAGAGCCACAATACCACCATACGCCGCCACCGGATCGCCGGCATACGCCAGGTAAAAGGCCTCGGCCAGCGTTTTTCCGACGGCACAACCGCAGGGATTGGCATGTTTGATCACCGTTGCCGCCGGCTGATGAAATTCGGCCACCAGCGTCGCGGCGGCATCGGCATCCAGGAGATTGATGTAGGATAGTTCTTTCCCGTGCAGTTGCCGCAGCGTAGCCAAGCCGGCATCACCGCGACCCTGGGCATAAAAAGCCGCCGCCTGATGAGGATTCTCGCCGTAACGCAGGGATTGTTTTTTTTGTAAGACCGGGATGAGAGTATCGGGGAATTCCTCTACATGTGCAGTTGGCGATGACGCCGCGTCGGCTGCAACCTCAGGCAACGTCGCCAGATAGTTGTAAATCATTGCATCGTAGGTGCTGGTGCGTAAAAAAGCCTGACGGGCAAGCTTACGCCGAAATTCCGGGCCGGTGCCACCGCCATGCTGGCGCATTTCGGCCAGCAGATCAACATATTGGCTGGCGTTTGTAATCACGACCACATCGGCATGATTTTTGGCGGCGGAACGGATCATCGCCGGGCCACCGATATCAATATTTTCAATGGCCTTTTCCACCGGGCAATCGGCCTGCGAGGTTACTTTTTCAAATGGATATAAATTTACAATCAGCAGGTCAATGGGAGCGATGCCCTGCTGGTGCATAGCCGCCTGATGCTCAGGATTTGCCCGGATGCCTAAAAGCCCGCCGTGCACCACCGGATGCAGGGTTTTCAAACGGCCGTCCATCATTTCTGGAAAACCGGTAACGGCGGCAACATCTTGAACCAGCACCCCCGCCTGTTTCAGCAGGGTTGAGGTGCCACCCGTGGAAATAATTTCAACGGAAAATTCGTTCTGCAGCGCCTTGGCCAGATCAATGATTCCGCTTTTATCGGAAACGGAAATCAGTGCCCGACGCACCCGTACCAGATTCATGCACAATTTCCCCAACAATGACGCGGCAGTTATTCCGACTGTCGCACGGCCACCGACACCAACTGGCCATGTGTGGTTACCAGATAAACCACAGCCCCGGCGGCATTGTCGGCATAGAAAACGGCATGAGGAATTCGGACGTGGGCCAATTCGCGGCCCGTGCCAATCCGCAGGATGCGCAGGTTGTTGTGGTTATCCACTGTAAAAAGACGACCTCCGGCAATCGCGGCTATTTTCTTGATGTGTGCCACCGGCCCCCATACCTTGAGTCCCGTGGCCACAGAAATACCGTATAGTCCAGTGCTGCTGCTGATGATTAAAACCAGCTTACCCACCGGCACGGCCTGGGAATTCAGTTGGCCGGGCAGGTGCAAAATCCAGGGGCATCGCCCATTGGCAACCCTAAAAGCATAAAGATTATCGTTGTGACATGGTACAAATACCAGCTTATTGTTGGTGGATAGTGGTGCAGTAACGCCTGATCCCAAAATTCTTTTCCATGTGCCCGTGCCATCGGTGGCGTCTTTATTCCACACTTCACCACGGGTACCGGCAAACGTCACCGAACCATTTTTGGCCAGAACTGGATCGGAAACAAATGAATCATTTCTGGAATACTGCGCCCAGCGTATCGTATCGGGAAAGCTCGAAGAGAGGCCGTAAAATCCACCGTACGATGCACCTAGCAACAATCGTCCATTAAACAGGATCGGCCTCCCACCCGGGGCCTTGCGTAAATTCATTGACTTAAGAACCCGGCCGTCGGCCACGCTTAGTATCTTGGCGTAGCCATTGGCCAAAATCATAATTTGCCCCTTGGCATAGTGCATCGGACGCGACATCGTCTGCGCCAGCCGGGCGGGTTTCGCATCCCAGTTGATCGTTCCGGCGCGGGCATTGATGCTGATTAAGAAACCGCGCTGCGTGGCCACATACACAGCCTTTCCCTCCGGCCAGATTGCGGCAACTGCATCCGGATGACGGCGGGAAAATCCAAGCGGAATTTGCCACCGTTCCTGAATACCCGCCTCCAGGCACTGCGACTGCGACACCACCGGTGCACCAACCTGCCAGTGATTGGCAGCGCACAGCGCCGGCCGCATCCCACCCGTCCCCAGCAGCGCCAGGAGAATCAATCCTGCGGCTGCAGCGCCCGTTGATCGAGTCTTCATCATTCAATTCTCCTTGATTAAAATACCACCAAGTTTCAACCATCAGGGACAACAAGACCTTAACACCCACGCGGTTTTGCGGCCCGCGGTCAGCGGTGCCAGCCGCCATCAGTTGCTGCCTGCCCATAGTCTAACCTAAATTCTAATTCTCTGTGCAATAATATCAAGATACCGCCATTGGGGATCTGCTCCTGATTTTTAACCACCCCAAAACTTCACGCCAGCCCGGTCATTATTTGGCCGTGCGCAATATGCTTCCGCTCCGCCAACCCCGCCATCACACGGATCGCTGACCGCGGCCCAAAGAGCCAGCCGGAAATGGTGGAGTTATCTTTGATTGGCCCCTTGGCATCCAGCCCAGGGGATTTTTTTACTGGGCATTTATCCCGCAGGTGGGGATACGTGCACGGTGAAGACCTCGAGCCAAAGGAAAAGACTCCCGACCCATTTAATCACGCAAATCATTGGTCTTTTTAGCAAGCGTGCGATAATGTTTGCAAACTGCTGGTGGTATTGTCGAACATCAATGTTTAGAGGATTTTATAGCTGTAAGCACAGGACCAACACCTGCCCTGCGAATCCGAAGATTGCAGGTTCGACTCCTGCCGGGCACTTTAATCTAATGTTTGTTGGTCGACCTACGGAAAAGCTTTTCGCCAATGGATGCCCGGAGCGAAGATTAATCCCCGGCTGCACAGACACTTTCAATCCGCAATTCCCCGGTATGCCGGCCTTTCGGCAATACCGGCATAAGCTTGAGGATGTGCGGCCCGGGCGGGAGGTTGTCAGACAATACTCTCCACCTGAAGAGTCGACCGCCACCGAATCGGGCGGTATTCCAAGGCCAGACGGCGTCGGCTGCCGGTGGATGCCGACCGGGCCGCAGAAGCGGTTTGCCGTCCACCCATACCTTAAAGGACAGGCTGTGCCCATCGGCCTCCCCGAAAAGGCCCAACAGGGTGCCCTTGAAATGAACCAGCAGCGGTTTAATGATCGCCCCGCCTTTAGCCTGGCACATGACCACATCGCCCATCCAACGGCTGGAAAGGCCGTCAAACCACATGGAGGTTCGATACGTTCGCGCCACCTGCCAGCCCGTGGGCAAATGCATGTGGGCCAGACGAATCCGGCGGCAGCGGCGGTAAAGATCGGTAAAGACCGTATGCGGTGGGACCACGCACACACGTTGATCCTTGACTGCCCGCAAAAATCCGTTACGTACCGCCTGGAAAAACAGCTTATATCCAGCATCCCCCGGATGAACACCATCGAACGGATACATCCCGCGCAACGTGATTACCCCGGCCGCCAGACGCCTCTTTACCAGCGGAAAGCTATCACCCACGGCCGTATGGTAGGCGGCCGCCAGACGCTGGTGAGCCACCAGGCGCGGCCACTGAAGCGGATTGGCACGTGGTCCATAGTTGGATTCAAAGCCCAAAAAGACCTGTTCCACCGGTATGCCCCTGCGGATAAGGGTGCGCAAAATATGCTCATAACAGGCCAAAGTCTGGAGGTCGGTTCCGTAAAGGTTATCATTGGCGGTAAATTCCAAAAACACCAGATTGGGTTTATAAGCCAGCACATCACGCTGCAGCCGAAACAACCCCAGTTTGGAACCGGTTCCGCCGATCGCGGCATCATGGAAGCGAAACTGCGTACGGGGATATTTTTTTTCCAGGTAGCGCTCCATCAAAGCGCGATAGCTGTTGACCTGCGGATTACGCGCATTGGCACCCCAGGTCAGCGATCCGCCGAAAAACACCACGGACAAAGGCCGCCCCCCCTTCCGGGCCTGTTGATTGAACGCTCCAAAGGATGCTGTTGCCCCATGGGCCACAGAAGAAATTAATAATGTGGCAATCACGCACCCATAAACCACCAGGCGCGCATAGATCGTACATTTACTCATAGCATTTTCCTTTCGCACCAACGATATCTCCGGTCCTCAGCCAGATACATTTACAACCTGCTTACCGACGGTGAAGAAGAATTGCCCCGATTATTTCCTGAAGATAAACTGACCCCAATCCGCCGGATCCAGCCGCAGCTCAAATACCGCATCGCTCACCAGGCCGGTCCGCTGATTACTCCAATAGTTGCGCAAATCAGTATAATCACCGGCCGCATCGCCGCAGGTAACACCCATGTCACCAGTGTAGCGAGCGCCTGGTTGGGGGGCAAAACCCAGCGACGCCCAGGGCAGCGCTACTTCCACATTGTAGCCTTGGCGGTTGGGCCAGGTCATTTCTTTTATTCGCACGTGATGCATGACCGCCACGTACGCCACCCGGTAGGAATGCACCACACCGGAAGAAAAGATCATGGGTTTTTGTATTTTGGAAACCCAACGATACAGCACGGCGGTGGGGTTTCCCTGAAAACTGCCGATCGAGATACGGAAATCTCCAGCCCCTGCCTGCGCTCGTTTGGGATTGGCCTTGATGTTGGAACCAAACTGGAAATCCACCGTATCACCGGACATGTACATCTGGGCTGGGGCTGTGGCATGATTTACCCAGGGTGTTGCATCGGCCACGTGCCAGCCCAGATACAGATTCCGCTGGCCCCATGCGGTATATATCCGAACAGCAGAGCGGCCCTTGTGAAAGTCGGCCCAGTTCCCGCCATGAAAGTCCCTCTGGGTATGGCCGGTGAAAGTCACGTGCAAATGCTGCACGATCATTTGTTTCCGCCCGGCCACCACCTGCAACTGCATTTCGCGCTGCCGGCGAGCCAGGGCCAGGTCGCCTGGACTGACGGTCAGCGTGCCACTGCCAATCGCGAGCACCCGCCGAAGGCCATGGACGCGGATATTCCAATCCGCGGTCTTGCCGGCCTCAATATACACTTTTCCGTCCGGGGCCTGGGTCAGAGATCCGCCAAAGTCCTCGGCACCGGAGCCGCTTGGCGCTTCGGTCATATCCGCACCAGGCACAGCCAGATTGGGATAGGCCAGCTTGAAAGGGCTGCCCTGAAACAGGTGGGCCAGGTAAAAACCCTGGGCCGTGAGCAAATACCACTCCCCACAATTTCCATTGATGCACCACACGGTACCGGTTTCCGGGGTTTTAAAAGTGCCGACCAGGCCATATGGGCCGCGCAAAAGACCAGGCTCCGGCTCCGGCGCAAAATGCGATGCACCCACCTGATAAAATGGGTCGGGGTAAGACCACAGCAATTGTTCGGTAGTCAGATTGTAGCACCTGAAAGCATTTACACCGCAGGTAACCAGCAGATGATTACCCGCCGAAGGCAACATACCGCCTCCCCCGGCTTCCAGGTCACGGCTCCACACGTACGGCAAAGACTCCATCGCCTTTAAGTTCCACCGGGGAGCGCCGCACGCGGTAAAACCGGCCGGATTGATGCGGTAAATTCGCCGATAAATCTTTTGCGTCAGATGAACTTGCGACCCTGGAACCTCCCGCGCCGCAGAACACAGGGTGCGTGCGGTATTCGGGCCCGACACCAGACCAAACAGCGTCAAATCCGTCGGGTTGATATTGGTCGACCATTCGTTGGAACCATGGAAGCGAATGGCAAATGGCAGCGTGGTGATCTCATCCGGCTGCATTTTGCCGTCGCCATTGCGATCCGACCAGACCAAGGTGGTCTGATTGGCATAATCAGGCCGCCACTCGGCACAGGGCCGATAGTCGCCGGGGCCGATGCGCTCGTAGATTCGCAGTCCAGCGTAGTCGTGAATCACCTCAAAATTAACCGCTAAATACGTATGTCCGTTGCCTGGATGGCAGAAGACCGCAAAGCCGTTATAGCGCCGGTTAACAATGCCGGTGCAGCGGGCGTGGCCGGTTTTCGGATTGATCCGCCAGGCACAGCCCTCGCCCACCATGCGGTTGGGATGCCATGGGTCTATCGCACCGCCGGAAGAACCGTAATGGCCCGGTCCGAAAAATTCTTTCACCAGCCGGCCGGTTTTTATGTTCCACACACTCACACGCTTGGGATAAAAATCCGCTTCGGCCACCCACAGATGGCCGTGCTTTTTATCCACCGCCAGCGCCGCCGGCTGGCACATTCCGTCCGCCTGCCATGGCCCCAGCAGTCGGCGCCCGCCATGGCGGCCGATCGCCCCAATCAACTTGCCGTCGGCATTGAACACCTGAACCTGCTGCAGGGCACCGGCTTCGGCCACATAAATATTGCCGTTTGCACCGATGGTAAAGTTGGTGGCATCATCCAGCCCGCGAACCAGCGGCCGGACCACTCCGGTATGTGGGTTTAAGGTCATGATCCGCCGGCCGCTGGAGATAAAACCCACCAGCCCGTGCCCCATGGCCTGCACCGCCCGAGGAAACCGGACCGGCCACGTACGGATTAACCGCCCGCTACGGGCGCTGCAGACGGCGATGAAATTGCTCTTCAATGGTTGAAAACACCCGGCAAAATGCTGCATCAAAAATCGGCGATTGGCCTGGGCTTTGGCCATGGGCGACATCCGGGCCTCTCCATGCACCAGCCCAAATCTTTCCAGAAGACTGCCTAACCGCACGGCGGCAGGCGATGGGGCAGCTTTCACCGGCTGCCGCGCCGGCGCAGCGATGATGGCATTGAGCACATCCATCAGCGAAAAATCAAAGCGTGGAAAATAGGTTCCAAAAGCCTGTCGGCGGGTGATTTTCCCATCAATAAACGCGGCCAGATGCTGGGTGGTCCGCTGGTCAATATGCCGGTAAATGGCCATATCCAGCGGATCGTGCCGCAATAACATTTTCACCAGACGCCGCCAGTGAATAATCTCACTGCGATGCAGATGCTGGCTTGAAAACGTCAGATACATCCTGCCTGCGTGCACCGCCAGGCCGCTGGCCGAGGCCGGCCACATTTGACGCCGGGTCTTTCCCGCCCACAAGCTCGAAATAGCGAGAACCGCGTTGCTCCGGTGGTACCAGTTGGTGTACACGCCATCTCGGGCACGCAAACGCACTACCTGCCCGCGACTCTTGTAACCGCGGATTCCCAGGCTATAGAGAATTCCATGGTCTACCGCCAGGTCCTGGCAACTGACCTCCGCACCCCAACCCACCCGCCACAGCACGTGTCCGGACAAATCGGTGGCAATAAGGGCCGGGCCGGCCTCCGCATAGGACCATCCCAGAAACATGCGTTTCCCATCGGTGGTTACGGCATCCGGTGCGCCATGATCTCCACCCCAGTCAGTGGTCGGGCCGTTAAGCCACGGCGCACTGCCGGCGCTGGCGGCCCAGCCGCGGAGCGCCAGTTGAAAAGCGGGGTGAAAAATAGCCCGCCAGGTGTACCGCCCCGCCGGCACCACTGTGCCCGGCGTTTTATAATCGGGGGTCGTCAAGCCGTCCCACATCACCTGATGCGGACCTTTGTTCTCGAAATTGGCGGTAAGCAATTGGCGCACCACCAGGCCTGACTTGTTGTAGATATTTAAAGAAACATATCCTTTGGCGGGGGTGGAAAATCGCACGGGTATAAAGCCGGGCAGCTTATGCTTGCGTACCAGGCCTGACCAATTGGCCACCGGCCAGCCATGCACCATCCGCACGGGAAATCTTCGCCCGTCTGAAAGAATTACCGGTGCCGGACGCATGTGGCCCTTAGGCTCCAGCACGGCCTTGCCCCACTGGCTGTAGGCGCGAAAGGTAAATACGCGGTCCGGGTTGGCGATGCCCCTGCGGAAAAGATCGTGCATGTCCAGACGGCCCCATGGTGGGCCTGCTGTAAAGTTCGGTTCCAGCGCCATGCGCATGGTGTTACCGGCTACCAGTGGCTTACCATTGGCCGTGAGCAGTTTCCACGGAATGGAAACTTCCTGCAGGTAGCCTTTGCCGTCGGCGTCAATCTTAAAGGCCTGCTGCGCGCCGTCGGCAATGGCGTTGGGAATGGTACCGCCCTTGAAAGTTCGCCCATACACCACATTGACCACACTGATCTTGTTGACATCACGCCAGCAGGACCAATGCGATACTTTTTCCTGCGGCGTATCGTAATGGGTGATAAACCGCACTTGCAGACAATCTCCATTAAATCCAAATCCGCCGTAGCTGCTCTGCGGATTATTCAGCGGTGTGGGATCCTTCCATTTCGCCAGCAGATAGATGTTTTTTTTGTCATACATCGCAAACAGCCACACGGAACATTTATTTCTCAGCCGCACCACGTTGCTGCAGGTGAAAATTCCTCCGGAAAGATCCCAATCACCCGTGCGGCAATTCATCTTTACCGGCCCCGGGGCGGGCAGAATATGCAACACATGATTTTGCGTGGCCACCGCCCGCGCCGGCCGCGGCGCAAACACCAGCGAACCCAGGGCCATGACCATCAGACCGATCATGCAGAAACGACCGGTAAGCGCCTGAATATTCATGTTCGACCTCGATGTTAAACTGTACCTTTTATAGCCCTTGCTCCAGCCACTACTAACCATCGGCCTCCAACTGCCGGAGTTACCTATACGGCGCCGACAGCAGGTTGCTATTTGACCTCGGCTGTCCCCCACCATTGAGGATGCAGCTTCGCTTCGGTGGGCAAGTCGCTCACGGTGTTGTCGGCATCATTTTGCGGCGAAAACAGATAATTGCGCGACACCACCTGCAGACCTTCATTGGTATATCCGGAAAAATTCACTTCCACATCCATGGCCAGCTTTTCGCCGGCTGTCAAGGGAACCTTCAGAAAACGCCGGGGCACGGACAGTGTCATAATATAACCATGCGCCCAGGGCTGCTTGTATACCTGCCCGCCCGGTACATAGCCGGCGAAGTCAAAATGGGGACG
>JAJZNX010000037.1 GCA_021852275.1 Planctomycetota bacterium | reverse complement strand
GCTCCACATCTCTACATACAGTGCCAGTATTGACGTTTAAGAATCCCAAGTTCACGGTAACATTGCCGGAACCCAATGTGCCCCCGCCGGTGGCATTAAGCGTACCGCCATCCACAAAAATATCTCCGGTGCCTAAGCCACCGGAATCTGTGGCATTGAGCGTACCGCCCGAATTACTATAATCGCCCACCACCACCGAACCAGTACCCAAGGTACCGGTGGTAAGGTTGACGGTGGTCTGGGAAATGAGTGTATCAGCGGTGTAGGTGTTAGCACCCGCGATATTGTAAACGGTTCCAGCGCCCCCGCCGCCATACAGCCACAGCGTACCAGCGGTTCCGGAAATAGCACCATCTAAATTCAAGGTGTTATAATTGTTCGCGAACATTTCTTGCGTCGTGCCGGCACCGCCGCCGAGCACCAACGGCGCGCTGATGGTGGCCGTCAACGGGCTTGTGGACGTACCACCGCCAACATTGATGATTTGGTAACCTGGGGTAACCTGGCTAAGCGTAATGGCATCCGTGCCGTTTGTGGAAGTAAGATTGTAGCCGGTAGCACTGAAATTCAACGATTCAACGGTGATCGGAGCGCTGACGTTCGGCTGGTCGACCACTGCCGTGCCAAAAATCGCCGGATTGGTGGCACTGGGTAAACCGCCAGTCCAACTGCCAACAGAATTAAAATCGGTACCCGTATTGTTCCAAACGGCATTCGCCCCTGCGATGGATGCCGTAGCCGCCAAAGCACCCAGCCCCAGCATCACTGCCGCCCAACGCTTCATTGCTTTGGCATCCTTGCCTTGCTCACGTGATGTAATCAATTGCTTTTCCATGATGAGATACCTCCAAAAAGGACTTCTACCAAAACCGCCAACCGCACATTACGATCAGCAATATCGTTAAAGGCGTGATTATAAACACCTTTTAGATTCTTGAATCATTATACCTTTATTTTTTTTCAATGTCAAGACCATACATCTTTTTATTTCCTCATAAACTGTAATACACCTTGTATTAGAGTTTATGATTGTTAAAGTAACACAATGACTTTTCAAAGTCAAATAAAAAAACCATAGAAAATATGCCTAAAGTTGTAAGTATGTTTTTTATCATGGGATGTGATTTATTTTTTTGAGGCGTTTTTTAAATTTGCCCGCCATTTCATTCTCCCAACACCACCTGTTTTTCCCGGCATGGCTGCCGCTGTCCGTTTTTCTACAAAGTTAAGTCCATCCATCGAGCGGGAACCCGCACGGACAACCATGGAGATTGCCGGAAGCACCCAGGTGATGCCGCCAATATAGATATAGCACTGTATGTAGAGATGTGGAGCTTACGCCGCGTTGGATACGCGCTTTGGCCCGCTGCAGCGCAGGCCGCCAAATCGAATCGGCAGCACCGCAGCTTATGATCGACATGGCCCGCCGACTGTCATTTGGGGCGCAGCCTCTGTCACTGGACCAAGGAAGCCACCGGCCGACGGGACTTGGAATATCCGTGCTTAAATTCCTTGGGAAGTGGCCACCGCTGCATCACGCGCGGGCCGTGGCAGGACAACACCACCTTTTCCGGCAAGCCATAGAGCTGCACAGTTCCGCTGCCCTCTGCCGTCAACTCCAGCGCATCACGGCCGATGCGCAAGTGCGCCGCCGGGCCGGTGCTTTCCAGCCTTAAGCCCGCCCAACGCAGGGAATTTCCGGCCAGCAAAAGCATGTCGGTATGTGTGTGTCGACGCAAAATAGCCCCATACCGGCCTGCAAATTCCCAATCGTTACGGCCGATGGAAAACTCCCGCCGTCCCAGAAATACCTGATCTTCAATGCCGTGCCCGTGCACCTGCACACCCGCGACGTATTGATCTGCATGGATAAGCTCCGCGCGGACTCCCGCGGTCCCCGCCGGCAGGGGCCGCAGGACGGCCAGATATTGTGTGGCATCCTGGCCGGAAAGCATGAGATGACGCATGGAAAACCGCTCTTGCGGTGTATGCCTTTGCGGGTCCGGCTCTAGAATGGGAACCTGCTCCACAAGTTCGCAGGCAAACTGCTGCCCCGGCAGCAGCACCTGCAGGTTGGTGCCGAAGCGGCCCTGAAATTCATAGCCGCTGCGCCAATCGCCTTGATGCTCATCACCGACCACCTGCAAATGCCAATGGCTGGGCAGACCGGCAGGAAGCGAGAAATCATCGTGCAACACTACATACTCATCCTTCACCCAAAGCACACTGCGTACATCTGCCGGATTCGGCTCGGCCAAGCGTTCATAGGCCACCTGAACCAAGCGATCTTCGCACAAATCGCTTAAAAAAATCGGCTCCCCGGGTTCCAGCGCCCGGGGATGCACACCCTGGGCGAAATCCACGGCGGCAAAGCTATGGAAACGCTCCACATGACCCGGTGCCAGCGGCGTATGTGCAGCCCCAAACGACACCGTAGAATGCCGCCACGCTTCGCCCGCTTCCCCACCGTCGTAAATCAGCGGTTTACCGTCGGCAAATAAAATAATTGAACCTTCCGTCCGATGATACCGGTACCCGCCCGGCCCCTGCTTAAAGAGGAGAAAAAATTCGTCCGGCTCATTAAACTTGCCGCGAAAAACCGCCCCGAATCCTTCCAGGCGGCGGCTGGTCAGGGCCGGCGGCGGATTAAACTTCAGGTCTTCTTCGGTCAGGTGGGCAAATAACAGCGGCATATTTCCGTAATACGCCCCATTGGACCCACCGGCCCGCCAGGCCCACATCAACAGATCCGCAAATTCGGGATCTGTTTTCCGGTATAGTGTGGCCAGCAAAGCGTAATGATCCGGCACCCACGGCCCCAGATGTGCATGATCTCCAATCGGCGCAATGCGCCGCACTTTCTCCGTCTTCTCGTAAGCCTCGGCCGCGAGTCCCTTGCTCATGGCGTGGTAATCGTGCGGACAGGGCGGGGTGAGCAGCAGAATACCCCATCGCAAAAAATCCTTCAGTCGGGGAATGGTGGTAGGATCTTGAATTCCGTGCGTGGCCAGATGAAACGCCAGATTCATCCGGCATTTAGAGGCATGAAGATAATAACAGGCTGGATTTTCATACCATTTACCGCTGCCGGGCGTGCAATACACATTCAGGGACTTTTCCATGCGCTGTGAGGCGTGATTGACAAATTTCGCCGCATCCGGGTTGCCCTCAAAGGCCAGGCCAATCACCCCGACCACATCCACCCGGTCGGCCTCAAAGTTGGCGTTGCGGGAGTTGTATTTCCAATTCATTAAATCAGGTGTAATGTACAGGTGGCCCATGAGCATCAACCAGGACCGCACCAGCCGTTCTTCCTGGGGGGTAAATACCCCGCTGGCGGCGATAAGGTCATAATCTTCCACCCATTGGGTAATGGGCCGGGCACCCACGGGGCTGTACATATCTGAAAAATCGCGGCCTAATAAGGTCATCCGCGCCCGGATGTGGGCCACACCCACAAGTTCCAGCTTTTTACGCCACGCTATTTCAGGATTGCCTTCCACCGCAAACCGCAGACCTTCCGCCGCTCCAAACGCATGGCCCGAACAAATGTGCCGCCAGATGTCGGCAAAAGCCGGCATGCGCGTCTTTTCCCGCAGATGCTTCAGACTCGCCCGGCGGGCCACCACGTGAGGCCTCAGCACCTGATCCTGCCGGTCGAGCCGCCAGTGCATGAAATCTTCCAGGCGCGGCGAGGATGTTTTATGCTGGACCGAGGAAAGCTCTTTCCAGTTACCGTCATTGCGCGACAATGTGGAAGCCAGAATTCCCCAGTAACGTTTGCCCGCGAAAAAGCGCCAACGAAAAAAGGCGTCGCCATCCGCCGTAGTATGAGCGGTAATCATGGAAATGGTGGACCCCACCATTTCCGGAAATGGCCAGTCCAGCTCGCGATTTTCATCGCCGGGGCCTTGGGCAATGCGTTCAAACGCATAGTCTTCCCATTCGCCGCGACAGCGGGTAAACACGCCGATATAATCCTGCTGCTGCAACCCGCCGGCTGTCATCGCGTAGCCAAAGCCCTGGGGATAAATCCACCATGCCACCGACTCCTGCAAACGGGCCAGTTCCCGCGGTTCTGCGGTAAGATCCGTCCAGTGCAGATTGCCGTGTTCCGGCGTCCAATGCAAAAAGCCCCGGCCGCCGCTGAATTCCCGGAGCGAAAATTCAAAGGCGGCTCCGGCAAGTTCATCGACCGTCTCTTCCGCGAGCAAATAGGCTTCCCCGGCGTGGGCCGTCCAGACTATCGTGTAGGCATGCCCATCGGAGAGTGTGTACGCAATGCGTACCTTCAGCAGCAGCGGGCCATCTTCCACCACCTCGGTGGTGCGCCGGGTTACAGTCATGCTTGGAGGCAATACCAGCCGGCCCTGTCCGCGCCACACGCCATCTTCACCGCGTAGAGCCAGCAGCGGCGGCAGACTGTCCGAACCTGATCCTATGGGAATGCGAAAGGCGCTTCGGCCCGTTTCCAGAACCGCGGTGGCTCCGCCGGCCTCCGGTACCAGTTTCAAGCTGTGCTGCACCTGAGATTTCGCTGACGCTTGCGGCATTTCATACAATGCCCACACTCTTTGCGTCAGTGCCGGTAAATCCGCGAAAAAATGCACCCGGCCGGCTACTACCTGCAGGGGCTGGGCGGTGTGCACATCCTCCGAACACAGCAGCACCAATCGGTCGGGATCAGCCGATACATCCGCAGGCAAATCCAGAGTCACCATCTGCCGCGGAAAATCGTAATAAAACGGATTGCCCATCACCTGCGTGGCCACCAGGCGGGCCGTAGTTGAACCCCACCTTAGCTCGGGGCCAAATGGACTGGCCACGAGCCGCGGCGGGGCGCTGGTCCATTCCTGAATGGTCAAATTCAAACGGGTGGTCTGCCCGCCGGTAACGGTTACTCCCTGTGCGAGAAATCGCGTGGCCACATCAAAATCCGCCGGCGGCAAGGTTACGGCGATATAATCATGGCAGCCCGCCGGAACCTGGGTAAATTGACAATCACCGCGCTCGTCGGTGGTGGCTGTAAGCACACTGGCCGGCCCCAACACCGGATAATAATGCATGTTCGGTTGGCAATAAGTACGTGGATCTTCCTGAGTTTGACGGACGTGAAGCCCCAATGTTACCACCACGCCAGAGGCGGGCTTGCCATCCGGAAATTGCAGCCGACAGGTTACCGTGCCCGCAGGAACAGGTACATCGGCAGTGGCAGCCGGTGTCTCTATCTTCGTCGGTGCCGGGGTTACGGCCAGCCCCAGGCGCGCCGCCGTCTCCGCCACGCGACGCTTTTCATCGACGCCGCCCGCCAGTCGCCCCGCCAACTCCAGATGCTCCCCCATTTCCCGTTGCAATTTCGCCAGATATTCATCGTGCGTGAGGCCGGATTTAGCCTCCGGCGAGATGCGGTAAAAGTTATAGTCTCCCGACTGATGGGCATCTTCCGCCAGCAGCAGGGCAATTTCCAGCCGCAAATGATCCGAATTGGGGTTCAGGCCGCGGAGGACCGCGCGACATCCTGCGATATCGCCAAGGCCCTGCAGCGCGCGGTGCATCCGCAGCGCCAAAGCGGTGTAATGTGATGAATTCGCGGAGGTCTCTGCCATGGCCGCTACGCAAAGCCTGCGTGCCATTTCATAGCGATGTTCCGCCAGTGCCTGTTCAATAGTCATGTCCAACCTGACCCCTTCTACTTAGCCCACGCATATATATTATACGCTATCTGATAATTTTATACCATAAAAATATGATATCGGTGTTTCATGGAAAGGCGGGCCGCGAAAATTCGCAGGAGCACACCAAACGCGTCGTCTGGCGCGCAGACCCGCCCATAAGGATCGGATTGAACACCGCCGTTTATCAGCACGAGGCTGTGGCCACGAAACCTGGCCGCGGCTATGAACACGGACCTCGGCGATCCAGTTGCGACCTGGCCACGGTGTGGTATATTGACCACGCTGCAGCCTGTACGACAGTCGCGCGGCACCCCGGGGCGCACAATTTTCACCACGGTTGGGTACGCAGGCGACGGGCGGAGTCATTATGAACAAACAGCCGCACTCAAAACGCGTACGTGTTATGCGTCGCCAAAGACCTTTGGCCCGGCAGCGCATCATCATGGACGACCTGCGCAAGCAGATCATGAGCGGCATCCTGCCACCCAATACCCGGCTTCCCCTGCGCCTGGACCTGCTGCAAAAATACGATGTCAGCAATGTTACGCTGCAACGTGCTTTGGACCGGTTAACCGTGGACGGCTATATTTACGCCCGCGGGCGTGCCGGCACGTTTGTGGCCGCTCATCCGCCTCACCTGTGGCAATATGCGCTGGTCTTTCCGGCCAACCCGTCGGAGCATGGCATCTGGAGCCTGTTTTGGAATGCCCTGGATGCCGAAGCAGCCCGTATTACCCGCAATGGTCCGCGCCGCGTGGTCTGTTATTACGGAACCGAGTATCCCGCGGATAGTCCGGATTATCATAAACTGGTGGACGATATCCGCCATCACCGGCTGGCGGGAGTTATCTTTGCCTCCCAAACCGCCCGCTTCCAGGGATTGCCGGTGATCACGGAACCGGGCGTTGCGCGCGTAGAACTGGCCAGTGACAGCGAACGCGGCCTGCCATCCGTCGGGCTGGACGGCCACTCGGTAATCAGACTGTCGCTGGATTATCTCAAGTCCCGCGGACGAACCAAAGTGGCCATACTCCTAAGCTCCCAGGCGCACAGCCGATGGGCCGGTTTCTGGATGGAAACGGTGGCGCAACATGGCCTGTCCACCGCCTCGCGATGGTTTCAGGGTCTGGACCTGCACAACCCTGAGTGCGCCTCCAATGCCGTGGAACTGATGTTTTATGCCGGTGCCAGGGAACGTCCGGACGGGTTGATCGTGGCCGATGATAATCTTCTGGAGATGTCTTTGTCGGGGCTTTTGCTGGCGGGGATAAAAGTCGGCACAGATCTGGATCTCGTAGCTCATTGCAATTTTCCCAATGCACGCTCCACCACGCTGCCGATCAAGCGCGTCGGGTTTGATGTTCATGATGTAATGGCCGCATGTCTGGCCAGCATCGATGCCCAGCTTCACGGTGCCACCGCACCGACACATGTCGATATTTCTGCTAAATTTGAAGAAAACACCGCCGCCGCCATCGCCGCGGAAATAGACCGGCCGGCCGTACGTGCGGATTCCGGCCTGGATATCTGGGCCAAAAACTGACTTCGCTCTTATATTCCGCCGCCATAAAACGTTCCCGGACGGCAAGTGTATCTGATCCGGCTGCACAACCGCATTGTGCTTTATCCCGCTTCATCGTTATCATGCGACCACATTGCGGCTTGCCAGGGTGAAACTTAAGATGCCTGAATCTTCCAGCCAACCTTCCAATCCAATCGCGGTTTTTGATTCCGGCCTTGGTGGTTTGACGGTGGTACGGGCGCTGCTGCGCCGCCTGCCCCGCGAAAAACTCATTTATTTTGGTGATACCGCACGTGTTCCCTACGGCAGTAAATCGCCGCGAACCGTACTGCAGTTTGCCCGCCAGTGCCTGCATTTTCTAACCCAGTTTAATCCCAAGCTTATGGTGGTAGCGTGTAACACCGTCAGTGCCACCGCGCTGGAAAGTCTGCATCATGATTTTGCCATCCCTGTTATTGGGGTGTTGGAGCCTGGAGCCGCCGCCGCCGTAGCTGCATCGACCCGCACACCCACCGGACAACCGCGTCGCATTGGTCTAATCGCCACCGAAGCCACCATCGCCAGCCAGGCATACAATCAGGCCGTGGCCCGGCTGAATGCCACCATCCAGGTCATCGGTCGCGCCTGCCCGCTATTGGTGCCCATGATTGAAGAAGGCCGCCTGCAGGAAAGCCCTATTGTACGTAGTGTGCTTCAGGAATACCTGCAACCTTTTAAGTCGCTGCAGGTGCCCGTTTTAATTTTGGGCTGTACGCACTATCCTATTTTCAGCCAAGCCATTGCCGAAACGTTAGGCTCATCAACCACGCTGGTCGATTCCGCCGATCAGACCGCCTTGGTGGTGGCGGAAAAATTGGCTACAATGCACATCGCCAATGACGCCGGCACCCCTTTGGCCGATGGGCTGACTTGTTACGTTACCGATCAGGGCCAGCGGTTTGAAAGTCTGGCCGGACGGTTTTTAGGCCGCTTGATCACCCAGCCCGTATGGGTAGAGCCGGAACGGCTGGAAAATCCTACGGTGGAAAAATAATGAATAGCCTCGACAAAAACTCTGTATCTCCCCACCATGCCTGCGGCAGCTTTGCGTCTGATTCATGCTCGGCATGGACCAAGGTGCCCCGGCGCAGCGACCGTGATTGGCGTGGCCCGGCTTTGCTCTGCGCACTGATGCTGCTGACCAGCGCGTTAGCCGGATGCAGTGGTTCGAGTTCCAGGCCGCAAAATCTTAATACCTTCGTCAATTCGATCCTGCATCATTTCAAGGGCAAGTCGCCGGTCATGCAGACCCGCCGCATGTTTGATACTTCAGATGCCGATGAACGTATGGCCGGCATGGCCTGGCTGGCCCGCCAGAAATATGGTCATGACAAGCCCTACATGCGCGCGTACAAACTCCTGACGACAGATCCCAATCCGCTGGTGCGCGGCCAGGCCATGATTGCCCTGGGCACATCGCATCAGCCATCGGTAGCCCCCACACTGCTGCTGGGGCTGAAAGATAAATCCAAATTTGTGCGCATGAGCGCGGCGATGGGACTCACTTATGTCAACAACCCCATGGCCATTGGTCCGCTGCTGGATCATCTGCGTCACGATCCGGATATGCAGGTTCGCATTTATTGTGCCCAGGCCCTGAAGTATTACAAAACCCGCCGGGTAATCCGGGCTTTGATTGCCACCCTCGACGATCGCAATGTCGCCCTGGTCCAATTTGCCTGGTCCGATCTGACCCGGCAGACGGGCCAAAAACTGCCCCAGCATTCCGGTCCGTGGCGCGTGTGGTTTAAGCAAAATGAAACATCTTTGCCACATGCGGGCTGATCGCGCTGGTAAAAGAATGCGGTTTATGTGTTAAATTTTCCGGCCCTGCACGTAACAGAGCTGTCAAAATGGACCGTTATATGGGGTATCAAGCTCCACCGACACGTCGATCTCTCCATGGCTGGTAGTGCCGCAACCAGCCGGCGGAGCTATACCATGCAAATCAAGGTTTGGCCGCCGGCGCAAACTTTTTAACCAGGTGCTGAATTAAATATTGCTGCGGATCAATTTTCAGGCTGCGTTTCCAGAAGCTGATAGCCTTGGCTCTGGTTGTGCGCCAATGGCTGTGATGTTGCAGAGCCATGGTCATGTAGACCACGCCCATGCCGTTGATGGCAGGCACGTAATCTGCTTGATACTTAAGCGATTGTTGATAGGCCGCCAGCGCCTGGTGCAGCTTACCCATCCGGTAATAGCAATAGCCAAGACGTTCGTTGATTAAAGCCGACCCGGCAAGCTTGGCCCCGGTGCGAAACACCCGACTGGCTTGATCAAAACGGTGCTCGTCGATATAGATCTGCGCCAAGTTCAAATAAACCTGCGGCTGATGCGGTTTAATTTCCAGGCTTTGCTTAAAATAGTGGATAGCCCGGCGGCGGTAGGCGGGATCATGCTTGGCAGCCTGGGAATAAATGGTACCGATATTGGCCCAGGTTGCAAAAGAATTGCTGCCATTCTGCACTGCCCGGTTGGCGTAAACAATACCACGAAAAGGATGGCCGGCCTGAGTGTATGCCACGGCCAGGTTCAGGGAGGTGCGGGCATCTTTCGGGTTAATCTGCAACGCGTGCTGATAGGCGGCAATGGCAGCGATATACTGCCGCAGTTGCTGGTAAACCTGTCCCAATTCAAAAAACGAATGGAAACTGAAAGGATTCAGGATGGTAGCGCGCTTATAATCG
Organism: Planctomycetota bacterium; assembly: GCA_021852275.1. Lineage (GTDB taxonomy): Bacteria > Planctomycetota > Phycisphaerae > WQYP01 > WQYP01 > JABEVA01. The sequence continues at coordinate 36,426 of JAJZNX010000037.1, read as the reverse complement.
GCGGCCGCGAGATGATAGCGGCCCTGCTTTTTGTAAAGATCCCCCCGGGCCTCATACGCCACCACCATTTGCGGATTGCGCTTAATGGCCAAGGTGAGTTCACGAATGGCTTGAGCGATATTGCCTTTTTCCGCAGCCAACTGGCCCGTCACGTAGGGTTTCAGCCCGGCGTCAGGCTGGGCACAGCCCACAAATCCACCCAACAGCACCGCCAGGCACAGCCATCGCACCAGTGATTTTTGATCCATCGGTTTTCATCCTGACAATGGGCCGGAAGTATTACCTAACCGCAGCCGGCAACCTGCGACCAACCAAGATCAATCGGCTGACGGCCGATCTTGGCACCTCCGGCGCAGGGTGGGAAAAGCCGCAAGCAGTCTGCGTGTCAACGCAGGGGAACCGGCTTGTCGCTAAGCTGAACAGGGCGATCCAGCAGCATGATGCTCTCGGCATCATCCGGAACCTGCAGCATGTTGGTACTCATGGCCTGATTCACGCGAACCGCGTTGGAACCTGGCGTATCCGTAAGCGTCTGGCAACCGCTCAACAGCGGCAGCAGACCCACCAACCCCATCATTAAAGTTGCCACGGTAAGCTTTTTCATGAAGTAATGCCTCCAGCGCAGTTAAAGGGACGATCCCGACAAACACAACTCTGGATAATAATTATCCGCATTTTTAAGAACTGTCAACTCAAAAACATAAACACTCCGCCGTCGGACGTGGCAAAAATTGTGGCCACAGTATCTGCCGGGCCGGACATGGGCGACTGCCGCAAAATTTAGCCCCTACCTCACCAACCCACCGTCCCAGCGATTTGACTTCGAAATAGTATATAACTAAACTAAGAGGTGGTAAGGGGCATTATGACATCTGATGGCAAAACAACCGGGCTGCTGCGACGCTTGGAGGTTTTATACCCCGACGAGGTCATGCCTCTGCAAACTTGGTTGCAATTGGTACGGGTCTACAGCCGTATCCAACGCAAGCTTGAACATGCGTTGGGCCAGCAGGAGATGACTCTGGCCCAGTTCGAAATCATGATGACCTTGAAAAGCTGCCAGGGAATATCGCAGCAGGAACTGGCCCAGCACTTGCTGGTAACCAAAGGCAACGTGTGCGTGCTGGTGGACCGCATGGAAAAATGCGGTTGGCTGGAACGCCAGCCTGACCCCCAAGATCGCCGAGCCTATCGCCTGACTCTCACGGCAATGGGACGGACGCTGCTGAAAAAGGTGCTCCCGGAACAGCGGCAGATCATTCAAGAAGCTTTCGGGGTGATGACCGTGGAAGAATCGCGACAACTGCTGGCCCTGTTGGACCGGCTGGAACGAATGTTGATTAAGACATGGCTTGCCGGTAAACCCGGTTGACCATTTTTTACGAAGCTGTTTGCCGTGATGTCGGTTGTTTTTTACAAGGAGTTGTTTATGGCCATTAAAGTTCAAGTGGTTTTTTACAGTATGTACGGGCACATTTATCAGATGGCCCAGGCAGTTGCTGAAGGTGCCCGGCAAGTGGCCGGGGCGCAGGTGGACCTTTTTCAGGTAGCCGAATTGATGCCGCCGGAGGTACTCACTCGTGTGGGTGCAGCGGAAGCGAAAAAGGCCTTTGCCCAGGTGCCGGTTATCAAGCCTGAACAATTGCTGGAAGCGGATGCGATTATTTTTGGCACGCCCACTCGTTTTGGCAATATGGCGGCGCAAATGCGGAATTTTCTTGACCAAACCGGGCAGATCTGGGCCAAAGGCGGTCTGGTGGGCAAAATCGGCAGCGTGTTTTCCAGTACAGCTTCGCAACATGGCGGCCAGGAAACCACCATCACCAGCTTTCATACCACGTTGTTTCACCATGGGATGATTGTAGTGGGAGTACCCTATGCTTGTCAGGAACTGACCAGCATGTCGGAAATTACCGGCGGTACGCCTTACGGTGCCACCACCATTACCGGTGGCGATGGCAAACGCCCGCCCAGTGCTAATGAATTGGCCATCGCGCGGTTTCAAGGCAAGCATGTGGCCGGTATTGCCGCCCGGCTGTTTGCCAGATAACCAACGCCAGACCGACTCATGCCGCAATGTACAACTGCTGCGAGCAGGTATTGCCAAACGCGGTCCGGCAAAAAACAGCGTGGCCCACTGGAGAACCTCCGAGTGGGTTGGTGCGTCTAAAATACCGGAAACGTGGCCGGCGGCCTTGAGCGGCATTTTGCAGCGCCGGCCGGGTGCCCGGTGATTTTGAGATTCCGGCTGACCTGCGCAAACGCTGTGTTTTGACGAGATATGATGATGATCGAATTTTGCAAGGGCTGGCGATGGCCATGGGCCGTGGTAACGCCGGTGCTGGTTCTTTTAATTTCCTGTACGAGCCTGCGGGGGGCCGGGGCCGCCGCGATAGCTTCGAATAAAATAATTTTTGGCCGCCCCAGCCACCTGCAACATGAAATTACACCTCAGGTGCGACGGGCTGTTGCCCGCGGCCTCAAGTGGCTCTCCGCACAGCAAAACGCCGATGGTTCTTTCGGCCACCAGAACCTGGTGGCGGTATCCGCATTGGGTGGACTGGCGTTTGTGGCCGGTGGCAACCTGCCCGGCCAGGGACCCTATGGCCACAATACCGCCCTGGCCCTGCGCTACGTGCTTAGCCAATGTCAGCCCTCCGGCCTTATTGCCTCATCTTCCGACGGCGCACCTATGTATGGCCAGGGATTTGCCACCCTTTTTCTGGCGGAAGTGTATGGTGAATCGCATCAACCGGAACTGCGGCAAAAACTGCAACGGGCCGTCCGTTTGATCATCGAAACCCAAAACGCCCAGGGTGGCTGGCGCTATCAGCCCATGCCCATGCCGGCTGATATTTCCGTTACCATTTGCCAGGTCATGGCCCTGCGCGCCGCTCGGCAGGCCGGCATTGACGTGCCCCATCGCACCATAAAAAAAGCCATCGCCTTCGTCCGGCAGTTGCAAAATCCGGATGGCAGTTTCGACTATATGCCCGGTATGCCATTTGATCCGGTGCCGCAAACCGCCGCGGCTGTCGCGCTGCTGTTTTATGCCGGTGTTTACCACGGCAAGGCTGTTACGGCAGGCGTCCAATACCTGAATCATGACATACCCGGAGCACCGACCAACAATCCGGCTTATTTTTTTTACGGCAACTATTACGGCACCCAGGCGATGTTTCTGGCCGGTGGCCGCTGGTGGAGCAAATGGTGTCCGGCAATACAAAAAACGCTTCTGGCCCGCCAAAGCCCCAGCGGCCATTGGCAAGCCACGCCGGGTCAGTGTTACGGCACCGCCATGGCTTTGATTATCCTGCAAATTCCCGACCGACTGCTGCCGATATTACAAAAATAGCCTGCCAAAATCTGTGCCGGATTTATCGTGATTTAGCAGCAGAGTCATTCCTGCAAACGGTCCGGCAGCCTGGCTCGGCGGGCGATTTCCGCTGCCAGTGTTTTGAAATCGTCTCGCGCATTGCTTACTGCCTGCGTATGAGCACCCAAGGCACCATCTGCGGGGGTGAGATGAAAAATGGGTTTCCGCGCTTCCTGTGCCAATGGCATCAGGCTGCGGTAATCTTTCAGCCTGGCAATACAGTTGGGGTCATTATCAATGGTTAATGTTGCCGGTTGGTCCCGCTCTAAAACACTCTTGGCGTACGTGGCGGGAATCTTCGCAATCCAGCGGTCAAATGCCTTCGCCGGCCGATCCAGCCGAATACTATTACGTATGAATATATATCCTGTTGTCTTAATAATACCCCGCGGCAACTCAATGGCCTCCCGTGGCTGCCTGGCCAACCGATCTTTCCATTCCCCGCGCCATTGGCGAAGGGCCGGACCGAGGTTTTCCAGTCCCTGGAGGGAAAAAAGATCCGGTCCCAGCGGTATGACGACAAAATCGGCTCCAATTAATGCCGCACGATTGATCGCCCCCAGATTGGGGCCCAGGTCCACAATAATGACCTTTGCTGCAAAATGCCGCGCCGCATTCTGGGTAATTCGCCAAAGGGCCGACTCCACGCGAAACGATCTTTCTCTGCCGTCCAGACACTTCGGCCAGTCCTGTGAAAGTTCTTCCTCAAAACCTGCAAGCCTCATATCGCCGGGCACCAGAGCCAGATCATCGGCGATAATCTGGTATTCCAGGTCTGCCACATCGCCTGTTCCTGTAATCAGCGGGACCAGGCACTGATGAATTGTCGCGATGCTTCCACCGCACCAAAGAGTCTGGGCAAGCTTTTCTTCATCCAGGAAAGCCGCAGTGAGGTTGCTCTGAGGATCCAGATCCGCCGCCAACACTTTAAGACCCGAGTCGGAGAACATCCACGAGAGATGGTACACCAGAGAGGTCTTACCAACGCCTCCCTTGTTGTTAAAAAAAGCGATCACCGGAATAGTCATGCTCGCTGCCTTAGAATCACACCCACGTAAGATTCTTCAACTTGAAATTCCGGCGGGGGATTGCCGTTCTTTTCCATTTCCTGCCGTGCCTGAATGATGCCGAAGCCAAAACGCTGCACGTAGCCGAGGTGCTTCATGGCCTCCGCAAGATAGCTGTTCCGATAATCGCTGGCACCAGGGCGGCCAAAATTCTCCCTGGTCACGCGGCCAAATGGGCCGCCGGGATTTTGGATCTCCACCCGGTTGGCAAACCAGGTAATCCGGATCGGAGCGTTGGTGCCATGGTAACTTCGGTGCATCACCGCATTTCGGGCTATTTGTTGCAGTGCCACCAGCGGATAATCAGGCCGTCGTATTTCCCGGTCGGCGGAAGTAAAATCGATGGGGGCCCGAATATTGATTTTTAAAAGCTCATCAAGAGTGTTGAGCAATCTCGGCAGCGGTCCGCGAATTTCTTTGGAATCTGAAATTGGATTCCCGATTTCCCGGCCTGCAATCCGGACAAACTGAATGTAGGCGGCGGGTATATGATCGGTGGGTTCCTTGCCCAGCACTAAAATACCATTATTGGTAGGGCGAAACACTTTTCCGTTACAGGCCAGTCGTAAAGAGACGAGTTGCTCGGCCATTGACCGGTGGTTTTCAGCGAGTGCCTCCGGCGAAACCGCCTGCGGCAAATACACCCTGGTGAAGAGATCTGTGTCCAGATCGTCGAGGTCTGCGTGGTCGGCCGGGTGTAGATCAAACGGCATATCCCTGGAACGACGCTTCTCCGCCAGATGGTGTTCTTGCTGCTGCGATGCAATGGCCAGCCGCGGACCGATGCGGACCCACACCGAGCCGCGATACCTCACTGGCGGAGCTTCAGCCGGTTCCACATGGATAATCGCGACTTCCCTGCCATGAAGTGATTCCTTTTGAACCGTCAATTGCGGTAGTGGCAAAATGTTGCCGTCCGTTGCGATATCGGAGAGAGTCCGCAACAGTGCATCTGTGATATCCAGATTGGCCGGTTGCCCATCATCCTCTACACCGATGATAATCACGCCGGGCTTTTGGTGGTTTGGGATATCGTTGGCAAACGCACAAACCGCTTTGCGGATACTGTCCATGTTGGAAATATCCCGCTTCAACTCCACACGGTCTGATTCCTTCCGTGCTATCAGACTTTCAAGTTCACCTTGGCCTAAAACCATAGACACCTTTGCCTGCTTCGCATCTAACTTGCGTTGGACACGTTCAATCATTGCCACATTATACAGGATAATCGGTCAAGCGGCTTCCGGCACGCACCGAGTAACCGGTGGATACTCCGGCATTGTCCGTCATAGAGTAAGCCTGCCCACGAGTGTCGTGCCGTGCCACTTGGTGTGGGCGACTACCGGCATAGCACATGGTGCCCGGCGATACAAAAAGCACTTTCAACCCGACAAAACGTTAATGGCAGTTGGCAAGCCACGCCGGGTCAGTGTTACGGCACCGCCATGGCTTTGATTATCCTGCAAATTCCCGACCGACTGCTGCCGATATTACAAAAATAGCCTGCCAAAATCTGTGCCATAATGTGGGACGAGGCTGATAGTAGTTGCGCAACAGAGTCAATGTCGCACCATGGAGCCGCTTGGCAGCAACATCCCTGGAATCAATCCATGGACCTGCGAATGGGCGGCCGGACAGAAAATCCACCGGCAATCAGGCGGCTTTGGTCTACTCTTCTGTGCTTGCAACAAGAATCTTGTGGCGCATAATGGATGGCGTCAATCACGCTGACTCAATCAAAGGTCGGACTTGCCTCTTATGGTTGAACGAGATGGATGAGTTACAGGTGTGCAAACTGGTGCAGCATGCCAAATGCAAGGTAATCGGCTGGGAACAAGCCGCTACCGTGGGACACCGCTGTGTGCTGGCCGCCGTAGTTCGGGCCGTTAACTTTACTGAATCCGTGCTGCTCTGTGAACCGAGCCTGGCCCACAAGACAACTCGCCCTCCCGATCTGGTAATTGTGGATCCGGTCATCGGCGTGCATCTGATAGAGGTTAAAGGGCTAAGCCTCGACAACATCCTGCAAATCGAGGCCGGTGGAATCTGTCATTTCCGGTATGGCCAATACGTAGACAAGAAAAATCCAATCCTGCAGGTTCGTAATGCCATGTTCGATGTTCGTGATGCAGTCCGCAATTCTTATAGCGACGAATTGCAAATTCCTTTTAAGTATTGGGTGGCCTTTCCGGCTATTGAACAGTCTGCCTGGAAGCGGCGGTGGGGCGAAAATGGATTTTGCCCACCGGAGTTTCTCTTCGCCGACGACCTTCTGGAGGCTCCCCTTCAGCGCCGGCTTGGCGCATCGGCACTGCGCCCATCCAGTAACTTTTTTAAGACTTTTTCCCTGCAACAGGTACAGGCTGTGCTACAGGCCTTTGGCGATAGCACGGCTCTGGCCCAGCCGCCCAGTACACGGGCGAAGCGGCACGTGCGACAAGGAACGCTCGGGGAGCTTTGCGACGCCAATGTCGACGCCTTCAAAGTGCTTTCCGACGAACAGCAACGGCTGGCCTGCCAGAATTGGAGTGGCGGACCACGGCTGGTTCGTGGAGTCGCCGGCAGCGGAAAGTCCGTTGTTCTGGTGAGCAATCTGGCTCGCCGCATCGTACGCCATCTGGGTAAGGAACCGATTTTATGGCAGGATCCGGTCCAGACACCTCGATTTCTGGTGGTTTGTTTTAACCGTACTCTGGTCCCATTTCTAAAGCGGAAACTACAGATGGCTTTCCGCCAGCGTACTGGAGACACACTCCCTGATGGGTGCGTGCATGTAACCGCTTTTAACCCGCTCATGTTCAGCCTGTCGCAACAAGGCCTGTGCAGATACCAGAAAATCGAGGACGGGGATGCCGCACAGCGGGCCGGCGTATACCTTGCGGACCTGGAAGATGCCCGTCGCCGCGTGCCGGATATGGTCGAAAAACTGTCCTACGATGCCGTGTATGTGGATGAAGGTCAGGACTTTCACGAGGACGAGTTCCGTGTGCTGCGGACGCTTTGCCGTTGCGAGCCGGGTGCTGAGCCGGATTTGTACGTCTTTTATGACGACGCCCAGAATCTCTATGGCCGCAGACGTCCCAACTGGAGTTCACTGGGAATTAACGTTCGCGGCGGTCGTTCGGCGGTGATGACAGAGTGTTTTCGCAACACCCGCTCCATTCTCGAAGCAGCTTTCAATATTTTGTTTGGCTCGCATGCACGGGCCGGCGCGGAAGTTCCTCCGGGCGATTTTGCCGACTTGCAACTCCTCACGCATCGCCAATTGGTCAGCCGTGTGGGAAGCGCATACCGCATTCATTTCGCAAGTCGTCCGGGAATCGCCCCCAAGCTATGGGTGGTCGAGAACCGGCCGGCAGAAGATGCCTTGCTTGTCAGTCGCCTGGAATATCTGATCATTCAGGAACAGGTGCGGCCGCAGGACGTTCTCGTGCTGGCCCACAGCGTGCAGAGGGTCAAAGAAATCGCACATATCCTCCGGTCGATCGGCTCTGACCGTTTCGGCAGGATTCACCTGTCCATAGAAGATCGTGACGAGCTGATTGGATGCCCTGGTAACCTTTCAATTTCCACCGTCGCCAGTGCCAAGGGATTTGAGGCCCCGTGCGTACTGCTGGTTTCGGCTGACACCTTTCCCACTCACGTAAAGGGCCGGGCGGCTTTTTACGTAGGCTGTACGCGGGCGATGGAATACCTGGAAATTCTGGCCGCCGGCCGTCAGGGACTGGTATTGGAAATCCAGTCCAGTCTTGACTTGCTTTTAAGTCAGCGAGCCTGAGGCCCACCGATCGTCGGCTTTGCGATCTGTCGGCGGGCCGGCGGCCATAAATCCGCACGAGCCCGCTGATACTGCGGTGGACAGGGGATGGTTGCGCCAAGCTCATCGGCGGCGTGCCAGGCCCATCGTGGGTTATCCAGAAAGGCCCGGGCCATGGCAATCAGATCCGCATCGCCCGCGGCAATAATTTGTTCCGCCCGCTGCGGCGTCCAGATCATGCCCACGGCGCGGGTGGCGATGCCCGTTTCCCTTTTCACTTTAGCGGCCAGTGGAACTTGGTAATCCGGCCCGACGGGAATTTTTGCATGTGGGACCAGACCTCCTGATGATACACACACATAATGTACTCCGATGGCCTTGAGTGATCGTGCCAGCACCACCGCATCCTTCAGACCCCAGCCTCCTTCCACCCAATCCGTACCGGTAATACGTACACCCAGAGCCACGGAATCGGAAAGTGCAGCTCGCACGCTTGCAGCAAGTTCCAGCACAAAGCGCATGCGGTTTTCCAGGCTGCCGCCATATTCATCCGTGCGGTGGTTGGACAATGGCGACAGAAATTGATGACCCAGATATCCATGTGTACCATGCACTTCAATGACGTCGAACCCAATCTGCACCGCCCGCCGGGCTGCCGCCACATATGCTTCAATAATTGCCCGGATACCAGCCTTATTGAGTTCCTGCGGAACCGGCCAATCCGGGGCAAATGGAATGGCCGACGCGCTTACCGTGGGCCACGGGTCTTCATCTGCGGCCAGCGGATGGCCATGGCTTTGCCACGGTACATTGCAGGAGCCTTTGCGCCCCGCATGGGCAAGTTGAATACCAAACCTGGTCGGCCCGGCCCAACGACGGGCACTGGCTATCGCCCGGCTCAAAGCTATTTGACAATCATCGTTATACAAACCCAGGCAGCCATGGGTAATTCGTCCGTGGCGCTGTACCGCGGTAGCTTCCACCATCACCAAACCCGCCCCGGAATAACCAAGCTGCATCAGGTGCTGAAGGTGCCAGTCGGTAGCTACCCCATCCACAGCGGAATACTGACACATCGGGGCCACCACAATGCGATTCGCCAATGCGATGGGGCCGAGCTGATACATGGAAAAAAGATGATTGCTTACCATGTGAGAATCTCCTCTGGCAACTTCATCCGCCGACGCAGAACCTTTAACGCTGCATCCCAGAAATAGTTTACATGAACACTCAATATTGACCACAAGGAAATATATCGTCCGGCCCATTACAACCCGTGCCTACATCTCTTCAGCATTTGGGTTCGGAAGTGTTCCTGGCCGGTGCGGCTATCGGCAGGCTAAGGAGCTGCAGACTCCGTCAACCCCATCGGACTAATCCACTGCTTTCGCCGCAAAACCTTGCAACAAGCGGCAAACAGCATCGTTGATCCAACAGACAAGTTTGATCCTGTTTTGGCTATCGGATTCAATACATGACTCACATCCCCAGGGTTCAAGCCGACCAAGACCAGCCTTATCTGGCCAAGATCGCCTGGCCCGTACAACGTAAACATCATCCCCATGACTGGCTGGTCTATCCACTGCTGGCGATCGTGGTGGGCCTGTTTGCCGGCGCACTGGCGATCTTCTACGTACCGGCCCATCAAGGCCCGGACCAAAATGGTTATGATGTGGCTGCACGGATGCTGGTGGAACACCACCGGTTGTATTTTACACCGCATAATCCATGGCAATTTATTGGTAAAAACGAAGTCCAGGTTCCAAATGGACGCATTTACCCCAAATATCCACCGGGGGTGAGCATACTGGCGGCTATCGGGTGGATGGTGGGAGGACATGCCAGAGACATGTATCTGCTGGACCCCGTTGCAACGGTCTTGGCGTGCTGGATCAGTTTCTTTCTTTTCCGCACCATGGTCGGAAGTTTTCTATCCTTGATGGGCGTCATATGGCTGGCGTGCAATCCGCTGGTGCTTTTTTTCGCCAACTACGGTGATTCCCATGGGGCAGCGTTATTGGCTACCGTGCTGGGATTCTGGTTGCTGTTAACATGGTGGCGCAAAGGCAGCCTGTGGCGCGGCGTACTGGCCGGTGCCGTATTGGGGTTCTGCTGCTGGATACGTTATACCGAATTCTTATGGCTCTTTCCGCTTCTGGCAGTGGCGCTTTGGCAACTTCTGGATCGCGAGCGGCCGGTATGGCAGTGTCTGCTCGTAGTGGCCGCCTTTAGTCTGCCGGTAACCATTCTCGCCGGGTTTAACTGGCAGGCTTTTGGCGAACCGTGGCGAACAGCATACAGCTTCTGTCATGAGCAAAACGGCTTTGGATGGCAGTATTTCATCGGAAATTCAATGAGCCGGCCGCCGCATCCGGGGAATTGGCGAATTTTTCTGAATCAAATTTCCCATGTGGGCCTGTTTTTACTCTTCCCGCTGGCGATCATCGGAGGACTGCGGCTTTTCTGGAGCCATTGGAAGCTGGCTCTGGTGCTGGCCCTGTGGATAGTGCCCAGCACCACCGTTTATCTGTTTTATTACTGGGCACCAGATAACATCGGCTACACGCGATTTTTTATCGACGTGCTGCCCCCTCTTATCATGTTCGCCTTGTGGTTATTGGGCCGAGCCATGGGAGACCATCGCCAGGCCACGGCTGTAGCGGTGGGAACGCTTACGTTACTGGGTTCTGGTTACAACCTGTATCATATTGCGCCGCGACTGGTTGCGTCCACGGCTTCTAAATTAAATCTGATTCAGGCCGCCGAAGCGTTGCACACGTTTCTGCCGCGCGGCAGCGTCGTTTTTGCCGATACACCCGTAGACAATGATCTGGCCAGCATGGGAGGCTATCGGTTGTACAGCACGGAAATGTTTACCATCCGCTATGTCCGGCAAATGCGGCAGGTAGCCCGGCACTCCGGTCCGCAGATTTCTGAACCTCTCAAAGCCCGGCGGTATCTTGACTTGGTAGGGCATAGACGTGCCGACGGAACTTGGAAATGGCCATCACCAACAGCGCTGCAGCACGATGAACTTCACTTGATCCATCAGGCTTGGAGAAAACATAGAACCGTAGCATTGCTGGGCCAACAGCGATGGCCCATTCTTCCCGGCATACGCCGGAAGCTCCTGGCCAGTTGGAATCCTCCGGCGGTTGGCTATCAGCGGTGGAGCAACCGATGGTCCCTGTGGGAAATACTTCCATTCCATCACCAGATACCATCGCATTGAAAGTCCTGTCTCCACCGCCCTTTGTCAATAATGTACGAACTCCGTACAATGAAGGACGTGAGAATGGGAACCCCGCGAATTCGGGACGGCCAAAAATCAATAAGGAACGATGGCCACAGCGGCAACCTCGCCCCCGCCGGAGCATCTTCGAGATACCGTATCCCATGGGGTAGCCGGTGCCTGTATTGTGGTCCAAAGGGCACGGTCGTTTTGCCTCAGCCGAAATTGACTTTTTCGGAACGGGCGCAAGTAAAGTGCGGTTATCGGGTTTTGGATGCCAAACATGCGCTATAGAGATGACCGAATGCAATCGGCGGAGCTGCGGCACCTCCCGGGTAAAATCCGGCGCCGAATTTCCGTTCTGCCTACGCTTTGCACGCTGGGTAATCTGCTTTCCGGATTTGCCGCCATCTGGTATGCATCCGGTGAACATCCGGAACTGTCGGGCCAGATCAGCGCCTATGCCATCGCCGGCTATCTGGTATTCGCAGCCATGCTCTTTGATCTGCTGGATGGCAGTGTAGCCCGGCTGACCAAGGCCACCAGCGATTTTGGCGCAGAACTTGACTCGCTGGCGGATGTGGTAAGCTTCGGCATTGTGCCGGCGTTTTTGACCCTACGTGTCATTTCCAACCTTTTCGCCCACCGGTCCACCCCTTCACCGGATTTGCTGGGGCCGGTAACCGATTCTCTCCTGGGCCGCAGCTTGTGGATCATCGCGGCTATATACGTGTCATGCACCGCGCTGCGCCTGGCGCGGTTTAACGCTCACAACCGCCACGCACTGGAAGCTCACATGGTGTTTCGCGGCCTGCCTTCGCCCGGGGCGGCGGGCGTGGTGGCCTCCAGCGTGATTTTTTTTGAGGCTCTGCAGCCTAACGCACCGCACGTACTGCCGTTTCACATTCCAGCAGCGGCGGCGGGCGATGTGAATGCGGCGTTTCCTTATGCCATGCCGCTGATTATGCTGGCGGTGGCGATTTTAATGGTCAGCCGGATTGCGTACGGACACCTGATCAACCAATATCTGCGCGGCCGCCGGCCCTTTGCTTATGTGGTGCGGGCGGCAATTCTGGCGATATTAATATTCTGGCAACCGCAGATCACCGCCCTGGTGGCCATCTATATCTACGCTTTTTTTGCGCCGCTGCGCGCGCTGTGGCGTAAAATTCTTCGCCGGCCAACAAGCCCGTTGCCGATGCCACCGCCACCCGGCTCAATGTAGCAATACGATAAATTCTCCCGCCCCTCAGGCCGGCCCTCTGGTGATTACCGGAGCGTTTGCGCGGCACGTGCCTCGGCTGCATTGCCTGGACATGCAGTGAGTCATGCCTGTATGGCAACATCACCGTGGTGCGCCATACAGCGATCTCCCACGCAGATGCCAAACTCGCCTGGAACGATCAGTGGCGTACAGGCTCAATGATGGACTGGGTACGTATTAACACCTTCTGTTCACCCAGCAGGTGGAAGCCTTCCACATGCAGGGCCAACCGATGGAATTGCGCCACCAGAATGGACAGGTATTCCGTTCGACCGGCCGCATTTTTCTTATGGGCGATCAGGCCGTCCTGCTCGGCGGCCAGGCGCAGCATTTCCATCACGGCAGTTTCAAAAAGTGCCTCGGTGGTATGTTCTTCATTGATGGCCAGGTAATAGTGGTAATCTTCACCCAGCGCTTTGTCGTATTGCTTATCCCCTTTGCACTGAATGCGTTCCAGCAATCCGTGATCGTTGAGAGCTTTATTGGGAAAGCAGAATACTTCGGTAATCAGATGAGGGCCGGCGACCGTAGCCACATGGCCGCCGCCGGCAAGAAGCCACATCGTAATTTCAAAATTACCCAGCAGACGCACGCGCCGGGCATCAATCGTAAAAAGCTCCGGATGCAGGTTGCGGTCGTATATCAGGGAATAAACACCGGCACTCCGGGGTTTTTTATGATGCGTACCTGTCGATGATTCTCTATGGGAACCCATGGTCACTCCTTTTCAAAACTTTAGATCGGACGGCGTGGGCAGCGACGCCAAATCATTATTCCTTATCTTCGGTTAAAACTCCGGCCATACTTGGCTGGAAAAAGTCCGGTTTAACTTTTTTCTCATAGCCACAAATACTTTGTGCTATTTTTCACAAGCCCTGTCTGAACACCAGCCTTTTCATTCTTCCGGCTTTTGTTTTCAAAACAATGCCCACATCGACAAAAGGCTCATAGCCGATGCGCTTGCTCCAACAAACCCTTCGCCTGGTCTTGCGCTCTCTCACCGTACGGCCGCAAGGGGCCAACTGCAATCACCTGTCCTTGCGTCTTACGCACGGTAACTGCTTACGTTGCATTATGATACCATATCTTCACATAGAATCCAAAACTTTTTTAGCTTTTTTCCATTCCATCCAATTTTAACGTCCTATAACCTTTATTATATTCGTAAAACTAAATTATTGGCGAATCAAAATCATAATTACGATGGCCCACCACTGGCGTATTTCGACAATGTTCGATTATGATAGCGCCATGCGCGATTTTATAAGCCATGCTAGGATGCAACTTGTCGGCCAGCATTGGCAGGCCACCAATTCCGTCATTTGCGGAGATGTAACCATTGGACCGGACTGCAGCTTTTGGTTCGGAGCGGTGGTGCGCGGCGATGTGGCACCTATTTCCATCGGCAGTCGCGTGAATGTGCAGGAGGGGGCGGTGCTGCATTGCGATACCAACAAACCCCTGACCATCGAAGATGATGTTACCATCGGCCATGGTGCCGTGGTGCATTGCCGTAGTGTTGGCCAGGGTTCTTTAATCGGAATCAAGGCTGTCGTTCTGGGCGATGCCATCATCGGAAAAAATTGTCTCGTGGCCGCGGGTGCTGTGGTCTCTCCCGGTACCGTCGTGCCCGATGGGCAAGTCGTCATGGGAATTCCGGCCAAAGCAGTGCGGCCCATTCGCGATTCGGAACTTGAATACTTGCGCGCCAACAACCGCCATTATGTTGAACTGGCCCGGCAACATGCCGAGCACCCTGAGCAAATTTACCGGGCGGCGGCCTCCCCATAACAATCATGCGGCAAAACACGGCACGTGGAAACTTACATGCATAATCTATTTCTTGAATTGTTCATGCGGTGGTTGCACATTTGCGGCGCGTGCGTACTCATTGGATCGCCGATATTCATGCAATTGTTCGTATGGCCGGCAATGCAGGATCTGGACATTCCCGCCCGCCAGGCCTTTGCGGAACGTATCAATAAATCTTGGCGAAAATTTTTAGGGGCAGTTATCCTGACGCAAATTATTTCCGGCGTCTACTGGCTTCTGGTGGTGGTGAATGTGTCGCAGGAACCTGCCATTTACCAGGTTCTGCTGACCGTGAAACTCATGGCTGCCTTGGCACTGTTTTTTCTGCTGTCAGTTCTGGCTGGACGGGCCAAAGTGTTTGAATTATTTCGCATTCAGGCTCGCAAGTGGCTTACGATATGCATGCTTTTAGGCCTGCTTATTGTAATGTGTGCCGGAGCCATGTGGCTGGTCCCATTGAAAGCCCCGACGCCGCGGCAAAACACTTTCCATAAGTCCATTCTCAATGGCTCCGCGCCTGCCCGCTGACCAAAGCCGCCTTAGACCAGATCTAGCGCGTAATTTCCGCCAGGCTCTCCCGCTCAACCACCCCACCGTCAGGCATAGTGTTTGGCCGACCAACCCTTGATTCTGCCGCGGCTGGGTTTTCTCCCGTGATTGGCGGCTTTCCCTGCCCACCGAAGCTTATGATTGCGTTTTCTACGTGCCATGTATCACCTCATTGTCGATTCAATACCAAAAATCCAGGTCATTAATTATACGTCAATGGAGTGATCTACGCCAACATGCATGTGACGCGGTATGTTGTTGTTTGTTGTAAATTGTAAAAAATAGAAATGTCACCCGGGCATTATAGCGACTGCGGCCTGATGGCCATTGCATCCCGAGTATACATGGCCTTATATTATTGTTGGTGACCTTGAAGTCGCTTAGGAGTTGTCCCTCATGGAATATCGACCACTTGGAAAAACCGGCCTCCAAGTTTCTGCGCTTAGCTTTGGGGCCTCATCCCTGGGTGGAGTGTTTCATCCGGTGGCCCGCGAAGATTGCATCAAAACCGTACACACCGCCCTGGATCTGGGCGTAAATTTTATCGACGTTTCCCCCTATTACGGCCTGACCAAAGCTGAAACCATGCTTGGCTACGCCCTGGTCGGCGTTCCACGTGACCACTATATTCTAGCTACCAAGGTCGGTCGATATGGTCAGAACGAATTTGACTTTTCCGCCCGCCGGGTAATCTCCAGTGTCGATGAAAGTCTCGCCCGGCTGGGCTGTGGCCATGTTGATCTTATTCAGTGTCATGATATTGAGTTTGTCCGTTTGGACCAGATCATCCATGAGACTCTTCCCGCCTTGGAAAAGCTGCGTCAAAGCGGTAAAGTGCGGTTTGTAGGGATAACCGGCCTGCCGCTGAAGATTTTCACGCAGGTTTTAAAATCCGCTTCCATCGATACCATTCTTTCTTACTGCCGATACACACTTTTTGATACTTCGTTGCTCCACATTGTTCCGGAGCTGGAAAAAAAAGGTGTGGGCATTATGAGCGCCGCCCCTATTTCCATGGGGTTGCTAAGCCACCGTCCAGCACCGGCTTGGCACCCGGCACCGCCCGCGATCCGTGAAGCCTGCACCAAAGCGGCGGCGTTTTGCCATAGCCGGGGCGTAGATATCGCCAAACTGGCCATTCAGTTTGCCGTGGCGGAAAAGCGTATTGCCACCACCATTGTGGGCACGGCCAATCCAGAAAACTTTCGCAACAACGTCCGATGGATTGACGAGCCGCTGGACCAATCTCTTTTAGCCCACGTGCAGAACCTGTTAAAACCCATTCACAACCACACCTGGCCGTCCGGCCTGCCGGAGAATAATGACTGATTTGATGAAGACCATAATTCTCAACAAGCCCGGCGAATTCGCCATGATCAACCGTCCCCAGCCGGCCGCTCCCGGCCCCGGCGAAGCGCTGGTGCGCATAGCCCGCATAGGCGTGTGCGGCACCGATATTCATGCCTACTGCGGCAACCAGCCTTTTTTCAGTTACCCTCGAGTGCTTGGCCATGAATTAGGCGTGGAGGTGGTTACCGTGGGGGCCGGCGTTACCCGCGTGCGTGTGGGTGATCGCTGTGCAGTGGAACCCTATTTAAGTTGCGGAACCTGTGTAGCCTGCCGCCGTGGTAAAACCAATTGCTGCGTGCGGCTGCAGGTACTGGGGGTACATTGTGATGGCGGATTTTGCCAGTTTCTCTTGCTGCCGCAAAATAAACTTCACCCGTCACGACAACTCTCCCTGGAACAACTGGCCCTGGTGGAAACCCTGGGTATCGGAGCCCATGCCGTCGACCGGGCCGCACCGGTAAACAACGAATGGGCTTTGATTATCGGATTGGGACCGATCGGGTTGGCCACGTTGCAATTTGTCATCGCCGCCGGAGCGCGGCCTATTGTAATGGAATCCAACCCCCGCCGGGTGGAGTTTTGCCGGAAGCAACTTGGCATACAATCTATTGTGAATCCCGCACAGGCTCCGCTGGAGCAACTTGCCTCCATCACCCAAGGCGAGTTGCCCACCACGGTGTTTGACGCCACCGGTAATGCCAAGTCCATGATGGCCGCGTTTCAATATGTAGCCAGCGGCGGCAAACTGGTACTGGTAGGGCTTTTTCTGGGCGACGTTACATTTCACGATCCGGAATTCCATCGTCGGGAAATGACCTTGCTCTCCAGCCGCAATAGCCGGGGGCAAGACTTTCAGCGCATCATCGCCATGGTGGAAAGCGGCCAGGTGGATACCCGCCCGTGGATTACCCATCGCGGCGCACTGTCGGATGTACCGGATCTTTTTCCGACATGGGTGAAGCCGGAAACTGGAGTCCTTAAAGCCATGATTGAAATTGAATGAAACTCTCCGTGAAAGCCGCGGGGGCCGGGAAACACAATACAGTGCCCAGCCTGACCCGAAATTACCGGCGGCCGGCGGGTTGTCCTTGATTTTCCGAATATCACATTTACCGTATAGGATTGCATATAGATGAAACTTGCTAAATATTCCATGGGCATCGGCGACCGCTTCGGACATCAGGGCCAGGCGCAATTAGCGGCCTTTGTTCAGGCCGCCAAACAGGGGCTTCATGTAGTTCCAGTGTGGAATAAATCCAACCGTGAACATTTAATTGTGCATAGCCAGCCTGCTGCGGTCCGCCAGGAAGCCGACGCCTCCGTGCAAGCGCTCCACTGGTCCGCCGGCTACCATGTGGATGCAGATCATATCGGCCTCAAGACGGTCGATCGGTTCCTGGGTGTGAGCGATTTTTTTACCATCGATGTCGCGGATTTTATCTCTCGCCCCGCCTCCACCGAATCGGTAGATGAGTTGATTTCATCCCTGGCCGCAATCGGTGAAACGCCCGCTATTCCAGGCCTGAGTCAACCGCTGCTGCTTACACCGCACCGCATCGCCGAAATTGCGGGCAAATATCTGGTGGCCGTGCAGGAAGCCGGCCGGGTATACCGCCATATCGAGAAACAGAAAGGTCGCGACAACTTCATCACCGAAGTTTCCATGGACGAAACCGACCGTCCACAGACTCCGGTGGATCTGCTGGTGATTCTGGCTGCCCTGGCACATGAAGGAATTCCCGTGCAGACTATCGCCCCAAAATTCACCGGCCGGTTTAACAAAGGGGTGGATTACCAGGGCGACTTACGGCAGTTTGAACAGGAATTCAATGATGATCTGGCCGTGGTGTCGTTTGCCGTGCAAAACTTTGCTCTGCCTGCGAATTTAAAGCTCAGCGTACATTCCGGCAGCGACAAATTTTCCATCTATGAACCGATTCGCAAGGCACTGATCCGATGGAACGCTGGCCTGCATCTCAAAACCGCCGGCACCACATGGTTGGAGGAAATCGCGGCTCTGGCCGCCGCGGGCGAAGACGGGCTTAGCCTGGCACGGGATATCTATGCCGGAGCACTGGCTCGGTTTGATGAACTCTGCGGGCCCTATGCCAGCGTCATTGATATTGATCGCGCCGCCCTGCCCTCCGTGCAACAGGTACAAATCTGGACCGGCGCATGCTTCGCCGCCGCCATCCGTCATGTTCCCGCGGATTCCCGGTACAATCCGTCCCTCCGGCAGCTTTTGCATGTGGGCTATAAACTGGCCGCAGAAGCCGGGGATCGCTACACCCATCTGCTGGACAAGTACGCCCAGACCGTCGGAGAGCAGGTAACCGACAACTTGTTTACCCGGCATTTATGCCGGATATATCCGGGGCAATCTGCGGTATAGGCTATGTAACCTTAGGTTAAAAAAGGGATTTTTATGAAAATTCGTTCCACTCAAGAAACCGCGTTGGACTTGGTGAGTCTTGGTGAATGTATGGTGCGGCTTTCTCCGCCGGGCCATGGCCGTATTGAATTTGCCACCTCTCTGGAAGTATGGGTAGGCGGCGGTGAATACAATGTGGGGTATGCTTTAGCCCGCCTGGGTATGAGAACCGGCTTTGCCAGCCGTCTGGTGGACAATCCGTTGGGGCGGCTTATTCTCAATCATGGCCGAGCCGCCGGCATGAATATGAACCATGTACTGATGACCAAGTATGACGGTGTAGGCAAGGCCGATCGCACAGGTCTAAATTTTACCGAAGTCGGTACCGGCGTGCGGGCCAGTGTTACTATGTATGATCGCGGCCATTCCGCGGCCATGAATCTCAAACCCGGCATGATCGACTTTAACCGCATCTTCGCCCAGGAAGGCGCCCGCTGGCTGCACACAGGCGGCGTCTTTACAGCTTTGTCTGAGGGCACCGCGGGGGTTGTCCATGAAGCTCTGACCGCCGCCCGGCGGGCCGGCACCATTGTCTCCTACGATCTGAACTTTCGCTCCAAATTATGGAAGGCAGAGCAAGCCCAAAAAGTCACCAAAAACCTGTTGCCGCTGGTGGACTGCTTGATCGGCAATGAAGAGGATTTTCAAAAAGTTCTTGGTGTGCAAGTGCATGGCGCGGACGAAAATTTATCCTCTCTGGATACCAGGGCATACAAACAGATGGTCGAAACAGTGGTAAAAATGTATCCGAACCTGCAGGTGGTCGGCACAACACTGCGCGAAGTGAAAAGCGGTCTTGTGAACAACTGGTCGGCCATTCTCTGGTGCGATGGCAAGTTTTATGAATCGCGCCGCTATGACAATCTGGAAATTGAAGATCGCGTCGGCGGTGGGGACGGGTTTTCCAGCGGCTTTGCCTATGGTTTCCTCAATGGAAAATCACCCCAGGAATCTGTTGACCTCGGGGCCGCCCACGGAGCGCTGCTGCAAACCACCCGCGGCGATACCAGTCAGATTGATCTGGAGGAACTCATGCACGTGTTTCACGGCGGAAGTGCCAGGATCAAACGCTGATACGGCTCACGGCCACTGCTGACCGATTCCCATTCCCGTTATTCTGGAAAATCAATCATGACTGCTGCCAACTACCTCATGCCTGTAGACATGCACAATACCCTGGTCGCTGCGGCCTACCGGCACCGTGGCTATACCGCCGTTGAAGCACAAGCCGCCGCGGTAGTGGGTGAATCCGCGGCCCGCCACGGCATTAAAACCCACAATGCCATCAAGGCGCTGCACCTGGACGACCATTTCGGTTCCGGTGCGGGTGGTTGCGTGCCCGGTGCAGAAATTGAAATACTGCCCAGCCCTTTCAAAGCCGTCGCACGCTGGAACGCGCACCGTAAGCTCGGACAGGCTCTCGCCCTGGACGCCATGCGGCACTGTATGAAACTTGCCGACGAATTCGGAATCGGTGCCGTCGCCGTAGACAATGCCTTTCATTATCTCTGGGGCGGTGGATACGTGATTGATGCCGCAAAAAAAGGGTATCTTGCCTACACCTGTTGTACTGCGGCCCTGGCGGAAGTAGTGCCATTTGGGGGCAAATTTCCCACCTTGGGCACCAATCCTCATTCCTGGGCGTTTCCCACGGTTGAAGCCGTCGGCTTTCCCGTATGCATCGACTGGGCCACCAGCGTCGTAGCGATGGGGCGGGTGCAGCAACTGGCCAGGGAAGGCAAAATGTTACCTCCCGCCTGCGCGGTGGACAGCCAGGGCCACGAAACCTTGGACCCAAAAGCAGTTACCGCTTTGCTGCCTTTCGGCGGGCACAAAGGCTATGGTTTATCCCTGATGGATGAAATCATAGCCGCCTTGACTGGGGGATCTTTGCCTACTTTGCGCAGCCGGTGGAATACCGGTCCCGCCGACGAAAAACGCACGCCGACCTTTTTCTTCCAGTGCATTCATCCTGATGCCCTCAACTGTGGAGCTTTTGCGCAAAATCGCAGTCAGAGTCAGAACGTGGCCGCCGTCTTGCGCGACATCCTCGGCCACGGCAATGAACAATGCCTGCTGCCGGGCCAGCCGGAAGCCAGGGCCGCTGAAAAATCGCTCCGTTTGGGCGGCCTTATATTTACCTCCGCCGAGATCGAAGCCTTTGCTCAAATTGCCACAGCCGCGGGCGCAACTTTTGATCGCACCCGCATAACACCCTTGGAGGATTGAACCATGACGCTTTCTACTTTCGATATTTCCGGCAAAACATGTCTGGTGGTTGGCGGTACCAGCGGCTTGGGACAGGCTGTTACCCTCGGGCTGGTTCAGGCCGGTGCACGAGTCGTGGCCGGTTCTTCCAACCCCGCCAAGGTAGCCGCCATGAAAACCCTCCTTGGCCCCAACCATGATGTTATCAGCGTAGACGTCAGCAACCCCGACAGCGCCGCCGCAGCCGTCGCCCACACGGTAAAAACCCTGGGACGCATTGATGCCCTGATCAACGCCGCCGGCGTTATCAAAAAACAACCATCGCTGGACCTTTCACCGGCGGATTTTGAGGCCATCGTCCGTGTGAATCTGATAGGCGCGTTTATCGTGGCCCAGGCCGCTGGCCGGGTGATGAAGGACCAATCTCCGGATGCCAAAGGCCAGCGCGGCAGCATTATCACCTTCGCCTCGCTGAATTCTTACGTATCATTTTCCGAAGTTCTGGCCTACGCCTGCGGCAAAGCCGGAGTGATGGCTCTTACCCGTGGTCTGGCCAACGAATGGGCACAGTACGGCATCCGCGTCAATGGTATTGCACCGGGCGTATTTCCCACGGCTTTGAACCGCCCCCTGATCGCCGGCACGCAGCGCGGCCAATCCCTGCTCGACCATACTCCCATGGGCCGCTTCGGCCAGGCCGAAGAAATTGTCGGGGCTGCCGTTTACCTGCTCAGCGATGCCGCCAGCTTTGTTACTGGCGAAACGTTGGTTGTGGACGGCGGCTTTCTGGCCAAAGCGGTATAAATGTTGCGGCCTGTGCCTGGTTTACACCAGGCCCAGGCGCTGGCCCTGGTAACGCTGGCTGCGAATAGCCTGAGCCCATGCCTCGTTGGCCAGATACCAGCGAATGGTTTTCGCCAGCCCCATCTGAAACGTGTGCTCCGGCTTCCATCCCAGTTCCGCGGCAATTCTGCCCGCGTCGATGGCGTAACGGCGATCGTGACCCGGCCGATCTTTAACAAAGGTAATTAAATCCCGGTAGTGGCCGGAGGTCCGCGGGCGCATTTCCTGGAGCGTATCGCAAAGCAGATGCACAATATTGAGATTCGTCCACTCATTATGGCCACCAACATTGTAGGTTCGACCAGAAGCGCCCCGACGCACAATGGTTTCAATGGCCGCACAATGGTCCTGCACAAAAAGCCAGTCGCGGACATTTTTGCCATCGCCATACACCGGCAGCGGCTTGCCTTCCAGGGCATTGGAAATCATCAGGGGCAAAAGCTTTTCTGGAAATTGAAATGGCCCGTAATTGTTGGAGCAGTTGGACATGGTTACATTCAAGCCGTACGTACGGTGCCACGCCCGCACCAGATGATCCGACGCCGCCTTGGACGCGCTATACGGGCTGCTGGGGTCGTAGGGGGTAGTTTCCGTAAACAGGCCGGCTACACCCAGGGATCCATACACTTCATCCGTGCTTACATGATGAAAACGCGTATTGGCCCGGTCCTTCCACGCGCTGCGGGCCGCTTGCAGCAACACGTAGGTTCCCATGACGTTGGTCCGCAAAAACGCCTCCGGCCCGGATATGGACCGGTCCACGTGGCTCTCGGCGGCCAGGTGAATCACCGTGTCAATCGGTTCTCGGACAAAAAGCGTATTCATCGCCGTCGCATCGCATATATCTGCGTGGATGAAGCGGTGCCGCCCGCCATATTGGGCCTCAATTTCGCGCAGGTTTTCCCTGGAACCGGCGTAGGTAAGAGCATCTACGTTGATGATTTCAAGCTGTGGATCGTGCGCCAGCAGATGGCGGACCAGATTGCAGCCGATAAACCCGGCCCCACCAGTTACCAACACAATTTTTGGGGTGTGCAATCCATGGCTAACCATGTGAAAACTCCAGTAAATACGCGGGCTGGGTCAAGGCCACCCCGATTGGATCGTGGGTGATGCTATTGAAAAATAAATAAGTCTTCCGGCCTGGCCGTGGCCAGCGGGCCAAATTTCGCGTCCCGCGCGGAAAGTAGCGGAGCGGTCACCTGCCCTGGCCAGCGAATGGCCACATCGGGATCGTTCCAGATAATACCGCGCTCATCCACCGGCGAATAGTAATCCGAGCATTTATAGGCAAACTCCGCAAGGTCAGAAAGCACATAAAAGCCGTGCGCGAAACCCGCAGGAATAAAAAACATCCGGCGGTTCTCGGCACTCAGAGTTTCGCCGACCCAACGGCCAAAAGTCGGGCTGCCCCTGCGTACATCCACAGCCACATCAAAAACCTCGCCGGCGGTAACACGTACCAGTTTGGCCTGCGTATGGTGAATCTGGTAATGCAACCCGCGCAATACACCTCGACCGGAACGGGAAAAATTATCCTGCACAAAATCACAGGTAATACCCAAATCGTGAAAAACCCGGCGATTGTAGGTTTCCATAAAAAAGCCGCGATGGTCACCATGAACAATCGGCTCTAGCACACAAACGCCGGAAAGAATGGTATCGATTCGTCGCATGAGGATATCCGTTTTAAATCTTTTCCGCCAGGGCGCGTAAATAATTGCCGTAAGAACTTTTTCCCATCTGGCGGGCATCATCCAGCAGCTTGTCGCGGCTGATCCAACCATGGTGAAAGGCTATTTCCTCCAGACATCCTATCTTAAGCCCCTGGCGCTCCTCAATGGCTTCAATGAAGGCCCCGGCCTCCAGAAGTGTGCGGTTGGTGCCGGTATCCAGCCACGCCATGCCACGACCCAGAATTTCCACCTGTAACTGGCCGGATTCCAGATAAGTACGGTTAAGATCGGTGATTTCCAATTCGTTACGTGCGCTGGGCTGAAGCTGCCACGATCGCTCCACCACTTCCGGACCGTAAAAATATAGTCCGGGTACGGCCAGATTGCTTTTCGGATGGGCCGGCTTTTCCATCAGCGCAATGGGTGAACCGCGGGAATCTAATTCGATCACGCCGTAACGCGCCGGATCAGACACGCGATAACCGAAAATTTTGGCCCCGGTCGTCAGGTGGGCAGATACTTGTAAAGTTTCGGAAAAGCCATGGCCATAAAAAATGTTGTCTCCCAATATCAGGCAAACCGGACTTTTACCGATAAAGTCTTCCCCAATCCGGAACGCCTGCGCCAAACCTTCAGGTTTGGGTTGCGGGGCATAATGCAGGTTTATTCCAAACTGACTGCCATCGCCGAGAAGTCGTTGGAAAGCGGGCAGATCGATGGGGGTGGAAATCAGCAGAATATCCCGAATACCGGCCAGCATCAGCACGCTCAGGGGATAATAAATCATGGGTTTATCGTAGATGGGCAAAAGCTGCTTGCTGACCGCCAGCGTGATTGGGTGAAGTCGGGTACCCGCACCACCGGCAAGAACAATCCCCTTCATCATGTCCATCCTCGTTTAGCCAATGCTTCTGCAGTCCATAATCTTTATGTAAACGAAGAATGAAGTGAAGTCAATACCGATTCTCTTACAAGACCCGAACGATAGAGGTAATTTTTCTGTTGACGCATCCATCCCGCGCTGGTAAATAAAGCATAGGAACAACTGGGTAACCATGATGGATGGTTGACCGGAGTCTGAAAATCGCGTTGTTATGCTGCGGTTGGGGTTTCCGGAACCGCCAATGACGCCCATGTTAGTCCTGATCGGAACAGTGGTTTGCCGATTGTTTCGGTGTAACTTCAAGGAGCGAAAACGTGATACGCAGCAGTGATGAAGTTTTCAGCATGGCATCTAAGCCCGATACTAATATTGATGACCGCACCAGCCGCTGGACGAGGATGTTGCCTCGTCTGGTGCTGACCCCGGCGATGGTACTGAGCCTGACGGCACTTGCCGGCTGCAATAATTCTCCATCGGGTAGTGCCGACCATGCGGCGCTGCAGGCCAGCAACAAAGCCGCCCGCATTATGGCCAGCGCAGGTGCTTTGCGTCCACAGCCAAATTTTCCTGGCCAACTCTCTGCCCCATTGAAAACCCAGGCTGTACTTCAGAATTATATCAGCGCGCATGTGCAAAATGCCAGGCAGCATCCGGTACTGTTTTTAATACCTCGTTCCAAAAGCCGCGATTTTCGTCATGCCGCCGCTTTAATTTCTGCTGCGCTGGCCTCACCGGATCTGCATTATGAATTCAAAGGCCTGTTGGAAGCGCAGGCGGGATTTATCGCCTTAAGCGATGCTCAACGATCGTTGGCGAAGATGGATGCATCCCTGGAACACCTGCGTTCTGCCGTAGACGGTGTGAATGCCCTGGCCCTGACGATTGCCGGGCGTAACGCCACGATGCAGGCACTGGGCACTGGAGCCGATATGGTGCATCAATTCAGCTTAGCACTGGCCAGAGCCCAAGCTGCCCGCAGCACCGCCCAGGTACGTCTGGCAGCAGCGCAGCAAAAGGTGACTGAATTATCCGCCGATATTACCTCTCTCCAGCATCAGCGGAGCACCTTGGACGAAAGTGGCACGCAACTGGAAAATCAATCGCGCCAAATCACAGGAGCCGGCTCCTTGAAGGACTTTCAGCAAGCGGTAGGATTGTTGAATAAAGGTGCGGCTATTGGCGAAAAACTTGCCAGGCTTCAGGGCCGGATGGATTTTGCCCAGGCAGATGTGCAGATGGCAACCCTCCGGGAGCACGCAGCGGCGGAAAAGACCAAAGAACTGGCCGACGCACTGCGTACGGCAAAGGTCTTAGCCCAAAAGCAGGCTGAACGCCTGGCGGATATCAAGGCCGACATCACCACGCTGATTGCCGGTAAAAATGCCGGCCTGCTGACGCTGAATCGCCGCATCGCGGCCTTAATGCGTCATTGGAAAATCATGATGACTCATGCTGCCGCAGCCGTTACATCAACCCAACTGGCAGACCAGCATCTGGCGGCCGCAACAATGGAACAAAGCAAAAGTCGCAATGAAGCCTCGCAATTACAGCAGGCCGGCATGAATGCGTACAATCCGCTGGTGGAGGCTAAGTCCAATACCACGCCGGAATGTATGTTGGACATTAACCAGGGCTTGGCACAGTTGTATCAGGCTCAGGTGTATGCTTTGCAATTAGCCGCCATTGCCAGTCGCTTGCAAGCCCAGGCTGATGCCGACAAGGCGTATGCGACTGTTGGCCTTACGTCGCCGTTACCCGCAATCAACAAGAATGCAGAAGCCCGTCTGAGGACCAAGGCTACACAGGCCTTGACCAAGTCGCTAAGTGTGCTGGGTCAGGCCCGTAGCCTGTATCCATCCGGCACCTCGCCGGTAAAATGGCTTACACCCGCCGTGCAGACCATGGTTTATCTGCAGTTGGCTCAGCTTGCACCGGATAACGCCCAAAAGATGCAGCAGTTGGCCAAAGCCGCCAAAGCCGCGGCGGACGCAAAGCGACATAATCCATTTTTGATCTTGCCGAAGATTGCCTCCGCACAATAACACTGCATGGCTATGGCACTTTGAGCACCGCACGTAGTCGGCCGCCAGCCTCCGCCAGCAGCCGGTCGGCGATAGCGGCGTCGCAGTGATGATGGTGCATGACGATGGCCCGTTTCACACGGCCTTGCGCCTGAAACAGCAATTCCAACGCTTGGGCGCGGCTGACGCCCGTAAATTCTTGAATAATGCGAACCCCACGATCCACAAGCTTGGAATTTTTGGCCGCATCCAGATCCACCATCGTATTACCCATGACCTTGCCAAGCCGCACCATGGACAACGTGGTAACAGTATTCAACACCAGTTTTGTGGCCGTGCCGGCTTTAAGTCGCGTGGAGCCGGTCAACACTTCCGGACCGGTATTCACCGCAATGATAAGGTCAACCGGAATCGTAACATGCTCCCGGGCGGTGCACACCAGAAAAATTGTTTTCCCTTGCCGCCGCCGGGCTTCCTCCAGCGCTCCGTAAACAAACGGCGTCGTGCCACCCGCTGCAATACCAAACACCACATCGTCAGCACCCACCGCCAGATTTCCCACCGCCGCTGCTCCCGCAGTATCGTCATCTTCCACATTTTCAATGGAGCTGGTCAACGCCGTGGGGCCGCCGGCTATAACACCCACCACCATGCCCGGATCGGTGGAAAATGTGGGAGGACATTCCGCCGCATCCAGCACGCCCAGACGACCGCTGGTTCCTGCTCCCACGTAGATCAGCCGCCCTTTTCGAGCAAAAGCAGTGGAAACCATCTCCACAGCCCGGGCAATCGCTTCCGATTGCGCACCAACGGCGGCTACAGCACGCTGATCCTCCTGATTCATCAGCAGAACGGCTTGCAGCACCGGCATTATATCCAACGACTGCGAAGCCGGATTAGCGTGTTCCGTGCAAATATGGCTGCGATCGGGAATTTTGGACTTGGCCATGAGGTTTTACTCCAGCAATGCCTCGCTATTGTGGCCGCACATTCCGTCTGACGCCACCATAGGATGCATCAGGCAGGCAAAATAACCGCCCCGCGGGTAAAGTGATGGCGGATGCCGGAACGGACCGGCATCTGTGTTGATGTAGAGGTGTCACATGGGCCACAGGGATTCATCGGATAAGTCGCGCGCTTATCATAATCGCGTGGCCCCGGTTTACGACAACATTTACGATGATCCCTTTTGGGATTTTCACGATCAGCTCACGTGGGAACATCTGAAAACGTTTGTACCTGCATCTCCAGATGGGGCCATACTGGATTTGGGATGCGGTACCGGCAAATGGGGTTTTAAATTGCTCAAGGCCGGCTTTCCGACGAGTTTTGTAGATCATTCTCCCAAGATGCTGGAAATGGTCGAGCGAAAGCTCCAAACCTGGTCCGAAACCACGGACTTGCGCAGCAAGGCCGACCGGGCTACATTGCAAGTCGATGATGCCAAAACGCTTCAATCACTGCCGCCGAATCATTTTTCACTCGCTATCGCCCTGGGCGATGTGGTTTCAATCTGCGGCGATGCCGCCGCATGTTTATCCGCACTGCACCGTGTGGTGAAGCCCGACGGCGTGGTGGTCTTTACCGTAGACAACTTGCTGGCCGCACTGGACCATTTTGTCAGCGCCGGCAAGCTTGATCATCTCGATGATTTTGTACGCAGCGGCAAAACCCACTGGCTGACCGCAGATCGGCGGGAGCAATTTGATGTCCGTATGTTTACCCCGCAGCAGATTGAACATCTGGCCGCTAAATCCGGCTTTGCATTGATT
Source organism: Planctomycetota bacterium (assembly GCA_021852275.1). GTDB lineage: Bacteria > Planctomycetota > Phycisphaerae > WQYP01 > WQYP01 > JABEVA01. Next base: position 8,185 of record JAJZNX010000037.1, on the reverse strand, counting down.
TCCATGATCGGGAAAACCATTCTGCCGGTGCGACAAAACCGCAAGTTTTTTCAAACCAGCGGTGCCATCAAACAGATGTTGGCCATGGAGTCGCTGTTGGCGCGGGATCCGGTGGCAACAGGCCGGGCCGCTCACTTGCAGTTGGCTGTGCGTAAACGTGCCTGAACCTCTGGTAGCACCGCGACTATAATCAACAGACCGGCTATCCGTTCGCCCCCGACCCTGCCGACACAAGGAGAAATCCATGACCAATGAACCCCATTTCACCAACGGCGAATATCATATTTTGGTCGATACCGACGATGTCCGCATCACGGAAATAACAGTTGCTCCAGGCCGGCTTGTGCCCGCCCACATACACTCGCAGGCTCAGGAGCTTTGCTACTGCATAACCGGGGCGGTAACCGTGGAAATTCAGGGCCGGCCGCAACATACCCTCCAGCCTGGAGAGAGCTGCCGCATCCCCGTAGCATTGCCTCATTGCTTGAAAAACCAGGGACCGCTACCGTGTAAATTCCTGCTGGTGCATCAGGACGGTGCGTTTGATTTTATTCCATCAAGCCTGTAAGCAACCTGTTACATCTTGCCGGCTGTCACCACCGCGGATTCCACCGCAGCCTCCAGCGCCTTGGTAGTACAGCAGGATGAATCCACCCCTGCCAGCATCATCCCCTGGCCACGAGATTCATGGGTCCGTTTCAGCGGCGGATCCGTTGGATCTCGCATTTGCACTAAAAGCGTGGTGCGGGCTTCCGAACTGGCGTTAATGCCCGAACCGTGAATGGTCAGGTAGTTAAAGAATACCACATCGCCGGCATTGGCCGGACAAGGCACGGCCTTGTCAATGGGATATTGGTCGGGCGGAAGCGAAGAATCGGGCGTGGATACCGGTATCGGCCCGAGCTTGTGGGAGCCAGGCACAAATCGCACACAGCCCCTTTCTACCGGAGCATCGTCAAAATGAAAAATGGCCGCAATCATGGTGTGGCGCTGGTGGGGAAAGTACGGGTAATCCTGATGCATCGGAAAGGGAGCACCTTTCTCCGGCGGTTTGATAAACATTTTTGTGTGATGCAATTGCACGTTGGGGCCGATGATAGAGGCGGCCACTGCAGTGAAACGCGGATCCACAATCAACCGGCTGAACGCGGCGGAATAAAATTGCACATCGTGACAATGTTGAACCACGGTCTTTGTATGCTGAACTGTGGCCCATGCCGCATTGATGCTCCGGAATTTAATCAGGCGGCTCGCCAACTCATGGCATTCCTGCCGCAACACCATGGCCTCATGCGCCGGCAGCAGCCCCCGACATACCACAAATCCGTTTTCATCGTAGAATCGCTTTTGTTCCGCAGTTAACCCTGAAGTCGCCATAGACGCACCTTTATAAAAAGCCAGCCCGTCCAACGCGGGCTATCCATTCATTATGCCCAGGCCGGTCATTGGCATGCAATTGGAAAATGTGGCCTTTTAGTGGTAAAATTTCACCACTTCTGCATGGTCTTGTGGAGATATACCGTGACCGTGGCAAAGGGATTTGTCTGGCCGATTCGCTGCATTCCGGAAATTGCTCAAGCTGGCCGCTTTGCAATGCCGGAGCAGCACTTGAATATCACGTACCGGCACGATACATGGGCCTTGCATCTCCATGATTATACCGGGGTGTTGGAGCTGGCGGGCCGACGTTACACCCTCCAGCCGGGCGATCTGACGTTTTCGCCGCCGGGCGGGCCTTCCCGTTACGAAATCACAGCGCCGGGCCGGCATTGGTGTATTCACTTTCGGCCACAGCCGCGCATCGGTCCGCTGCTGGATTTACCGCCACATTGCAGGTTGGCTGGGCGACGTGCTTACCTGGAAGAACAATTTTCAATCATCACCCAACTGCATCTTCGTGGCGGCGCCCTTCGGCTTTCGGCTTCGCCACTGCACGCGGCCGCAGCCGATCTGGCCTTGCAGCAATTCTTGATATGGTTGGCCGGTGATGGGCGGCAACAACCGCGGAGTACGGCCGTCGGCACCGCCGCCGACAAGGTGGATTCGCTGGCTGCCGATATATGCCAGCGGCTCGATCAATGCTTGTCTGTAACGGTTTTATGTCGGCGTGCAGGTCTGTCCCGAAACTATATGTCCAGGCAATTTCACCGCCGCCACGGCATGACCATCGCCCGTTACATTCTGGTTCAACGGTTGCGTTATGCCCGCAGTCTCCTGGACGGAACCGACATGCAGATCAAAACCATCGGTGCCACCGTCGGCATGCCGGACCCGCGCCACTTTAACAAGCAATTCCGCCGTTTTTACGGCACCGCTCCAAGTTCCATCCGCGCCGCAAGCCGGGACAGAAAAAAATAAATTCGCCCCCGCCCCCCACCTCTGCCACCCCCACACGCGTATAGCCACCTCCGGCCAGTCCTTGGATGCGCGCCTCCCCACCGGGAAACTCCAGTCAGTCACGGTGAATCGTCAATTGCCGCCGGCACCCAGCCGCACCTCGGCAGTAACGGTGCGAACGCTGGTAAGTCCGGTTACCTTGTAGGCCTGCACCAACCCAATCATCGCGGTATCCGCATTGACGCGCAGCGTTCCCGGCGACCAGCAATCTCCCTGCTGCCGGCAAAATACCTGACACACCAAGTCCCCTGCGGTGGTCCGAATGGACACGGGGCCGTCTTCAAACCAACTGCGCTCCATGGTGGCTATCAGGCCGCGACCAACCGGTTCCAGACTGATAATGGAGTAGTCACTTTTTTCCCGGGTCCAAAGGAGTTTACCCGCCGCACTGTAGCATTGCAGTGAATTAATGTTGCCCGGTCCCACATCGTGGCGTTGATCGCGGAGCACAAAATATCGTCCACCCTGGGTACACACGTCCATCACCGGCGGCCCTGGAGTACACTCTATGATCCGCGCATCGGCCCAGTTGTAGGACCGATGGCCATGGATGAGCTTAGGCACAATAACCGCCAGACCGGGAGCATCCGGACGGTGCGCCGGGGGTACCGGATCCACCGGCAAAATAAATGCACCGTCCGATGGACGCAGCCATGGGCTGGCCGGCAGGTAGGTCGTGCGAATGGGAACCTTATGAAAGGCTATTTTAAATTCCGGATTCTGCTTGGAATACTCCATTTTCCCATCGCCGTTAAGGTCCGACCATGCCCATTGCCGGGTCTGCCAGTGCTGATCGCCGGAGGCGGCAATGGCCTTGTCCAAAGCCGTCGGCGGTTGACCGGGTTTGGCCAGCAGGCCGGCGGCCTGGGCGGCTTGCTGAGCATCCAGATCCGGGCCTAAGGTAAAACGCGCCACATGGCCAAACGCAGCACGCCGGATCCAACGGTGGCCGAGCTTTTCATAAACGTCCCCGCTGCCGGCAAATGTGGCGTAAACGTGGCCATGCATGCGGACAAAATGGGCAAAAGGCCGTAAATTGTCCTGACCGGGCGGCATCGTCGAGACATTATCCGCTCTTTGATCGGTGTAGCGGCCGTTGGCGGAAAGTTTGGAATTATACCCCACAAAAAAATTGCCGAACGCCCATACCTTCGTCGGTAAGGCACCGGGCATCCAGTAAAACTGCGAGATATTCGTGGTATTCGGGCCTAAGGTCCGCAGGAGCAGATGAAAGACATTGGTAACGGGATTAAAAGCATATTTTCGCACCTCTCCGGTGAAGTAATCGTTTACCCAAACAGCCCCGGTCGAATCGGCTACAATGGTCAAAGGGCAGGTAAACACATCGCGGGTGATATGCCCGCCGACATTGGGGTTCACCCCGCCCCGTTTGCCAAAACGCGCCAGCACCTTCCCCGTCAGCGGATCAATCACCACAATCTGGTTGGCCACCTTGGTGCGCTGCAGGTTATATGCATCGCACACCAGCAGTCGATTGGCCGCGGCGTCAAACGCAATCCCACGCGGAAAGGCAAACGCGGCCGCGGGTGTGATGCAAACCGGCTTGCCAAACGTGTTGCCCGCCGTGTGCCAGGCGATTCTTAAGACCCCCATCCTGGGTGAATCCACATAAACCCAACGGACTCCAGCCGGAGCCTCCGCCGCGCCGGCCGGTGCCAACGCCACGTACATCGGGTAACGGATGGGAATTTCAGTAATGGCCGCACCGCTGCCACCGATATTGAGTACCTCCAGACGATTATCCGCGTTGTCACAGGCAAACAGCAGCTTGCCGTGATCGCCGATTTGCAAACCGTAGAAGCCGCGCTGCCAGAGTTCCCAGGTTGGCTCCTCGGGCGAATTCCGGGGGGCCGGTGGCGGCGGCAAAACGGCATCCGTGTACAGGGTGTTGGGTTGAAAATGCGGCCCACCGCGATTCCATTCCCGACTGGAAAACTTTTTGGCGTGGCTTGGCCATGGGCCGTTGGGCAACGAACAACTGACTATGGATGGACGCCCATCAACGGCTGTAGAAGCGAAATAGTACTGGTGGTTGGGATCGGCCGGCGCGGCCGGATCGGGCGGAGTCAAGGCCAGACCGCGGCCGGCCTGCATGTGTCCGTTTCCGGTTTCAGTGCTGATCACCGTCCCATGGGCACCAACCCATTCCCCCCGATTGGAATCGTAGCCGATACATACCAACTGGACGGAGTTGGTGGTATTGGGATGCAGATTGCGTCCAGAATTGTTGTTATATATGTGCCTGCGAACATGCGCCACCGTGCCGGGCGGCGTTAGCGCCAGGGCCGTACAGCCCACTTGCGCATAGCTGCGGGAATTGTAGGGCCGCACACTGTTGTCCGGCTCGCCGGCGTAGGATACATGCACCAGGCTGGTCGTCAGGCGGAAGCTGTAATCGCCGGCTTGAATCCAGCGAGTATTTTGCGGCTGGCTTTGTCGCTGGTTGATGCCATCCCAAAATAAATGGTGCCGCCCCGGATTCACCCACACATCGCGCAGCACATAGCCCACCGCGTCATCATTTTTGTTGACCACTTCGATGGTGACGCGCACGGGAACAGCACCGGGCACATCCAAGTTCACCGCAGCTACCGCCGAAGCCGCCAGCGGCGGCCGCAGTTGCTCAATCCTCACCGACCGGATGGTGTACCATCGACCGTGGTCGACAGGCAACAGTGTCATAGCGTTGCCTATGCCAAATCCGGGCAACAGCATGGCCCCCGGCTTGGGCAAAACAATATGCGGAAAAATAGCCCGGCCATTGCGGCCGTTGATCAGTATCGTCGGCTTTTGGCCTCCACCGAATGTGCACACCAGCGTATTGGTGCCCACCGGATGGATCAGCAACCCTTTTATTTTATTGTTGGCAATGCCGCGCGTCGCGGAAAACAATGCCGTAAATTCATGGTCCGCCCGGTTGAACGTTATGGGGGACCACCACCCGTAGGGCACGCCGATGTTTTGATTGAAATAAGACTGGTAAGTCACGGTAACGCGCGTCGGATAATTGGCGATGGGCCGTTCCACCTCAAAAGCCGCGTTGATCCACTCCGAGGCGCTTCTCGGATGCGCCGGTAAATGCGGAAACGAAAAACCAATGCCCGCAGGGCCGATATGCACCCCCGGATCAATCCATTTGCCTGCGGCAAAAATCCGTGTACCGGCGGGCACAAGTCCACCATGGTAATTGTAAATCGTTTGCCAACTCACGGGCGCGGCCGCTCGGCGACGAAGCGCCGTCACCGTCATGCGCGCCAGATTGGTGCGGACATGCTGGCTTGCCGATACCAATGGACCTGCCCATGCCAATCGGCCCGCTCCCGCAACCCCCAGGACCATGAGGCCTAAGCCCCTTGAAAATCGAAAGCACTGACCCGTCATCGCGCACCATCCCGATCTATTACCGTTTGATTCATCATCGATCCGTGAACAACATCCTAAATATGCCCAAAAAATAGCATATTTCCATCCACAACCGATGACAAAGTTTACCAGAGTTAACAATCTGGGTCAAATGTAAAATTCACAACTTAATGAATCATATTAAATTTATTCTACTCTCTTTGCCCTCCTCTCATTTAATCCGCCATCGCCCCCGCTCCCTTCACCATGCTTGGCTGGCTAGGCTCAACCACTTGAGCCATGCACTGCCGTCACCCACGCCCGTTCGCCGCGGAAATGACAAAACGGCCGCCACGCCACAAAAAAGCAGCCTCTTCCAACAAGCCAATCCCGTAGCACCACCGAGCCAGATGCGCCAATCCCAAAAAACTCCAGGCGTTCTGACGGGCACTAAAACATGGGGCCGTATAAGGGCGGCTACGGCCGGTGCGGCTTTTCACTCTGCAAGCCATAAACATTTAAGGCATCACTCGTGCCCACGTACACATGCCCATGGGCCTCCATAGGAGTGTTGAAGCAGACAATCCGCCCCACCAGTCCGCGATCTGCGCCCACCGCACTGTTAAAAAGCAACTTACCAAGATCAGCCGCATTGTAGGCCACCAGACTATTCTTCCCCGGATTCAAGGTCCAGAGAATAGCATCATGGCTGCCGTTGCTCGATATTTCCGGGGTCGAACCCGGGTAACCATACCGGCCATAACTATGAAAGGAAGTGCTGGTGGGATGAGCCTTGATATGACCATGGGAAATAGCAAACGCCTTGGCCGCATCGCCCACTGCTACGTAGAAAATAGTTCCTCCGCCGCGCTTACCCCCGGTGTAAAAAGCCGCCGTACTAAACGCACCGCCTGTAGCCGAATTGAGTTGTTGAACAACATCATTAAAGCCGGCCCGCCCATCACCTGCAGCATCACCGTGATAACCGCCCATGTCGTGGCGATCCAATAGATAAATAATGCCTTGCTTATCGTTGATTACCATCAGCTTCCGGTGCTGGAGGCTGCCCACAGAACCAGACAGCAACACCGGGCTGCTGGAACCCAGGTCCCGGTCCGTATTATTGAGCACCTCTTCATCACGGGGAGTGAAATAATCACTTACATGCAGGCCAAAGCCATTGGGATTATCCCGATGTTGCCGGCGGTCAGCGTCTGGAGAAAGCTTTACCACCGAATCTCCATAATCACCGCCGATCGGTACCCGCAGATCAGGCACATCCGTGTTCAGCCGACCGCTGTACGGAGCCTTGATCAACTTCGTGTCAAAAGTTCCATTTCCGGTTTCGACATACAAATTGCCGTGCTTATCCACGGCAATAGCACCCGCACCCTGCCAGATACCGCCCGCGCCATCACTGAACCGGGTACTGCCGGTGCCGTGCCCGGTGGGCACAGCACACCATTGCGCCGTACAATCCAGCGTATCGGCGGCATTTCGGATGGCATTGTACCCCACCACCCAGCCGTTATACGGACCATGGTCGCCGGGATCCGCCCAGGCCATGTAAACCGTGTGATTGACCGGATCAAAGGTCAAACAGCGGCAGGTCAAATCGCAGGCATCAAATACCGTCTTCCCACCCCCACGCCGCCTTACCGCTGGCCCGCGGATATAACGGGCATTGCCCAAACCTTCCGCGATATCGGCGGTGGCGTAGCGTTTGCCGTTGTAAATTTTTATTCCAACCAGCAGGTGAATCCAATGTAACACTCTGCCCGTACCGGGGCCTTGCTCACTTTCCTCGCATTGCACATACAGCACGTTATTATCCGGATCAATGGCCGGCGTATCTTCTACCGGAAAGCGGTTGTAGCCCTTCCAGTAATTGCCGTCCGCCGCCTTTACTACATCCGCATTGCCGTGAAATTTTGTCAGCAGGCTGGCTTTCCACAACACTGTGCCGTTATCCGCATTGATCGCCCAGACATTGTCATTGTTCAAGGCGACAAATACAACATTCTGCACACCCTGATGCCGCCCCACCGTTATATTGACCGCGGACTTAAACAGCGGCTGACCAGATTCCGGCCCGGCCAGATGCACTGTGAACAGTTTGCCGAATCGCGATGATGCAACATTCTGCGGTGTTAATATCGTTTCTTCTGAATTAAGACCGTTATTAAACCCATCGTTATGGTACGTCAAGACATTGCCGGAATTGGTACCACCCGCGGCCGCCACTCGCGGCACCAACGATAAGCCTGTCGCTATGCCAACTGCGACTATAACGATGGCAAATACCTGGCCAAGGCGTTGCAATGGTTACTCCTTTACTTCAGCGATACCGCGGCACCGCAGGATCTACCGTCAGACTCCAGGCATCAATGCCGCCGGCCATGGAGTGAACGTGCTGTATGTGCAA